>NZ_CANMXR010000002.1:0-537500 GCF_947501835.1 uncultured Roseobacter sp. | reverse complement strand
TAACTTCTTTGGCGCGCCCCGCCTCGTTTACCTCTGATTTTATTCTTGCGTCTCGTTTCGGTCCGTCCCGTTTCCGGTGTGTCCCGCCCGTCTGGCGCCCCGTTGGTGCATCTCTGCGCCGCCGGTGAGGGGGGTTCTACGGTTAGTACGGGGTACCCGCAACCCCTTTTTTCAAGAAACGTCATTTTTTTTACATCTTTCTGCTTTTCCCTTTAAAAACAGCCTCTTGCTTGTGGAAAATTTCTCTGCGGGGCCGCTTTCAGCATGAAAATTTCGTTTATCAGCGGTCAGTGGCGCATCCCATATCCCTATATATAGCGTTATCCACAAAGCTATCCCCAAGACTCCTCGATTCATTTGGCAAATCAGGGCCGACTCGCGGCGTGAATCGCCTGAATCACTGGTGATTCATCCGCCCGAAGGCAAAGATTCGTCCAAATGGTCAAAAATGAATCGGCAAATCACGATGTTTTAGTCCGAAACCCCGACTCGGCGGCTTCGTACCCTGCTGAATTTTCCGGCGGTCGAGGCTCAGACAGCCTGTTTACTGCGCGCTTTGGGCAGGCGCAGCGCCAGAAGACCCAGAATCGCAGCCATATAGAGGAGCGGTTCGGCCGCCCAGGTCTTGGTGAGCATGATGTAGTGCACACCACCCAGCAGCACGGCGAGATAAGAAAGCCGGTGCAACTTGCGCCAGCCAGCACCGAGTTTCCGCACAGACCAGTTGTTGGAGGTCACCGCGAGGGGCAGCAGCAGGATAAAGCCAACCATGCCTATGGTAATATACGGGCGCTTCAGGATGTCCGCCCAGATCTGGCTGAGGATGCCCACGTCCAGCACCAACCAGACCAGCAGGTGCAACGCGACATATGTAAAGGCCAGCAATCCCAAAGCACGGCGGAACTTCAGCAGATTGACCCCGAGCAATCGGCGCAGGGGGGTGATCGTCAGGCCGATGATCAACAGCTGCAAGGCAATCTCGCCCAGCTCATGTTCAAGCGCCTTGATGGGTTCACGTCCCAACCCGCCCGTCTGCGCCAGATAGAGCAACCAGGGCACGGGCAGCAGACACACTATATAGAGGCCCCAAGTGGGCACCCGGCGCGCAAACGCATTTATGTGATCAACAACCGTCATGGGCGTACCCTAGCACAAACTGCTTAATAGTACTTTCGCAGGTCCATACCTTCATAAAGGCTGGCAACCTCTTCTTCATACCCGTTGAACATCAGCGTCGGCACCCGTTTTGAAAACAGCCCGCCGCCCACCTTGCGTTCCGTGGCCTGGCTCCAGCGCGGGTGATCCACCTCCGGGTTCACATTCGCATAAAACCCGTACTCGCTGGCTTGCAGATCCTGCCAAGTGTTCACCGGTTCCTCGTCGGTGACGGTGATCCGCACGATCGACTTGATCGATTTGAAGCCATACTTCCACGGCACCACCAAACGCATCGGCGCGCCGTTCTGATTGGGGATGGTCTTGCCATAGATGCCCGTCGCCATGATCGTCAGCGGGTGCAGCGCCTCATCCATGCGCAGCCCTTCGACATAGGGCCAGTCAATCGTGCGATATTTCTGGCCAACCATTTCTTCGGGGCGATAGAGCGTTTCAAAACGCACGAATTTGCCTTCGGGCTGGGCGCCGGCCATTTCCAGCAGGTCCGCCAGTTCAAATCCGTTCCACGGGATCACCATCGACCATGCCTCGACACAGCGGAAGCGGTAGATGCGCTCCTCCACCGTCATCTCGGCCATGATGTCCTTGAAGCTATATTCACCAGGCTTTTCGACCAGACCATCAATGGTCACCGTCCAGGGGTCGGTCGTCAACGCACCGGCATAAGCCGCCGGATCGGTCTTGCCGGTCCCGAATTCGTAGAAGTTGTTATATTGCGTGATGTCTTCCCAGGGGTTCGGTTCCAGCGCCTCCTGCGCGTCAGCCCGCGTACTCAGACCGGCCACAGCGGCACCCGCCGCCGCGCCGGCGATCAGTTGTCGGCGGTTCATGAAAAGCGGCTCCGGCGTGATCTCCTCATGGGTCAGGTTATTCGTCCACCGATGTGCCATCGTCTACTCCTGCGCAATCGCGTTTTGCATCATGTAGAGAGTGTTAGGTTCAGGACCAAACCATTTCGAGTCACGAATGAGACAGGAAACTGTAACGTTTGGGGTGATGCCTCACAGGCCCAGCAGATCGGGCAGCGCATCCATCGACGCAAAAAGCCTGTCGCAGATGGGGTCCAGCCGCGCCGGATCGCTCTGCGCGACATACCCAAATGTGCACATGTTTGCGGCCCTTCCTGCCCGGGCACCGCTGGCGCTGTCTTCGACGACCACACACCGGTCCGGCGCAACACCGGCTTCCTGCGCGGCCTTCAGGTAAACGTCGGGCGCGGGTTTCGGATTTGCGACATCCTCGCGGGAATAGATGCGGCCCTGCAAACGTTCGATGAGGCCCGTGCGCGTCAGGGTGATTTCCATTTTGCGGTGCGGGCCGTTTGAGCCGACCGCATAGGGGATGCCAGCATCGTCCAATGCGTCCAGAACGGCCGCAATGCCGGGCACGGGTTCGACCCGGGCCGCAAGCACGTCAAAGATTTCGCTGTATATCGTGTCCAGCCATCCCTCCGGCAGTTCCGCACCCATGTCGCGCGCGGTATTCATCACGCCCATCATGGTCCCACCGACAAAGAGATCGACAACCTGGTCGATAGAAATCTTCAGCCCGTGCCGCGCCAGATTGTCCCGAATGATCACATTGGTCAGCGGTTCGCTGTCGACCAGAACACCGTCACAATCAAAGGTCACCAAGTCGGGGGGAAGGTTCATGAAAAAGGCCGGGTCATATGCCCGGCCTTTCTGACGTTATAATGTGTAGCGCGTCAATGCACGACCGCATCATCCGGCTTGGGCCGGTTGGTCGCCGCCACCCTATCGCCGATGATCAGCCCTTCGGCCCCGGCGGAGATGTTGAGCGTATCGCCGTCCTTCACGTCTCCCGCCAGCAGCATTTCAGCCAGCGGATCCTGCAACGCCCGTTGGATGACGCGCTTCAGGGGCCGCGCGCCAAAGACCGGGTCATAGCCTTCGTCGGCCAGCCACTTGCGTGCACCATCGTCCAGATCCAGCGTGATTTTGCGGGCCGCCAGCCGTTTCAGCAGGCGCGCCATCTGGATATCCACGATGCCGTCCATATCGTCACGGCCAAGCCGGTCAAAGATGATGGTCTCATCCAGACGGTTCAGGAACTCGGGCCGGAAATGCGACCGCACCGCATCCATCACATCGCGTTTGGCATCGGAGGCATCCGCCCCATCGGGCAGACGGCTCAGGCTTTGCGCCCCAAGGTTCGACGTCAGGATGATCAGCGTTTGCTTGAAATCCACCGTGCGGCCCTGCCCATCGGTCAGCACGCCATCATCAAGCACCTGCAACAGCACATTGAACACATCCGGGTGCGCTTTTTCGACCTCATCGAAAAGAACCACCTGATAGGGTCTGCGCCGCACCGCCTCGGTCAACACGCCGCCCTCATCATATCCGACGTAGCCGGGAGGGGCCCCGATCAACCGCGCCACCGCGTGTTTCTCCATGAACTCCGACATATCGATGCGTACCATGGCGCTGTCATCGTCAAAGAGGAACTCCGCTACGGCTTTGGTCAGCTCGGTTTTCCCCACGCCGGTCGGTCCGAGAAAGAGGAAAGAGCCCAGGGGCCGGTTTTCGTCGTTCAGACCCGCGCGCGCGCGGCGCACCGCATTCGACAGCGCCCGAACGGCCGTGCCCTGCCCGATCACCCGCTTGTGCAGCTGATCTTCCATGCGCAGGAGCTTTTCGCGTTCCCCTTCCAGCATTTTGCCTGCGGGGATACCTGTCCAGCGCTCGACAACGCTTGCAATCTGTTCCGGGCGCACAGCCTCCTCGACCAGCATGTCGCTGTCGTCGCGGCCTTCGGCCTCACCAAGCTGCTTTTCAAGCTGCGGGATCACGCCGTAGGAAAGCTCACCGGCCTTAGCCAGATTGCCTTCGCGTTTCGCAATCTCCAGCTCGGCGCGTGCGTGATCCAGTTGCTCTTTCAAATCCCGCGCGCTCGACAGCTTGTCCCGCTCGGATTGCCACTGCGCGGTCATCTCGCCACTACGCTCCTGCAAGTCGGCCAGGTCCTTTTCCAGCGTCTCCAGGCGGTCTTTGCTCGCGGTATCGTCCTCCAACCGCAGCGCTTCGGCTTCGATCTGCATCTGCAGGATCGACCGATCCAGCGCGTCCAGCTCTTCGGGTTTGCTGTCCACTTCCATGCGCAGACGGCTCGCGGCCTCATCGACGAGGTCAATGGCTTTGTCCGGCAGAAAGCGGTCGGTGATGTAGCGATGGCTCAGCGTCGAGGCCGCGACCAGCGCGCTGTCGGAAATCCGCACGCCGTGGTGCAGCTCATACTTTTCCTTGATGCCGCGCAGGATACTGATGGTATCTTCAACCGTCGGCTCCAGGATCATCACCGGTTGGAATCGGCGGGCCAGAGCCGCGTCTTTCTCGACATATTTGCGGTATTCATCAAGCGTGGTGGCCCCGACACAATGCAATTCGCCCCGCGCCAGTGCGGGTTTGATCAGGTTGGCCGCATCCATGGCGCCATCCGCCTTACCCGCGCCCACCAGCGTGTGCATTTCGTCGATGAAAAGGATGATCTCACCTGCGGCCTCCGTCACCTCGGTCAAGACCGCTTTCAAGCGTTCCTCGAACTCACCGCGATACTTTGCGCCTGCGATAAGCGCGCCCATGTCGAGCGCCAGCAGTTTCTTGTTTCGCAAGCTCTCGGGCACATCGCCATTCACGATCCGCAGCGCCAGACCTTCGGCAATCGCCGTCTTCCCCACACCGGGTTCACCGATCAGGACCGGGTTGTTCTTGGTCCGGCGGCTCAGTACCTGCATGGCCCGGCGAATTTCCTCATCACGGCCAATGATCGGGTCGATCTTGCCCGCCTCGGCGCGCTCCGTCAGGTCCATCGCGTATTTCTTCAGCGCATCATAGCCTTCCTCGGCGCTCGCGGTATCCGCCGTGCGGCCTTTGCGAATGTCGTTGATCGCACTGTTCAGGGCTTGTGCTGTCACGCCGCCGGCGTCCAGCGCCGTTTTTGCCGCCGATTTGACCATGCAGAGCGCCATCAGAATGCGCTCTACGGGTACAAAACTGTCGCCTGCCTTCTTGGCCAGCGCTTCGGCCTCGGTCAGGACCTTTTGCGTGGTGTTATCAAGATAAATCTGCGCCGCATCACCGCTGACTTTTGGCATCTTGGACAGGGCAATTTCGGTTGATTGCACAACCTGGGCAGGGGTCCCGCCCGCAGCCGAAATCAGATTGCTCGCCAAACCCTGATCATCATCCATCAAAGCCTTGAGGATATGCTCGGGTGCCAGACGCTGGTGGCTGTCGCGCGTTGCGATCGTTTGCGCCGCTTGGATAAAGCCGCGCGACCGCTCCGTGAACTTGGTCAAGTCCATGGTATTTCTCCTTTTCCAAAGCGTCCCGGGTGGCTGCGCCCGACCAGGCGGCACGTCAGCGGATGGGACCTTGAACTTTATCTGGGGCGCACGGGCGGCCGCTTCAAGAGGCCCGCACGCTCCAATAGAACTATAGTCATACAGCGATGATCTTGCTGTGACGTAAATCAAATACGACCTTATGGGAAAGCGCCGCTGCCTTTCCCCGTTACGCGCAGCGCCACCGCCCTTATCTATCACTGCAGACAAAGGCCCAATCACGGTTCGCCCCGTGTTCTGCCGGTCTCGTCGTTGCGTAATAAGTTGGCTTGTTCTGCCAGTTCCAGTTGGTTCGCCTGATTTCACAACTCCACTTCATCAGGCGGAGCAACCGGTCTCAAAGGTGAGAGGTTGTGGCCTGGCAGCTACCCCAGATCGGGTAACGCGGCACCGCCTTTGAGACTGTATCAATCACCTTGGCCCGGAGCGCTTACTTGCGGCGTCTTCCGGGTCTTTTTTTGTCTGGACCCCGACCCGATGGACAGCCGCGATCCAAGAGCATAAGGAAACGCAACAGACAGGGGAGCAGATGATGACGGATGACAGATTGATCGTGGCATTGGATGTGCCCAACGCGCTGGCGGGTGCTGAACTGGCCACGCAACTGGGCGATGCGGTGAATTTCTACAAGATCGGTCTGGGCATGCTCACCGGGGGCGGTCTGGCCCTGGCCAATGAGCTGAAGCAGGAACAGGGGAAACGCATTTTCCTCGACATGAAGCTTTTTGACATCGGCGCCACCATCGAGGCCGCTGTCCGGGGTCTGGCACAGTTTGACCTCGATTTCCTGACGGTGCACGGCGATCCGCATGTGGTCGCCGCGGCCAAGGAGGGCGCGGGCGCGTCCGATATGAAGATCCTCGCGGTGACCATTCTGACCTCGCTGGACCGTGCGGATCTGGACGTCTGCCAAATCAGGGCGGGTGATGTGTCGGAACTGGTCGAAGCCCGCGCCGCACGCGCTTTCGAGGCAGGTGCCGACGGGGTGATCGCCTCCCCGCAGGAGGCTGCGATGATCCGCGCACTGCCCCAGGCACAGGACCGGCTGATTGTGACGCCAGGTGTGCGCCCGGCCGGTGCCGATTTGGGGGATCAGAAACGCGTCGCGACCCCGGCAAATGCGGTTGCAGATGGCGCAGACCACATCGTTGTGGGCCGTCCGGTGTGGAAATCATCAAATCCGCGCGCTGCCGCAGAGGCCATTGTGGCGGAGTTGAACAGCCCACAGGCGCACAACCCAAACCACTGATCCCTATTCAGAATTCGCATTTATCCACAGGCGCAACCCGAATGTCGGCCCGGGCTGTAAAAACAACCCACTGTGGCTAATGCACAACAGACCACTGCATCTGGTTCAAACCGGTGATCTGGCGGTAGGTGAATTCGCCTTTAAGTGGTATCTTGACCCTAGGTGATACTCCCCAACGGACCGCGTCTTCCTGAGGTTCGTTACCTCCCCCCGCTTAAAGCAGCGGGGGGGTTTTTTAAGAAACACCCTCTTCCAGGAAATCTTGCAGCCGCTCCTGAAACCGAGGCACGACGCCCGGGTGCCGCAGAAATTCAGCGACCTCCATCACGCGCCAGCACTGTCCTTCATCGCCAAAGACAATCGCCTGCTCTGCACCCAGAGCCAGCCGCGCGACAAAGAACCAATTGCTCTGATCGCCCGTCTGGTAGAACCGACGCCAGCAAACGGCATCGGGCGACACGTCCAACCCCAATTCCTCACGCGTTTCGCGCAACGCGCAATCCAGCGGTGTCTCTGCACCCTCACGGCCACCGCCCGGCAGATCCCAATGACCCGGATATGGAATGTCCGTGCGATCATCCCGCAGGATCGTGATGATCCCGCGCCCGATCAACAGCGCCAGCTTCGCCCCGGTGAATGGCATGTTCATTTCATCTGCGCTGGCGTAAGGTTGGCCCATATCTTCATGATAGACGAACTGCTCGCAAATGCCCGCACTTTGCCGCGATTGCCTGACCGAATTTGACCAAGGACGCCGCTGTCCCGCCTGCGGCAGCCCCCGTGTCGTGGCGCATCCGGAACTCTTTTCGCTGTCGATTGCGCATATGGATTGCGACGCCTTTTATGCGTCGGTCGAAAAGCGCGACGATCCCAGCCTGCAGGACAAGCCGGTGATCATTGGTGGCGGGCGACGCGGCGTTGTCTCAACGGCCTGCTATGTGGCTCGCATCCGCGGCGTGCGGTCTGCAATGCCGATGTTCCAAGCGCTCAAGCTCTGCCCCGACGCGGTCATCATCAAACCCCGGATGAGCGCCTATGTCGAAGCCTCGCGCGCGATCCGGGCGATGATGGAGGAGATGACGCCGGACATCGAACCGCTATCACTGGATGAAGCGTTCATGGATCTCACCGGCACAACACGCCTGCATGGGCATCCTCCGGCGGTTATGCTGGCGCGGTTGATCAAACGAATGCGCACCGAGCTTGGGCTGACCGGCTCCATCGGTCTGTCGCATAACAAGTTTCTGGCCAAGGTTGCCTCCGATCTCAACAAGCCGCACGGTTTTTCGATCATTGGGGAAGCCGAAACAGATGATTTCTTGCGTGACAAGCCGGTGCGCATGATCTGGGGCGTGGGGCCCGCAGCACAGGCCTCATTCGACAAGGCGGGCATCCGTACCTTTTCGGACTTGCTGCGCTGGGAGCGCACGGAGCTGATCGCACGCTTCGGATCGATGGGCGACCGGCTCTGGCATCTGGCACGCGGGCAGGACCGGCGCCGCGTCTCGGCCCATGCCCCGATGAAATCAATCTCCAACGAGACGACATTCCATGACGACACCAGCGACCCCGACCTGCTGGACGGGCATCTGTGGCGCATGGCGGAAAAGGTCGCAGACCGCGCCAAGGCCAAAGATATCGCGGGACGCGTCGTAACGCTGAAACTCAAGCGTTCGGATCATTCGCTCCTGTCGCGCCGGGTCAGCTTGCGCGATGCCACACAGATGGCGGACACGATCTACCGCACCGCGCGCGGGCTTTTTGACCAGGTCGGCGATCAAGGTCCCTATCGGCTGCTGGGCTGCGGCATCTCGGATCTGATCAACGCCGAAGGGGCGGATCGCTCGGGCGATCTGCTGGACCCACAGGCAAAACGGCGCGGTGAGGCCGAACGCGCGACGGATGAAATACGCGCCCGCTTCGGCCCCGATGCCATTTTGAAAGGCCGCGCCCTGCGGTAGCGGCTATTCCGCAGCCAGCGGCATGCGTTCCTGCCCGATCTGCGCAATCTCTGCGATCACGCCGCGCAAGGTGCGCTGAACATCGGCAAAATGCGCCGAAGGTTTGATCGACTGCTCGTCCATATAGATCGCGCGGTCAATTTCGACTTGCACTGCATGCTGGCCACGCGTCGGGCGCCCATAGGCCTGTGCGACATAGGCCCCGGCAAAGGGTGCGTTGCGCGACACCGCGAAACCGGCGGCGGCAAAGGCCGCCTCAACCCGGTCGACAACGTCCCCCGAGGCGGCAGCCCCAAAGCGGTCGCCAAGCACGATCTCAGGGCGTTTCGCACCGCGCCGGACGATCCCCTGCACCGCCTCATGTGGCATCGAATGGCAATCAATCAGCACCGCCTGCCCGTGGTGACGTATGGCATCATCCAGCAGGGATTGCAGCATGTTGTGATAGGGGTGCCAATAGTCGTTCAGGCGCTGCCGGGCCTCCAGCATGCTCAGTTTGCCGCGATAGATGGCACGCCCGTTGGCGACCACCCGGGGGATCACCCCAAGGCCCGACGCCACCCGTGGATTATGGCTTTGCCGCCGCACGCCCTCTATCAGCGCCGGGTCCAGCTCATCACTGCTGCGGTTCAAATCCACAAAGGCCCGCGGCGCACCCGCTTTGAGAAAAGTCGCCCCGAATTGGATCGCAGAATCAAAGAGCTGGTCCACAAATGCATCTTCGGAGGACCTTATGGCGTGATCGTCCAGCACGGTGGAGCGCAAAAGCGACCATGGATACTCGCGTCCGCTATGGGGCGAGGCAAAAACCACGCAAGATTGGTTCTGCTCGGGGTAAAAGACTTCAAACGCTGACTTTGACATGTACCATCCTCTTGAAACGACCATAGCGCAGAAAAAGCAAAAACCAAAAGCCCTTGATCTTAGCTGCGACTCCTTTTAAAGACCCCGCTACCGGCGCGTCTTTTCGCGCCCCATTTTTGTTTGGGGTTAAGAAAATCGCGTTATATAGGGGGTGATTAGCTCAGCGGTAGAGCACTTCGTTGACATCGAAGGGGTCACTGGTTCGATCCCAGTATCGCCCACCACCTGTTTCACCCGTTCGCTTTTGCGAACGACCCGTAACCCGGCGCTGGCCCGCGCCACAACATGAGGAGAACGACCATGAAGGTTCGCAATTCGCTCCGCTCGCTCAAGAATCGGCACCGCGACTGCCGTGTTGTGCGCAGGAAAGGCCGCGTTTACGTGATCAACAAAACGCAACGCCGGTTCAAAGCCCGCCAAGGCTGAACCGCCGCGACATCATTTTTCAAAAGAGCCGCCTTTCCGGGCGGCTTTTTTATTGGCCGAGGCGCAGCGCTAGCACAGGCTGCCCTCGACCTCATATTCAGGAAAAGAGAAATGGGGTGCGTGGCGGTCTGGGAAAACCGGATCCTTGCTGGTGGCCCGAAAACCCTCCTTGGCGAAACGCGGCAGGCGCACCAGATCATCATTTTCCGGGAATCGCAGTTCATGGGCCAGAATGTCGTCAGATGACCGTCGCAAACGTGGGAAGTCCTTCAGCCTGACGGTCTGGCAGATGAATTGGGGTTTCACCGAAATCCGGGCCATTTGGTCTGGCCCGGCTGTGGATACATCAACGAGGTGACCTGCCTTCGTGCTGAAATCGCGCACCGCGAAGGTCAGCGGGTCCGCCAGGGCGATGACAGTCGACTGTTTGCCCGGACCAAACAGCCTTTCTTCCCCTTGCCACGTCTCGCCACGCACCAACCGCAGATCATATGTCCCCGGCGGCACCAGCACTTTGAAAAATGTGCCGCCCTGAATAAAGGCCGCCAGCGCCGCGGCGCCGGTTTCGGCATCCAGCAGCGTCAGATAATAATTCTGACCTGACGGCGTCTTGACCTGCAGCGGGAAGACCGCGGGCAACCCGGTGCGGTTCCACATCAACCCGTGGGCCTGCGGCACCGCATTTGGAGCATCGGTCTCGGCGGGCAAAGGTGACGCCTGCACGCACAAATAAGTGATCACGACCACAGACAGGAAAAACCGGGCCGCGCCCGATCCCCACGCGCAACGCCGTATTTTGGTTGTTCCGCACACGCATAGGCCCTGCAAACGGGACTTGCGCCCCGCGCCGCCTACCTGTTCCATCATGTGTGGCGTCATGTTTGATGTCCCGATGCTGACCGGACCAGCCCTTGTTCTGGTGTCCGCTCAACATAAGTGCTTAGTCTGTCAAATACCAAGATTGAGGGGCCAATGACCGACAAGACCGAATACATTCCGCCAGCTGTCTGGACGTGGGATGCCGAAAATGGCGGAAAATTCGCCAACATCAATCGCCCTATCGCGGGGCCAACCCATGACAAGGAATTGCCGGTCGGCAAGCACCCTTTCCAGCTCTATTCGCTGGCCACGCCCAACGGCGTGAAAGTGACGGTGATGCTGGAAGAACTCCTCGCTCTTGGCATCAAAGACGCTGAATACGATGCCTGGCTGATCAAGATCGGCGATGGCGATCAATTCGGCAGCGGCTTCGTCGGGGTGAACCCGAATTCCAAGATCCCGGCATTGCTCGACCGTTCCGGCGACACTCCCACGCGCGTCTTTGAATCCGGTGCGATCCTGCTGCATCTGGCGGAGAAATTCGGCAAGTTCATGCCAAGGGACCCCGCCGCGCGGGCCGAAGCCCTCTCCTGGCTTTTCTGGCAGATGGGGTCAGCGCCCTATCTGGGCGGCGGTTTTGGCCATTTCTATGCCTACGCTCCGGAGAAATTCGAATACCCCATCAATCGTTTCGCGATGGAGACAAAGCGCCAGCTGGACGTCTTGGACCGGCAGCTCGCCGAACATGAGTTTATCGCAGGCGCCGAATACACCATCGCGGATATCGCCATCTGGTCCTGGTATGGTCAGCTGGTGCTGGGCCGTCTCTACAGTGCTGCGGAGTTCCTGGATGTCGAGAGCTATACCCATGTGATGCGGTGGGCCAAGGCGATTGATGCACGCCCCGCCGTCCAGCGCGGGCGCATGGTCAACCGCACCTTTGGTGAGCCGGAAGTGCAGCTGCACGAACGCCATGACGCCAGTGATTTCGACACGCAAACACAGGATAAGATCGGCGAAGACGCGTAAATTAGGGGGCGGTGGCCCAAGGCCCACCTTACCGGCTGCGCCGCCCCACCTGCCGACAGATCAGAATGACCGGCAGCAAGCCGATGGCCACGATCACAAGGCTCGGCACAGCCGCCCCCTCCAACCGCTCGTCGGAGGCAAGGCGGTAGGCCTGCACCGCCAGCGTGTCGTAATTGAAGGGCCGCATGATCAGGGTCGCGGGCAGTTCCTTCATCACGTCGACAAAGACGATCAGCAGGGCGGTCAACAGGCTGGGCGCAAGGATCGGCAGGTGCACACGCCGCAAGGTACCGGTGGGTGTTTGCCCCAGCGACCGCGCGGCGGCATCCATATTCGCCGGGACCATCGCCTGACCGCCCTCATAAGCGCCCAGAGCGGCAGCCAGAAAGCGCACCATATAAGCGGCCACCAGCAGCCAGATCGACCCTGTGATCAACAGGCCGGTGGAGATATCGAACTGTGCCCGCATGAAGGCATCAAGCGCATTGTCAAACCCCGCAAAGGGCACCAGCAGGCCAACCGCGATCACGCCGCCCGGCACCGCGTATCCCAGACGGGCGACATAGACCGCCCCCTGGGACATCCGCCCGGGCCGCACCCGTTGGAAAAAGCCGACGATGATCGCCGCGGCGACCGTGCAGAGCGCGGCGACCGAGGCAAGCGTCAGGGAGTTCTGGATGAACCCCAGATACCGCGTGCTGAGCAGGTTCTGCTCCGACCCCAATCCCATGGAAAACAGTACAACGATGGGCAGTACCGCACCGAAAAGCACCGGCACAGCGCACAATCCAATAGCCAGTACCGACCGCAGCCCGGTCAGGCGCGCGGGCTCCATGCGTTGCTGACGGCGCGATGGATCGTGGTATTTTGCGCCGCCCCGCTGTGCCCGTTCCAGCATCGCCAGCAAGAGGGCAAAGCTCAGCAGACACAGCGCCAGTTGCGCCGCCCCCGCCCGGTCGGCCAGCGAAAACCAACTGGTGTAGATGCCTGTGGCAAAGGTTTGGACCCCGAAATAGGCAACGGTGCCAAAATCCGCGATGGTCTCCATCACCGCCAACAAAACACCCCCCGCAATGGCGGGACGGGCCAGCGGCAGGCTGATTTTGAAAAAGGCCGACCAGGCGCTCGCCCCCAGCGCGCGCGCGGCCAGAAAGGTCGTGGCACTTTGCTGCAAAAACGCCGCGCGGGCGAGCAGGTAGACATAGGGATAGAGCACCAGAATCAGCATGGTCGCCGCGCCGCCGACAGAGCGGATCTCTGGGAACCAATAGTCGCGTGGCCCCCAACCGGTCAGCGCGCGCAGGCTCGCCTGAACAATGCCGGGGTGATCCAGAATATGCGTGTAGGCATAGGCCAGCACATAGGCCGGAAAGGCCAGGGGCAGCACCAGCGCAATTTCGAAAAACCGCACACCCGGAAAGCGGGTCATGGTGACCAGCCAGGCGGCCCCGACCCCCAGCGCAAAGGTCCCTATTGAGACCAGCAGCACCAGCACCAGCGTTGTTCCCGCATAGCGCGGCAGCACGGTTTGCATCAGGTGCGCGACCGTGTCCGTGCCACCGCTGAGGGCCGCGATGGCCACCGCCAACATCGGCAGCGCACAGATGCAGGCCACCAGAACGGACAGGCCAGCCAACACGCGCTGCCCGTCCCGGGCACGGTTTTGCGGTATCTTGCTGGGTTTCAGGATCGGTGCGTCTGACATGATCGCTGTTTTCGACGCTTTTAGTCAGAATTACCAGTCGGAACATCATTACGGGGCACGGGCACTTCAAAAAACGCACGGATGTCGTCAAAGACTTGCGCCGCAGAGAGAAATAGCAAATGCCCGTGCCCCGCGTATTCCGTGATCCCGGTTACGCCAAGTTTGGCTGCAAATTCCGCCGTTTGTGTGGGAGAAAACACCGGGTCCTCAGATCCTGCGAAAAACCGGACATTTCGGGGGTTGGGCAGAGGGTCCACAGGACCCTTCCAGCGCTTCAAATCCTGCGTGTGGGCCCGCAGGATCGCGCGTTCGGGGAACACCATGTTTGGCAGACGCGCGCTTGTGATCTCATCGCTGCGCCGCGCCGTATCCGCATATCGATGGACGCTGTGCCCAAAAAGCAAGACGCGATAATACTCCAACCAGACTTGTCTGACTGCAAACGAACGCGCCCTTAACGCCGCGCCCGACAGCGCGCGGGCAATGCTCAGCTTGGTGCGCCATCCGCCCGCCTTGGGCAAGGCGGGCGCCATGCCTGCCACCTTCACCGAAGGCGGTAAAGCGGCTGCAGCCGTCAGCGCAATCGCCCCGCCGGTTGAAAATCCGATCACGCAGATCCGTTTCGACCGGTATCGCCGGGCAAACGCCACAACCTCTGCCGCCGCGTCCTCGATGTTCAAAGGTGGGTCCAGCGCCCGGCCATCTAAGCCGGGGAACGGATAGTAGACCGGTTCCCACCCGTCCACGCGCCAACCCGCCACCGCGTCAAACATGCTGATGCGCGTCAGGGCACCGGGGATGCAGATCACCAAAGCCTCCGCCGCCGCAACCGCCTCCTCGTCGTAAATTAGAAATTCAGAGGGCGCCGTCACAGAACTGGCTACCATGCGCATTCCTTCACCAACTGCCGCAAGACAGGCGTCAGTCGTAGCTGCGTTGGTCCTCGATCACCAGCCCGTCCTTGGGCAGGCTGCCAGGGGCCACCACCTCGACCGTTCCCTTCATCTTCAGCGTTGCCACGACGGATTGCGCAACAGCTTCAGGCGCGACCCCGGTGGCCTCCACCTGAACCGTCATGGCATCCTGTGCGCCGTCACGGCTGGCGATGACCCGGGCCTTCACGATGGCATCATGATGCGCAACCAGCGCCGCCACCTGTTCCGGGCGGACAAACATGCCCTTGATCTTTGTGGTCTGATCGGCGCGGCCCATCCACCCCTTGATCCGCGTGTTGGTGCGTCCGCAGGGGCTTTCGCCGGGCATCACCGCGCTGAGATCTCCAGTGGCGAAACGGATCAGGGGATAGTCAGGGTTCAAAGCTGTCACCACAACCTCGCCAACCTCTCCGGGCGCGACGGGGTTACCTGTGCCGGGCGTTACAATCTCAACGATCACTTTTTCATCGAGGATCATCCCTTCTATGGCCGGGCTTTCATAGGCGATGTTGCCCAGATCCGCGGTCGCGTAGCATTGCAAGCAGGTGATGCCGCGATCCGCATATTCCTGACGCAGCGCCGGGAAAAGCGCGCCACCGCCGACAGCGGCCTTGGTGATCGTCAACGCCACGCCCATCTCTGCGGCCTTGTCCAGGATCACCTTCAGATAGTCTGGCGTACCGGCATAAGCGGTTGACCCGACGGCCTGGGCGGCCTGCACCTGCAACTCGGTCTGCCCGGTCCCGGCAGGCAACACCGTGGCCCCAACCGCACGCGCCCCGGATTCGAAAATCATGCCCGCCGGCGTCAGATGGTAGCCAAAGCAGTTTTGCACGACGTCCCCCGCGCCAATGCCAACCGCGTGCAGAAACCGGCCCATGCGCCACCAGTCGTGGGTGATGCCACCCGGTTCATAGATCGGTCCGGGGGATTGAAACACATGCGCCAGATTGCTTACCGGGATGCCGCCAAAGGGGGGGCTGTCCGATTGCCATTGCGCCAGATCGGATTTTCGCAGGACCGGCAGTTTCTGCAAATCGCTTAGGGACTGCACTGAACCAGCGGCGATCCGACACGCCTCCGGCGCCGCCGCCACGCGTTCGATGTTCGCCTTGAGGGCGGCCAGCTGCGCCGCTTCACGCGCATCCGCACTGCGGGTTTCCAGATCGTCAAAATAGGTGGACATTTTACTCAGCCGCCGTTTGGAAAGGTTGATCTGCCTTGACGATATGAGTGGTCACAATCTCGATATCCGCATCACCCTGATTGGTCACGCCGCCATGCACCTGACCTTCGGGAAAGAAGATCGGCGTACCGTCGGCAAAGGCGACCTCCTTGCCGTTCGGCATCAACGCGGTGCCACCGACAACGATCACCGCATGCTCATCACCGGGATGCGTGTGCAGCGGGATGCGCCCGCCGGGTTTAACCGTCAGCGTGGAGACGATCACAACCATGCCCTCGGACCCGCTCAGGGGCTGCTCGTTCAGAATGGTGCGCACCACCAAATCTTCGGCCGCGACGGGTGCCGCGACCAGGGTCAAGGCGATGGCAAAGGCAAACTTACGCATGGCAATTCTCCGCATCTTGAAGGTTATGAAAGCCACCGCTTGCGGCGGCGATAGCTGCGCACGTCACGGAAGGATTTGCGCCCTTCCTCCGACATGCCCAGATAGAATTCCTTGACGTCCGGATTCTCGCGCAACTCAGCGGCGGGGCCGTCCATCACCACGCGGCCTGATTCCAGAATGTAGCCGTAATGCGCAAAACGCAGCGCCACATTGGTGTTCTGCTCCGCGAGCAGGAAGGTCACACCTTCGTTCTCGTTAACTGATTTCACGATCTCGAAAATCTGCTCCACCAGCTGTGGCGCGAGCCCCATGGAGGGTTCATCCAGCAGGATCGTCTCGGGCCGCGACATCAGCGCGCGCCCGATGGCACACATCTGCTGTTCACCACCTGACGTATACCCCGCCTGACTTTTGCGGCGCTCTTTCAACCGAGGGAAATAACTATAGACAAGCTCCAGATCAGACTGGATCGCGGCATTGCCGTCACAGCGCGTATAGGCGCCGGTCAGCAGGTTTTCCTCAACCGTCAGATGCTCAAAACAATGACGGCCTTCCATCACCTGCACGACACCGCGTTTCACGGTTTCCGCGGGATCCTGATGTTGGATGACCTCGCCACGGTAGCGGATCGATCCTTTGGTCACCTCGCCGCGCTCGCTTGCCAGCAGGCCGGAAATCGCTTTGAGCGTCGTTGTCTTGCCCGCGCCATTGCCGCCCAGTAAGGCGGTGATCCCGCCCTTTGGCACATTCAGGCTCACACCTTTCAACACGAGGATCACGTGATTGTAGATGACCTCGATATTGTTGACTTCCAGCACCGTGTCGGTGCTTGTGTCCTGTTCCTTGGCGGCGTCCAGCATGGCGCGGTGACCTCAGTTTAGCGGAATGGATGTCCCGGCGGCGATGCCGCCGGGACCGTGTGTTTTTTAGTTGCAGTTGGATTCGATGTTGTTTTCCGCCTTGTAGGCTGCGGAGTCCTCATCGATCAGCGGCTGGATGACGCTCATATCGGTCGGCGCAAAATCCGAGATTTTCACGAATTTGCCCGCGCCCGCGTCCCATTGGGTCACGGCCACCATGCCTTCGCCCCCGTGGTTTTCACAGGACACAGAGAACGACGGGCCAAAGCCTGGCAGACCCGCCGCCGCCATCACCTCTTCGGTGATTTCCAGCGCTTCCATGCCATCGCGCATCTGACCGGAGGTGATATCAGCCACCCCATGGATCTCCTGCGCTTTTTTCACCGCTTCCGCCGCCAGCATGGCCGCATAGATCCCGCGGTTGTAGGGCACCGTCCCCAGTTGATCGCCCGCACCGGCGGTTTTGCCGGTCTCGACCACATATTTCTGTAGATCATCATACAGCGGGAAGTCACTGCCCACCGCCGTCAGCGCCAGCGCCTTGAAGCCATTGGCCTTGTCGCCCGCAGGCTGCACGTCAATCTCAGCACCCGACCACCAGATGCCGATGAAATTCTCCATCGGGAAACGGATGTTCGCGGCTTCCTGCACCGCCACCTGGTTCATCACGCCCCAGCCGTACATGATCACATTGTCTGGCTTTTCCCGGCGGATCTGCAGCCACTGCGACTTCTGCTCCTGACCGGGGTGGTCCACCGCCAGCAGGCTCAGTTCAAACCCATGCTTTTCGGAAAGCTTCTCCAACGTCCGGATGGGCTCCTTGCCATAGGCGGAGTTGTGATAGACCAACGCGATTTTTTTGCCGGAAATGTCGCCGCCGTTCACCTCGAGAATGTGATTGATCGCGGCGGACGCACCGTTCCAGTAGTTTGCCGGATAGTTGAAGACATGGCTGAAGACGTCGCCGTTGGCCGCCGATGTCCGGCCATACCCCATCGAGTGGATCGGGATGTCATCTGCCGTGGCTTTGGGGATCAGCTGATAGGTGATGCCGGTGGAAAGCGGTTGGTACACCAATGCACCTTCACCTTTGGTGCTTTCGTAGCATTCCACACCTTTTTCCGTGTTGTAACCGGTCTCGCACTCCAGCACGCGCGCGGCCACACCGCCAATGCCCCCGTCCCGTTCGTTCAGCAGCGTGAAATAATCCGCATAGCCATCCGCAAACGGAATGCCACCCGCAGCGTAGGGCCCGGTGCGGTAGCTCAGCGATGGGAAGACAAGATCCGCCATCACGGGGCTTGCCGCCATCAGGCCGGCCACGGCCATTGTTCCTAGTCTATACTTCATCGGTGTTACCTCCCTTGGTGTTTGTCCGATGTCCCGGTTGCCCGGGGTCTTGTCGCGGGTTTGCCCGCCGTTATTCTGTGGCCCGCGCTAATGCGGGAAGGGCCACAATCTCAGTTTCTCCTTAGCAACGCGCCAAAGCTGCGCCAGCCCATGCGGTTCCGCGATCAGAAAGACCACAATCAGACCGCCCACGATCACGAGGTTCAGGTGCGCCACGATGTCCGTGGGCCAGCCCAGCCAGTCCACGCCGATGATTTTCAACAGCACCGGCAAAAGCACCAGAAAGGCTGCCCCGGCAAAGGAACCAAAGATCGACCCCAGCCCGCCGATGATGATCATGAAGAGCACGAGGAAGGATTTGGTAATGCCAAAGACTTCACCCACTTCCACAGCTCCCAGATAGACCGCGAAAAAGAGCGCGCCGCTGATCCCGACAAAGAAGGACGACACGGCAAAGGCCGTCAGTTTGGCTTTGAGCGGGTTCACCCCGATGATTTCTGCGGCAATGTCCATATCCCGGATCGCCATCCACTGCCGCCCGACCGACCCGCGCGTCAGGTTGCGCGCAACCACAGCCGACAGCACCGTAAAGATCAGACAGAATAGATAAGTGGCCCAGGCTTCGGTATTCGGACCGGTGATCAGAATGCCAAAAGTGTCACGTTCGGGCGCGTTGATCTGACCTGACGCGGAGTAGTTGTAAAACCAGGAAACCCTGTTGAACAACCACACAAGGAAAAACTGCGCGGCCAGCGTCGCCACCGCCAGATAAAAACCCTTGATCCGCAAAGACGGCAGGCCAAAGAGCACACCCACCATGGCCGTGATCCCGCCCGCCAGCAGCACGTGGATGAACATGCTGACCTCGGGAAAGCTGGTCATCAGCTTGTAGCAGGCATAGGCGCCCACAGCCATGAACCCGCCAGTACCAAGCGAGACCTGCCCGCAATAGCCCACCAGAATGTTCAACCCAATCGCCGCAATCGCGTAGATCAGAAACGGCATGAAGATCGAATTCACCCAGTAGTCATTGACCATGAAAGGGATGACAAAGATCGCCACAAACAGCACCGCATAATAGCGCCACCGGTCGAATTTAATCGGAAACGTCTGACTGTCCTGTGGATAGGTCGTGCTGAAATCTCCGGCTTCACGATAGAACATTTAGCGTCTCCTCATTCGAAACCTGAACCATGTGACGCACCCCAAAGCATCCGACCCCGATGTTTCTATTGGCTAAAAATATCCCGGGGTCTGGGGCAGCGCCCCAGCCGGAAGCCGCATTAACCACTTCACAATCTTTCACGCTTTTTCCCAATTCTGCCCCATTTGAACGGGCAAAACCGCTCCGGTGGGAAGGAGTGGACGACATGACGGCGATCCTAAAGGAACTGCGCGACCTCGATGCGCAGTTGGCGCGCGGCGATATCACCGACGCGGCATATATGGCGCAACGCGCAGCCTTGATCGACAGTGTCGACGTCGTGGAACCCGAATTCGTCGCGACAGGCGAAGCTGTACCAGAACCCGTTCCGCAAAAGTCGGGCGCAACGCTCTGGGGTCTTGGCCTCATCATCTGTCTGGCCGTACTGGGGATCTGCCTGTGTCTGGCCATGCTGACCTTCGCAGATTTCAATCTCGCGCTGACCCTCGGCGTGACAGTGCTGGCCGCACTGACCGTCGCGCTCTTCCGCAATCTGGAAGAATAAACGCCGCGCACCATGGACGTGTCACACGCGTTCAATGATCTTCTCCCCAAAAAGCCCCTGCGGTCGGAACACCAGAAACAAAAGCGCCAGCATATAGGCAAACCAGTTCTCTGTCGCGCCACCCAGATAAGGGGCACCGATCAGGAATTCGAAAAGCTTCTCGCCCACCCCAATGATCAACCCGCCGATGATCGCGCCGGGAATGGACGTGAACCCGCCCAGCATCAGCACCGGCAACGCCTTCAAGGCAATCAGTGACAGTGAGAACTGAACGCCGGATTTTGCGCCCCACATGATCCCCGCGACCAGGGCGACAAACCCCGCAAGCGACCAGACCAGGATCCAGATGAAGTTCAGCGACACGCCTACTGACAGCGCCGCCTGATGGTCATCGGCCACCGCACGCATTGCGCGGCCCTGCTTGGTGTATTGTGCAAACATCACCAAGGCGGCAACCAGAATGATCGCCACAACACTTGCCACGATATCCAGATTGTCGATGAAAAAGCCGTAGCCGAACCAACCATAGGTCGTCTCATCAATCGCGATATTGATCCCTTGTGGCAGACCGACATCCAACGTCTTGATATCAGAGCCCCACATCAGATCGCCCACCCCTTCAAGGAAATAGGCCAGACCAATGGTCGCCATGAAGAGGATGATCGGCTCCTGCCCCACGAGGTATCTGAAAATGAACCGCTGCACCATCCAGGCCAGCAGTACCATCACCCCGATGGTCAGAATGATCGCGGCAAAGGCCGGAATGTTCCAGCCAAAGTAATGGATGTCGGTGCCGAAGATTGCATTGATCAGATGCGCAAACGGCACCTGACCGTTCATGATCCCATACAATGTCATGGCGGCAAAGAGCGCCATGACCCCTTGGGCAAAGTTGAAAATGCCGCTGGCCTTGTAGATCAGTACAAAGCCAAGCGCCACCAATGCGTAGAGCACCCCCGCCATCAACCCGTTGAGGAAAACTTCAATGGTAAAGGCGAGTTGCTCAGGCATCAGTCGGTCTTTCTTTCAAACATTGCACGGGTGTGTTCGCGTTCCGGCTGGTAGGAGACCTTGAGCCGCGTCAGGCCCGCCGCACTGAGGTTCCAGTTCAGCGTGATCTCCGTGACCCGCCCATCTTCGCGGGGCGCGGCCAGAAACACTGCGGCGTAGGCGCGTGGCATATCCCGCTGGGAAAGGGGCTCAAACGGTGCGGTTGCCACGAAGTCCGCCCCTTCGGTCGCGCGCCAGCTTTTATAGGCCGTCACCAGGTCCGAAAACGTCAGGTCGGTCAGCAACAATTCACACGACGGGAATTGATCGCCATAAACCACCGCGATGTTGGGGGTCGGGGTGGTGCGGTAGCCCAGCGTCACCTGCGTCAATTCACTCGCCGCAAACCGCGAGCTGACCGATGCCGGAATGGCGCTTAGCGTCTCCGGGTCCAGCGTATTGGGATCGTTCAGATAGCCCGCACAGTAGTCCTGAAAGACAGCGCAGGTCTGTTCCAGCGCCGGTATTGGGGTGGCGCAGAATTCGGCACTCGCCGCCTCCGCCTCGTTGCCGGTGAGCATCGCTCCGCCCATCACAAAAAGGCCAGTCATCCAATATTTCATCATGTCGTATCTCCAAACTGGTTAAAGGCACCAGCCGAATCCACACGCGAAAGGAGCACTTCAGACCAAGCGGTACCGCACACCGTGCATCGATGTGATGCCATGGTTATATCGGCAAAAAACCGCCGGGTCACTGAAAGACCGACATTCATCATATGAAAAACCGCGATATGCACGTGACGTTAGCTTTCAAGGTATGTCTCCAGTACGGAATAGGTGCCTGCATGCACCCCTTCCAACACCAGCGTGACCCGCAAACGCGGCTCAATCCATTCAAGACTTGACAAAACCGTTGCGGCCCCTTCCCGCGCCATCTCGTACCGCTCCGTCCGCACCTGTGCTGCGATCCAACCGGCAATCTCACCCCTATCCACGATGTTGCCGGACACGGAACACAAGCGATCCCCATCAAAAAGTGGCGCGGGATCTAGGATAACGACATCTCCCTCAGCCGTCGGCCCATAGGCCCTGGCGTCCTTTGAAAACATCTCAGACAGTTGCGCGTATTCGATCCAGTTCAGATCGGTCAGAACCGCCGGCGAAAATGCCTCAAAAGCGTCGAGGCACCGCAACTGGAAAGTCTGCCAGGCATCCGCGCGAACGCCACCTTGAGGCGCCGATGCCATTAGCAACGCGGCGGATGTCGCAAAAACCATTCCGCATCGCCGGGCAACCGACGTCATGCCGGTGCCGGGTCGAGGCACAGTTGGCCGCGCGATTTCAATCATGGCTGACACCCAGATAAGCGTCGATCACATCCTGATTGTTGCGCACCTCATCAGGTGTGCCGTCGCCGATCTTCTTGCCATAATCCATCACAACCACACGGTCGCTCAGGTCCATGACAACCCCCATGTCGTGCTCGATCAGCGCAATCGTCGTGCCGAACTCATCGTTCACGTCAAGAATAAAGCGGCTCATGTCCTCTTTTTCCTCGACATTCATGCCCGCCATCGGCTCATCTAGCAGCAGAAGAGACGGTTCGGCGGCCAAGGCCCGTGCCAGTTCCACGCGCTTTTTCAAACCATAGGGCAGACGGGCGACAGGGGTCTTGCGGATCGCCTGAATTTCCAGAAAATCAATGATCTTTTCGGCGAATTCCCGGTTTTCGGTTTCTTCCTGTTCCGCCTTGCCGAACCAAAGAGACTGCGCCCAAAGCCCGGTTTTCATCTTGGTCAGCCGCCCGGTCATCACATTATCGAGCACCGACATCCCTTCAAAAAGCGCGATGTTCTGGAAGGTGCGGGCAATGCCTTGCTGCGCCACCTGATAGGGCTTCATCTGTGGCCGCGGGCTGCCCTTGTAGAACACCTGCCCCTCCTGCGGGACATAGAAGCCGGAAATCACGTTGAGCATAGAGGATTTGCCCGCCCCGTTCGGACCGATGATCGCGCGGATCTCCCCTTCGCGAATATCAAAGGAAATGTCCTTGATCGCCTCCACCCCGCCAAACCGCAGCGTGATATTCTTCATCTCCATCACCACGCCACCAATCTTGCGACCGTCTTCGGTGGTGTATCCTTCGGTCTGATCAAGCATGATGAACTCTCGCAATAGTTGCGGCCAAACGGGATGGTGGGCGGGGCGATGGCGCAGCCGAGCGTCGTTCCATCATTCCGCCGCCATCTTCTGCGCAATCGCTCCTACAGCCGCCGACCGCACTTCCAGCGTCGCCGATATCGACCCTTTGCGACCATCCTCATAGGTCACTTCCGTGACCGTGCTCACGGAAGTCGATCCATCATAAAGTGCTGCGATGATATCCGCGTATTTCTCCTCGATGATCCGACGGCGTACCTTGCGGGTCCGGGTCAATTCGCCATCATCCGCATCCAACTCCTTGTGCAGCACGACAAACCGGTGGATCTGACACCCTGACAGCATGTCGTCCTGCGCCACCGAACGGTTCACCTCCTCAACATGCCCCTGGATCGTATCCATCACTTGGCTGTGCCGCGCGAGTTCCTGATAAGAGGCGTATCCGATGTTGTTGCGTTCTGCCCAATTGCCCACCGCCGTCAGATCGATGTTGATGAAGGCGGTACACTCATCGCGCCCATTGCCAAAAACCACGGCCTCCAGAATGTTGGGGAAAAACTTGAGCTTGTTCTCCACGTATTTCGGCGCAAAAAGCGCCCCGCTGGCCATCTGACCCACATCCTTGGCGCGATCAATAATCCGCAGATGCCCGGTTTTTTCCTCGATGAACCCGGCGTCACCTGTCGCGACCCATCCTTCTGCGTCCTTGGTATCTGCCGTGCTTTTGGCGTTTTTGTAATACTCAACAAACACACCCGGGCTGCGGTAGAAAACCTCACCACTTTCGGCGATTTTCAATTCCACACCCGGACAGCAGACGCCTACGGTATCGCTGCGCACTTCGCCATCGGGCTGTGCCGTGATGAAAACCGTGGCCTCGGTCTGGCCATATAGCTGTTTCAGATTGATCCCCAGGGACCGATAGAAATCAAAGATCTCCGGTCCGATCGCTTCGCCCGCCGTATACCCCACACGCACGCGGCTGAACCCAAGCGTGTTTTTCAACGGTCCATAGATAAACAACTCGCCGAGGTTATACTTGAACCTGTCCCATTGGCTGACCGGCTCCCCATCCAGAATAGCGGGACCCACCTTGCGCGCATGCGCCATGCAGATGTCGAAAAGCCATTTCTTGAAACGGCCCGCGTCTTCCATGCGGATCATCACATTGGTCAGCTGTGTCTCGAACACCCTCGGCGGCGCAAAATAATAGGTTGGCCCGATCTCACGCAGATCGGTGTGCATCGTATCCGCGCTTTCTGGGCAATTGGTGCAGAACCCGGTCCACATCGCCTGACCGACCGAAAAAATGAAATCCCCAACCCAGGCCATCGGCAGATAGGCCAGAATGTCATCCGTCTGCCGCAGATCATCGAATTCGGAGGATGATTTAGAGGTCTCGATCACATTGCGGTTGCTCAGCACCACGCCCTTGGGCTTGCCCGTCGTGCCGGAGGTGTAGAGCATCACGCAGGTGCTGTCGTAGGTCAGCTTCTCCTGCCGCGCGGTCAATTCGCCCAAAAGCTCATCGCGCTTGGCGCGCCCAGCGTCCTGCACATGCGAATACTGGTGCAGCTTTGCATGGTCGTATTTCCGCAATCCGCGCGGATCGAGATAGATCATCTGCTCGAATGTCGGCAACTGGTCCTGGATCTCAATGACCTTATCCACCTGCTCCTGATCGCCCACGATCACGAACCTTGCGCCGCAGTGGCCCAGCACATAGGCCATCTCTTCCGCAACCGCATCCTGATAGAGCGGTACCGGGATCGCACCCACCATTTCCGCAGCCACCATGGACCAGTAAAGCTTGGGCCGGTTCCGCCCGATGATCGCAACGAAATCACCTTCCCTGGCGCCCAGATCAATCAACCCCAGAGCCAGCGCCTCAATCTCTTCGAGCGTTTCGCGCCAGGTCCACGACTGCCAAATGCCGTATTCCTTTTCGCGATACGCCGGGGCATTCGCGAATTCCGTGGCATTGCGGTGCAAAAGCTCCGGGACGGACTGCGGTCCGCTGGCGCCCTCTGTGCGATTATTCAATTGTTGTCCTCCCAGACCTTGCCCTTTTTCCAGACAAGCGCAGCCCTTTTGGCTGTCGTACAAATAACAATGTTCCTTTTACCCTTGAGGTCAACTTTTTCGTCATGTTTTCTCAATCCTAACGAATTGTTACAGACGCATCTCGTCACGGCACCCACGACAAAGCTGATTTTCCTTCCCACTTTCCATGATAGCATTGGCGTGTGCTGGTCAGCACAGGACATCGTTTGGAGCAGCCTTTGACCATTTCCCAAAACCGGACACAGGAGCTGACAGCGGCGGGCCTCAACCTGATTGCGCAATCGCTGACGATCTACGACTCAGATCTGCGGCTGGTCGTATGCAATGTCCCCTTTCAGCGGATGTTCGATCTGCCGGATGCGCTGGTCACGCCGGGAGCCACGTTTGAGGACACGATCCGACATCTGGCGCTGCGCGGCGAATATGGCGATGTCACGGACGTTGAGACCTTTGTCGCGGAACGGGTGGAACAGGCGCGCGCCTTTGAAGTGCATTACATGGAACGCACCCGGTCAAACGGGCGGATCATCAGTGTCGAAGGCGCGCCGCTGCCGCAGGGCGGATGGGTCACGGTCTATACCGATATTACCCGCACCAAACAGCAAGAGGCGCTGTTGCAGGGCCGTTCCGAAGAACTGTCTGATCAATTGAACAGCTACGCCGAAGAGCTTTCCACCACCAACCGGGCGCTCTCTGCGATGAACGCAGCGCTGGAAGAGGCCAAGCGCGAATTGACCGAGATCGAAGCGCGCACCCGACTGACCACGGAGATGATGCCCGCCCATATCGCGCATGTGGATGCTAGCGGCAGGTACACCTATTCGAACCGGCAGCTCAGCACGGTGATCCCGGACCGCCCCTCGGATATCCACGGGATGCACATCCGCGATGCTTTGGGATCCTCCGCCTATGACCGGATCGCCAGCCACCTTGAGACGGCATACAGCGGGCAGCCATCGGTCTTTGAATTTACCGATGATGCGAGCGCCCGGCGCATTCGGGCGGCCTTCACGCCCGACACCCGCGGTGGCGTCTACATCCTGTCCATGGACGTCACGACCGAAATGCAGGCCCGCGTGGCACTGCAACAAACCCGCAGACGCGCGCTGGCGGCGCAGATGACCTCCGGTCTGACCCATGATTTTTCCAACCTGCTCACGATTATTCTGGGCCTGCAATCCAAACTGCTGCGGTTGCAGGACCTGCCCGCCCAGGCCACCGACCTTGCCGAGGGAACCCTCGCGGCGGCGCGGCGCGGTGGCACTTTGCTGAGCAGTATCGCCGGGATGACCGCACAGCGGGCGCTCAGGCCGGAAGTCACCGATTTGCACACGCTGATGCAGGATCTCTATACGCTGGCCGCCCCCACCCTGCCGAAGGACGTGCGGCTCACCATTGATAACGCAGCACCGGTGACGCCCGTCCTGCTCGACGCAGGCATGGCGACCGACAGTCTGCTCAACCTGATCCTGAACGCCCGCGACGCCTGCGGCGCGTCGGGCGACATTTCCGTCACGGTCGGCCTTGTGCATGACACCTGGATCGAATGGCAGATTTCCGATACCGGGCCGGGGTTTTCCGAGGCCGCCCTGACACGCGGGTTCGATCCGTTTTTCACCACCAAAGGGGCAGAAGGATCGGGTTTGGGCCTGCCGATGGTCTACGATATGACAAAACTGGCGGGCGGTGATCTGCGGCTGGAAAACAGGGGGGATGGCGCGCGGGTTGTCCTGCGATTGCCCTACCGGCCAGCGGTGAAAGCCGTCAAAGGGCTGGTGCTGCTGGTTGAGGACCGCGACGACCTGCGCGCGCTCTATCGCGAGATGCTGACCGATCTGGGGCATGCGGTGATCGAAGCCGTGGGCGCGGATGAGGCCAGCGCGCTGATGGCAGATATTCCGGACATCACTTTCGTTCTCTCTGACGTGCAGTTGACCGGTGAGGCCACCGGCATCGACCTGGCGCACAGGGTGGACGGTGCCGTGCCAATTGTGCTGATGACCTCGCTGCCCGTCGATAACCCGCTTTATCAGGCCGCCCAAAAGGCGGCACCCGTCTTGCGCAAACCCTTCACACCAGACGACATTGCAGCACTGTTTGCCGAGACCCCTGCACAGGTATCCGCCGAATGACTACCCCCTTGGTGACAATCCTTGATGACGAACCGGCCATCCGCACGATGCTGGAGGATGCCCTGCAGGACGCGGGTTTTCGCACAATGAGTTTTGGCCGCGCGCAGGCCTTTACCGCCGCGCTGGCGCAACAGACGCCGGATGTCTGTCTGGTGGATCTTTCGCTGCCCGATACGGATGGTTTGACGCTGGTACACAAGCTGGCGCTGGAGCAAGGGGCGATCGTGATCATCATCTCCGGGCGGGCGCTGGTGCAGGACAAGGTCACCGGGCTGGAGTTGGGTGCCGATGACTACATCATCAAACCGTTTGATCCCGCAGAGGTGGTCGCCCGCGTCCGCGCACGGTTGCGCACCTCCAAGCCCACACAGACAACAGGTCTGGTCGCGGATTTCGCCGGATGGACAGTGCACTTTGATCAATATGTCCTGGAAGATGACGCAGGTCAGCAGATCCCCTTTTCCCACGCCGAGGGCGAAGTGCTGCGCCTGTTTCTGGAAAACCCCAAGCGGTTGATCAGCCGGGCCCAGATGCAGGATCATCTGGGCGGGGCAGCCAGTGAGAGCTTTGACCGTGCCATGGACGTGCGCATTTCGCGGCTGCGCACCAAGCTGCGCGAAGACCCGAAAAACCCGCAGCTGATCAAGACAATCTACGGCGCTGGTTACATTTTTCTGGGGGATGTCGTCTGGCAATGAGGCCTGCGGCGCGCCTTACGACAGATCGGCCACCGCCTGCGCCAACACCCTCAGGCCACAGACCAAATCGGCCTCGTCGGTGTCTTCCTCAAACGCATGGCTGATCCCGTTGATGGACGGCACAAAGAGCATTGCAACGGGCATCAGCGCCGACACATTTGTCGCGTCATGCAAGGCACCCGATGGCATCTGACGCCACTGGCCCGACACAATCTGCTCTGATGCGGCACGTAATGCGCCCTGCAGGCGCGCGTCCATCGCGACCGGCTCAAACCCAAGCAGAGGGCCGTAGGACAGGGTCATCCCCCGTGCCTCGGCAATTTCCGCCGCGGTTGTCCTGATCACGGTCTCGATCCGCCCAAGCCGCGCCGCATCGGCATCGCGCCATTGCATCGAAAACACCGCCCGGCCCGGCACGATAGAGGATGCGTTCGGGTGCAAACCGACATGGCCAATGGTCCAGACGGTCTGCGGCGTGACCACGTTCTGCAGCCGGTCGTTCATCAGCGCATTGAACGCCGACACGGCTTGAAACGCATCGCGGCGCAGATGCATTGGCGTGGTGCCCGCGTGGTTTTGTTGGCCATCAAAGGTGATCTTCATGTCGCGGATGCCGACGATATCAGTCACAACACCAATTTTTTCCCCCGTTGCATCCAGGGTCGGGCCCTGCTCGATGTGCATTTCGATAAACCCGGTAAACTGCGCGGGATCGACCGGACCTGTCACCATCTCTGCCATGCGGGACCGCGCTGTTGCCAGCGCAACACCGGCATGATCGGTCAGCCCATCCGCGTCCTTTTGGCTGAGGTGACCAGACCAGACCGCGCTGCCCGTGGTGACGCCGAACCGCCCTTCTTCATCCTGAAAAGAGACCACCGATAGGGACGGCCCGCCGGTTTCCTGTGCCGCGCGCGCAATCTCCAGCGCCGCAATGACGCCAAGCGCGCCATCAAGCCATCCCCCTTCGGGCTGGCTGTCGCTGTGGGAACCCAGCAGCAGCGACTTGCCCTCGGCCAGACCGAAAAGATTGCCCATGGGGTCAATTTCAACACGCAATCCGGCATCTGCCATTTGCTGCGCCAGCCATTTGCGCGCCGCGATATCCGCCTCACCATAGGCCGGACGCACGACACCTTTGCCGACACCCGACGCGCCAAAGCTGCGCAGCTTATGCAAATTCGCCAGAAAGCGGTCAGGATCAACCACGCAATTCACCTCCATCGACCCGTCAAAGCCTAAGCTCTGGCCTCAAGAATGAGAAGACAGCAGTTACTCTGCCGCAACGGCCTCTTCGGCTTTTTCAACACGTACCGCGGAGAACTTGAACTCGGGGATCTTGCCGTAAGGGTCGATGGCCGGGTTGGTCAAAATGTTCGCCGCCGCTTCGACATAGGCAAAGGGCACAAACACCATGTCCGGCGCGACGGCACGGTCTTCGCGCGCCATGATCGAAATGCTGCCGCGTTTGGTGGTCAGCTGCACATGCTCTCCGGGCACCACGCCCAGTTTGCGCAGGGTAGAGGGATGCAGCGAACAATTCGCCTCCGGCTCCAGCCCGTCCAGCACGGTGGACCGCCGGGTCATCGACCCGGTGTGCCAGTGCTCCAGCTGTCGACCCGTTGTCAGGATCATCGGGAAATCTTCGTCCGGCACATCATCTGGCGCGATCACGCTGGCAGGGGTAAACCGCGCACGACCTTCAGGGCGCGGGAAACCCTCACCAAAGACAATTGCCTGGCCCGGATCTTCGGGGCTGAGCGAGGGGTAGGTGACCGCGTTCTGTTCGGCCAGCCGGTCCCAGGTGATGTTTTCAAGGCTACGCATGTTCTGCTTCATCTCGGCAAACACATCTGCGGGGCTTCCGTAGGTCCACCCAAGGCCCAGCCGCTTGGCCAGTTCGACCTCGATCCACCAATCCTCGCGCGCATCGCCGGGGGGTGGGACAGCGGGGCGGCCCATTTGCACCTGCCGGTTGGTGTTGGTCACCGTCCCGGATTTTTCGGCAAAGGCACTCGCCGGTAGGATCACGTCAGCGTAATTCGCCGTCTCAGTGATGAAGATATCCTGCACCACGAGATGATCGAGTTTGGCCAATGCGGCCCGCGCGTGCTCCACATCCGGATCCGACATCGCCGGATTCTCGCCCAGCACATACATGCCCTTGATCTTGTCTTCATGCACGGCGTCCATGATCTCCGTCACGGTCAAACCGCGCTCGTTGGAGAAATCGGCGGAGCCCCAGACCTTGGTGAAGGCCGAGCGCACACCGTCATCTGTAACCGGCTGATAGTCTGGCAGGAACATCGGAATGAGCCCCGCATCCGACGCGCCCTGCACGTTGTTCTGACCCCGCAGCGGGTGCAGGCCGGAGCCCGGACGCCCAACCTGACCGGTCATCAAGGCCAGGGAGATCAGGCAGCGCGAGTTATCCGTCCCATGAATGTGCTGGCTGACGCCCATGCCCCAGAAAATCATCGCCGCCTTGGCGCCCGCAAAGGTGCGCGCCACATCGCGCAGCACCTCTGGCTCGATCCCGCAGATCGGCGCCATGGCTTCGGGCGAGAAATCCGCCAGATGCGCTTTCTCCGCCTCCCAGTTCTCAGTGTAGGCGTCGATATACTGCTGATCGTAGAGCCCTTCCTCCACAATGGTGTGCATGATCGCGTTCAGCATCGACACATCGGCGCCGGGGCGGAATTGCAGCATATGGCTGGCGAAGCGTTTCAGGGCCTGACCGCGCGGGTCCATGACAATCAGCTTGCCACCACGCTTGGTGAACTGCTTGAAGAAGGTCGCGGCTACGGGATGGTTTTCAATCGGATTGCACCCGATGGCGATCGCGACATCGGCGTTCTCGATCTCGTTGAAGGTCGCGGTCACAGCGCCCGACCCCACATTCTCCATCAGCGCTGCCACAGAGGACGCATGGCAGAGCCGCGTGCAGTGGTCGACATTGTTGTGGCCAAAGCCCTGGCGGATCATCTTCTGGAACAGATAGGCTTCTTCGTTGGTGCATTTGGCGGAGCCGAAACCAGCGATCTCGCGCCCCCGGCCCTTCATGCCAGCGGCGGCAAAATCCAGCGCCTCGTCCCATGTGGCTTCACGGAAATGCGTCTGCCAATTGCCGGGGTCCACGTTCAGCCCCTTTTCAGGCGCATCTTCACGGCGGATCAGCGGTTTGGTCAGCCGGTGCGGGTGGTGGATATAGTCAAACCCGAAGCGACCCTTGACGCAGAGCCGCCCCTCATTCGCCGGGCCATTGATCCCGTCAACATATTTCACCTTGCCGTCTTTGACTTTAAGCGAGACCTGACAGCCGACGCCGCAGAACGGGCAGATACTTTCGACGGCCTCGTCGAAATCGGCGCTGTCACCGACCTGATTTTCATCCACGACCGTGGCGGGCATCAAGGCTCCCGTCGGGCAGGCCTGCACGCATTCACCGCAGGCCACACAGGTGCTCTCGCCCATCGGGTCGGCCATATCGAACGTCGGGTAGCTGTCATGCCCGCGCCCCGACATGCCGATCACATCATTGACCTGCACCTCACGGCAGGCCCGCACGCAGAGCCCACACTGAATGCAAGCATCCAGGTTCACCGACATCGCCACATGGCTGTCATCCAGAAGCGGAATGCGGCCCTCTTCCAGTTTGGGAAAGCGGCTCTCCTCCACACCATTCAGCGCTGCCATCTCCCACAGATGGCTTGATTTATCATGTGACACGTCCTGCTCCGGCTGATCGGCCAGCAGCATCTCAACCACCATCTTGCGCGCGCCTTCCGCCCGGGCGGAATTGGTCGTGACCACCATGCCTTCGCTGGGTTCGCGGATGCAGGAGGCGGCAAGTGTCCGCTCGCCCTCGATCTCCACCATGCAGGCACGGCAATTTCCGTCCGGACGATAACCAGGGGCCGGTTTGTGGCACAGATGCGGGATCACGAGCCCCCGGCCATTGGCCACTTCCCAGATGGTCATACCGGCATCGGCCTGAACTTCTTGACCGTCCATTGTGAAGGTAATTTTGTCAGACATGCCGGTGCGTCTCCTCAGATTCTCGCGTTACTATAGGCTGCGCGGGGGACTCTCAGGACCCTAATCCCGACACATCGCGCCGGATTTCCGCCAGATATGTTTCCCATTGGAAAGCAGCGTCGCGCATCTACTGCCGCGACCAAATACCGATGATCCGACATGCGCCCGCCCTTTTCTCCGACACGGTGCTCGCCTACTAAGGGGCAAAGCAATCGAAAGCAGCCATGTCTCACATCACTCTCATCCGTCACGGCCAGGCCAATTCCGGTGCCCAGGACGAAGCCAGCTATGACAAGCTGAGCGCGCTTGGCCAGCAGCAATCTGCGTGGCTGGGTGCCCATTTACGCACGCAAAACCAACACCATACACGTCTCTATACCGGCACGCTGAAACGGCACATTGAAACCGCGCATGCGATGGAGACGGAGCTGGAACCGGTCAGAGACGCGCGCCTGAACGAGCTGGAATATCTGACGCTGGCGCGCGCATTGGAGCAGGAACATGGCGTGCCCTTCCCGCATGATCAGGCGGCCTTCACCAGCCATCTGCCGCAGGTTTTTGCGGCATGGCAAAGGGATGAGATAGCAGGCGCGCCGGAACGTTTCGCCGATTTCGAGGCGCGCGTCTGGGATGCCCTGACGGAGATTGCAGCAGGCGATGGCCCCGCCCTCGTGGTGACATCGGGCGGGTTGATCTCGATGGCGATGCGGCACGTGCTGCGGCTTGATATTCAGGCCATGGCGCAGATGGCACTGGCGATTTACAACACGTCGCAACACCGGCTCTTTCCCATTGGCGGCACGCTCTCGCCCACGATGTTCAACGCCATTCCCCATCTGGAAGATCCGGACCGGCACTACGCCCAGACCCACGTTTGAAAGGACACTGACATGCGCCTCTATTATGCTCCGCGCACGATTTCCATCGCCGTTGTGATCGCGCTCGAGGAGGCTGGCTTGCCCTACGACCCGGTCCGGGTTGATTTCCAATCCGGCGAGCAAACCAGCGAAACCTATCTGGCCATCAACCCCAAGGGACGCGTCCCCGCATTGCAGGTGTCTGACGGAACCGTGCTGACAGAAACCGGCGCTCTGCTGGAATACATCGCAACCCAGGCGCCCGAGGCCGGGCTGGTGCCCGAAGATCCGATCAAGGCGGCGCAGATGCGCAGCGTGATGTATTACCTTGCGGCCACGATGCATGTGAACCATGCACATAAAATGCGGGGGCACCGCTGGGCGGATCAGCAGTCGAGCTTTGACGACATGACTGCCAAGGTGCCACAGACTATGACCGCCAGCGCGCAGTATTTCACCGAAAACTGTCTGCAGGGGGATTATGTGCTGGGCGATGCGTTTTCAATGGCCGATCCGCATGCTTACATGATCTGCTCCTGGTTGGCTGGTGATGGCGTCGACCTTGGCGACTTCCCTGAAATTCAGGCGTATCTGGCGCGCATGAACGAACGCGCCTCTGTCAAATCAGCCATCGCCCAGGGGATGCTTTAGGCATGGTCCATATTTGGTTGCGGGCAGAGCAGCGGGATAATGAAACCCGCGTTGGGTTAACCCCCAATGGCGCTGCGGAGTTAATGGCCGCGGGCATGCGCGTCAGCGTCGAAGCGTCACCAACCCGCGTGATCCCTGATGCAGCGTACCAGCAGGCGGGATGCACGATGGTGCCAAGTCACTCCTGGCCCGATGCCCCAAAGGACGCCATCATCTTTGGCCTAAAGGAATTGCCGGAGCACGGCACGCCCCTGCCGCACCGCCACATCATGTTTGGTCACGCGTTCAAGGGCCAGCCCGCCGGTCTGCGCTTGTTGCGTCGGTTCAAGGCCGGGGGTGGCACCTTGCTGGACCTTGAATATCTGACCGATGACAATGGTCGCAGGCTGGCCGCGTTCGGCTATTGGGCCGGATATGCCGGAGCCGCCGTGGCCCTGAAATGCTGGGCGGCACAGCAACATGGCGGGATCGCTAGGCCGATCAGCGCGTATGAAAGCTCCACCCATCTGCTGGCGGACCTGCAATCCGACCTGGTCGCCACGGGCAGCCACCGGCCCGATGCCTTGATCATCGGCGCATTGGGTCGTGTGGGCTCAGGCGTTGCGGATCTGTGCACCGCGATGGGGGTCGCAACCACCAAATGGGACATGGCGGAGACGTCCAGTGGCGGACCTTTTCCGGAAGTTCTGGCGCATGCGCTTTTCTTCAACTGCGTGCTGGCGCGTCCGGGGACGCCGGTCTTTGTGCCCGGCGATACAGGCACACGGGATCGCAGGCTCAGCGTGATCGCCGACATCGCCTGCGACCCGGATAGCGATTTTTCCCCCATCAAGGTCTACGACCAGACCACAACCTGGGAAACGCCTGCCCTGCGTGTGCATGACACCCCCGCTTTGGACGTCACAGCCATCGACAATCTGCCGTCCATGCTGCCGCTGGAAAGCAGCGAGGACTATGCGGAACAGCTCTTGCCAGTGCTGGCGTCGCTGTCCAAACCGGACGCAAGCGTATGGTCTCGTGCGACCGCAATCTATGCGCAGCACATCGCGCGGCTTTAGGAGAAGATGCGGTAATAGAGCCAATCGGGAAGGAACTGGCTGCCACGGAAGACCCAGGAAAACACCCGAGGAAAGCTGACCTTGAACTTGTCGGTGTTCATCTGCTTGAACATCTCTTCGGCGGCCTCTTCCGGGGTCATGATAAAGGGCATCTTGAAGTCATTCTTTTCCGTCAACTGGGTCTTGATGAACCCCGGATTTGACACCTGAACCTGCACGCCGGAGCCGCGCAAATCGGCATACATGCATTCCGCCAGCGACATGGTCCCCGCCTTGGACGCGGTATATCCGATCGAGCCCGGCAACCCGCGAAACCCGCTGAGGCTGCCGGTGATCACGATATGGCCCGCATCGCGCCCCACCATGCCCGGCACAACAGCGCCCATGACCCGCACAAGCCCGGTGAAATTGATGTCCGCCATGGCCGTCGCGTGCTCCGCATGCCATTCCTGCGCCCCGAAGGGCCAATAAACACCCGCCAGGAACACCACACCGTCCAAAGGGCCAATCGCCTCAACGGCGTCCTTGACGCTTTGATCGTCTGACACATCGACGGTTTGATAGGATCCCTCATGCGGCAGGCTCTCCACAAGCGCCTTCAGCTTATCCTCGGACCGGGCGGATACGATCACATGCGCGCCTGCCTGGCTCAGCCTTTTGGCCAGAGCAGCGCCCAGACCGTCACCCGCCCCGACCAGCCAATAGCGCTTTGCCGTCCAGTCTTTCATGCTCCGTCCTTCGGCCGCATCGTCGCCACCAGCTCAGCGACCTTGATCCCGAACTTTCGGAATTGAGAGCGGTTCATGATCGTGCCATTAGGTGCCAGGTACATCCAGTCCACCGTGTTGAGCACATGCCCCCCCGACGCCTCCGGCAGTTTGATCCGGTATTTCAATTGCACCGTCGGTCCGGTCTGTTGCCCAATTCCTGCGCCAATGACATCCCCAGCGGTCGCCCGAATGCGGCCATTCTCGGAGAGCGTCAGGTGCCACTCGCGGTCTTGCGTGCTGCCGTCGTCATAGACGAACCGTTCCTTCAACGACCCGTTGGTGCCATCCCAGTTCCCTTCGAAATCAGCAACAAACCGGCTGCTGACCCGTCCGAATGGCCCGTAGATGACGCCTTCGCATAGGAGCGGTCCATTCAGATGATGACGGACGTCAAATTCCGGTGTCGCATCTTCGTAATCCTCGGGTTTCTGCGCAACGAAACCCATCGACTGCCTCACTACCCACACCACAAGAAGCCCGAGCGCCGCGCCAAGAACGATGTATATCCAAGCATTCATTCGTTCAGACCTCCCTCAGGTTGGTCATCGCCAGAAGGGCGATGGCTATCAGTTTCAGACCGCAGGGCACCGCGGCATAGAGAAACGCGAGCAATCCCAGCGCCTCCGCGGAGTTGTTGGCCGCGGCACCGCTTTCAAACCCCGCACGCTCGAGCAATGGCAGCAAACTGACCGCCGCAAAAGCGAGCGTCAGCTTCGACACAAATGACCACAGGCCAAATCCTTCCGCCGCCGATGGCGAGATGCGCGCCATGCGATTGGCAAAGATGGCGGGCAGCAAGGTTAGATCCGCCCCCAGCGTCGCACCCGAGGCCACGCATATGATAGCAAAGAGCACCCAATCCCCCGGACCAAGGGTTAACGTAAGCCCAAAGGCGCAAATGGCCAAGATCATTGCCAGTATGAGCACGTCTTTGGGTCCGATCCGCTCCGCCAGCTTGCTCCAGAATGGTGCTGCAACGGCTGCCGACAGGAAGAAGAGCAAAAGCAATGGGCCCTCAAAGCCGGGCATGGCCAACCGGCTTTCGACAAAGAACAGGAACAGGGTCGAACTGACGGCAACCGGGGCGGCATTGATCAATGCAATCAGCAGCAGGCGCCGGGCGAGCGGGTCTTTGAGCACCACCCCGAACCCACTTGCGGGTGGCAGACCCACCGTGCTCCACTCACTGCGCATCGCCACCGCTGCGGCGACCGCCAGTATGCAAAACCCAAACGCAAAACCGGCAAAAGGCGCGGAAAACAAAGCCGCAAGTGCCACCGGGGCAACAGCCGCCGCACAGACCCCCAACAATGCGCCGCTTTCCCGCCAGCGCGCCAGTCGCAGGTGGCCCTGGCCAGACATTTGCGTGCCTTTCATGACCCCCTGCGCGTAGAAATTGATGGTCAGAAAGCTGAAGGCGGAAAACACCAGCGTCAGGGTCACTCCGAACCAGATCAAGGGCGGCAGAAGCGGCGGGATGGCAAAAAGACCGAACATGGCCACCGCGATCACGGCGCAGCCGACCGCCACCGCAGTGCTGCGATGGTCCCGCAGGCGTTCAGACAGTTTGCCCAAAAGCGGGTCCTGCACGACATCCAACAAGCGCAGCCCAAAAAGCACGGCCCCTAGTGCGGCCAGCGAGACGCCATATTCGTCGACGTAGAATTTCGGCGCGTGAATGTAGATCGGCAGCCCGGCAGCAGCCAGGAGTGCCGCAAACAGAGAATAGGCCGGAAGACGCTCCGTATTTTGCGTCACCGCGAGACCTCTTTTTTCGGCGGATTGGGGCGTGCGCGGTAGCTGGCACCTTTGAACCACAGCTTGAGGGCCTGCCAGTGGATCAAGGCCAAAACGCGGCGCGCACCAAGGGGCCGGCGCATCGCAGAATTCAGGATGGCCCGGTTTGTCAGCGGTTGGCGTTTGCCCGTCAGGGTCGCGATCAATCCGCCGTCGCCGCGCGCATAGTCGATCCAGATGCCGATGCGCGTGTCCGAGATGTCAAAGCGAAAGGTGTATCCGCCTTCGACGGGCTGGAACGGCGAAACATGGAAAATCTTGGCAGCCTTCAACGTGTCGGTGGGCGCAATCGGACGCAGGTCGGGATGGTGGCACAGATAGCTGTGGCGGTCGCCAAATGTGTTGCTCACCTCGGCGATGACGGTGATCAACGCGCCATCAACACGCCGACAGAGCCAGAAACTGACCGGATTGAAAACATGCCCAAGCATGCGTGGCTGTGCCAGCAGTTCAACCTGATCGACACCGGTGATCTGATGGTGCTCGAGCACATCGCGCACCCAGGGAGCGCCGCGCCCCGCCCCCGGGGCACCGCCGTGATCAGCGTCGTGCAGCGAGGTCAGCCCGCGCCTGTTGCGGCCAAACAACCCGGGGGTTTGCACATCTGCTTCCGCGTCCAGCAGAACGTAGTCGACCGAATAGCGAAACGCATTCTCAACAGACCCCTTGCGCCAGTGATAGGTTTGTCCGGCGATATGATCGACGCGGGGGCTCATTCGGCTGCAACTCTCTCCTGCTCGACGCTGCGAAGGGCACGCACCACGTCAACCGCGCTGCTCAACCCGTCCTCATGAAATCCATTTTTCATCCAGGCGCCGCAGAACCAGGTGTTTTGCGCGCCGTTGAACGATTGGACGTCCTTTTGCGCCTCCAGCGCTGCCAGATCGTAGACCGGATGCCGCAGGGTCACACTGTCATAGATCAACTCTTCCCGGATCCTGCGCTTTGTGTTCAGGGTGACGAAGTGCAGGTCATCCTTGGGGATCGGCTGCAGCGAGTTCATCCAATAGGTCAGGTCGATGCGATCTGACTTTGCATCCTTGTCTTCGGTGTAGACCCAACTGGCCCAGGTCTTGCGCCTTTTGGGCATGAGGGACGTATCGCAGTGTAAGACGATGTCGTTGGGTTGATAGGCAATGGCGCCCAATGCCTTTTTTTCCTGCTCGGATGGGTCGGTCAGCAAGCGCAGGGAATCATCTGAATGCGTGGCAAAGACCACGTGGTCAAAGACCTCCGGCGCGCCGCCCCAGGTGCGTACAGTGACCTGGCCCGGACCACGCGTCACGGAGTGTACCGCAGCACCCGTTCTCAGCTCCGTGCCAGCGGCCCGCAACGCCGTTTCAAGCCGGTCCACATATTGCCGCGACCCACCCTGAACCGTGTGCCATTGATGCTGCCCGTGCACGCCCAGCAGCGCGTGGTTTTTGAAAAACTGCACCATCGCGTGGGCCGGAAAATCCATGATTTTCTCTGTTGGCGTCGACCAGATCGCCCCGGAAAGTGGGAGCATGTAATAGTCGCGAAACCAATCACCGGTGCCCAGCCGCTGCAGAAAAGCGCCCAAACTCAGGCTCCGGTCCTCCGCAACCTTCACCGCGTTTTTGTTGAACCGCAAAATGTCCCGTACCATGCCCAGAAATGCCGGGGTCACGGCATTGCGCCGCTGTGCAAAAAGCGCATCAAGAGAGGTCAGCGCATATTCCAGGCGCCCCCCATCAATGGATGCCCCAAAGCTCATATTCGATTTGACGGTCGGCACATTCAACTGATCGAACAGCGCCGACATGTAGGGGTAGTTTTCGTGATTGAAAACGATGAAGCCGGTGTCCACCGGCTGATTACCGTTCTTGCCCGCCATCACCGTGCGCGCGTGACCGCCCAGTTTGGGTTCGGATTCAAAAAGCGTCACCTGATGGGTTTTGCCCAGCATATAAGCCGCACCCATGCCCGAAATCCCCCCGCCAATCACGGCGATTTTTTGAGTATTTCTGGGAAGCGGGTAGGATGAGAAGGTGCCTGTTGTCAGAGCGTCGAAGGGCATAAAATGCGGATCCAATCTTGGGCGTCGTGATGCGGTGTATACGCTGCGTGCCATAAAATGGATGCATTAGAGCAGAAACAAAGTTTTTTTGATCCGTCTTTGCAGCTGCAGCGTAACTTATTCATGTTAGCGGGTGTTGAAAGCGAGATACAAACGACAAACGTGATGAAGGTCACGTGCGCAGTTCCTGCGCGCCCGCAACGGACGATGAAGGCTAGGCAAGAGCAAGTGAGCGTGAATACCAGTCCTGCAAGGCTGCTTTGGGTGGAGCATGTGAACCGTATCAGGGATCACAAGGACACTCAGGCATTCGCTGAGCTTTTCGATCACTTCGCCCCGCGCGTGAAGGGTTTTTTAATCAAGTCGGGTGCGGACCCGTCACTTGCCGAAGAATGCTCGCAGGATGTGATGGCTGCTTTGTGGCACAAGGCACATCAGTTCGACCCGACGCGGGCCTCCGTCGCAACGTGGATTTTCACGATTGCGCGGAACCGAAAAATTGACCTTCTGCGCCGACAGCGCAGACCAGAGCCAGAGGACCTCACCTGGGGTCCGGAAGAAGAACCAGATCAGACGGATGTTCTGACGCTGCAACAAGAAACGGAAATTCTGGGTGCGGCGCTTGCCAAATTGCCGCCCGCCCAAAGGGAGTTGATCGAAAAGGCGTATTTCGGGGATCTGACCCACAGCGAAATCGCCGCGGAAACCGGTCTGCCACTTGGCACGATCAAGTCTAGAATACGATTGGCGCTGGAACGCTTGCGCCACGCAATGAAGTGAACATCGAGATGACCGAGACAATCAAACACCACCTGAATGACGCCGTGTTGATGGCCTATTCTGCCGGTACCCTGCCGGAGGCTTTCAACCTGATGGTCGCATCCCACCTGTCGCTTTGCGACACCTGCCGCGCGCAGGCCGAAAGCTTTGACGCCCTTGGGGGCGAAGTCCTTGAGCAGATGCACGAGGCCGATGCGGTTGCCCTGCGTCCGGAATGCTTTGGAGCGACGCTTGCATTGATCGCGGGCGGCCCGGTTACGACGCCGAAAGATGTTTCCTCGCAATGCGCCGTCTTGCCAAAGCCGTTGCGTGACTATGTCGGCGGTGATCTGGAAGCGATCCGCTGGAAGCCCATCGGTATGGGCGTCAAACAAGCGATCCTGCCAACATCAAAGGATGCCTCTGCCCGCCTGTTGTTCATTCCCGCTGGCACCGCGATGCCGGATCATGGTCACGAAGGCACGGAAATGACCATGGTGCTGAAGGGCGCATTTCAGGATGAGGACGATTATTTCGCACGGGGTGACGTGGAAATTGCGGACAGCGACATGCACCACACGCCCGTCGCGGACATCCACGAAGATTGCATTTGCCTGGCCGTGGCAGACGCGCCGCTGCGCTTTGACAGCCTGATCCCGAAGATCGCCCAGCGCTTTCTGCGCATCTGAGCGCCGATAGTGTTTCGCGGCTTGTCTGAAAACAGGGCGTTTGCCTTAAGGCGTTGAACCCGGTGGTTTCAGGCGTTTTGATTTGGCGCGGATTTTCAGGACAACGCCTTAGAGACTTACCTCAAAGGGCGTGAGGCTGGGCCAATCAAAGGTCACGCCAATTCCGGGATCGTCAGGTGCGACTGCGTGATGATCCCGGATGACCAACGGGCGTTTGGTGTAACGGTCAATCGGGAAACTGTGCACCTCCAGCCACCCACCATGCGGTTGCGCAGAGACCAGACTGACGTGCAGCTCCTGCATCCCATGACTGCAGACCGGCACCGCGGTGTTGCGGGTGAGGTCGGCGACCTGCAACCACCCGGTGATGCCACCACAATTGGAGGCGTCCGGCTGGACAAAGCCAAGGTCGCATTGCGCCATCGCCATCTCGAATTCGTGGATGGTATGCAGGTTCTCACCCTGCGCGACCGCCATGCCCGTTGCCCGCGTGATCTCGGCATATCCCGCGTAGTGATCGGGCAGGATCGGCTCCTCGAACCACATGATATTCTGGTCCTTCACGGCCTTTGCCAGCGATATCGCCTGCGCCACGGTCATCGAATAATTCGCATCGATCATGAAACCGGCGTCCGGGCCGATCTGTTTGCGGACGGCCCGAATGCGCGCGACGTCCTCTTCTTGCGTCGGTTGGCCGATCTTGATCTTCACCGCGTTCAGCCCGGCATCCAGATAGCCTTGGACATGCGCCAAGAGTTTCGGCAACGGGTAGGCCAGATCGATTCCGCCGCCATAGGCTTTGCAGGTTTTGCCCGCGCCGCCCGCCATTTGCCACAGCGGCTGGCCCGCCGCCTTGCAGCGCAGATCCCACAAAGCGATGTCCACAGCCGAGATGGCAAAACTGACGATCCCGCCGCGCCCGACGTAATGCATATGCCATTGCATCGCGTCGTAGAGCGCTTCGATGTCCTCGCAGTCCCGCCCCACCAGAAAGGGGGCGAGATCATGATTGATCATTGCCGCCGTTGCATGGCCCCCGCGACCACCATTGTAGGTGTATCCGGTTGCCTCACGACCATCTTCCAGCGTCACCGTCGCGGTGATCAGATGGAAATGGCTGTGCTGCCCGTGTTTTGCATCCACCAGCACTTCGTCCAGTGGCACATTGAACAGGCGCGCATGGACGGCGGCAATCCTGGTCATCGCGTCACATATCTGCGCATTCAGGCACCGGACTGATGACCGTGCCATTCTCCAAATGCTGTAGCAGATTGTCGACGGTCAAAGCGCCCATTGCCGCCCGCGTTTCATGTGTCCCGCTGCCGACATGCGGCAACAGCACAACATTGCTCAACTGACGCAGCGCTTCGGGTACCTTTGGTTCCTCTTCGAAGACATCCAGACCGGCCCACCCCAAACGCCCGTCCTGCAGCGCTGAGATCATCGCTGCTTCATCCACAACCGACCCGCGGCTGACGTTGATCAGCGTGCCTTGCGGCCCCAGCGCGTCCATGACCTCACGGTTCACGATCTTGTTGGTCGAGGGTCCCCCGGGCGTGATGCAAATCAGGGTGTCCACCTCTCGCGCCATATCCGTCAGATTGTCATAGTATTTGTAATCGACGTCTTTCTTGCTGCGCGAATGATAAACGATGGTCGTTCCGAAGGGGGCCAGTTTGTCCGCGATGGCCTGACCGATGCGGCCCAGACCCAAAATGCCCACGGTTTGCCCATCCGCCGAGCGCGTGAGAGGCGCGTTGCCTTCGACCTCCCAACGCCCGGAGCGCACATAGGCATCGTCCCGCAACACTTCGCGGTAACAGGCCAGCATGAGCAACACCGCCGTTGTCGCAACCTCGGCGTTCAGAACATTGGGTGTGTGGGTCACAACCACCCCTTTGGCCTTTGCCGCAGTGGTGTCGATGGCGTCATAGCCAACCCCATAACAGCTGATCGCCTTGAGGTTCGGCATCGCCTCCATAAAGGCGGGTTTTACACCGTCATGACCGTTGGTTGCGACATGCGTGATGCTCGCACCATGCTCCGCCAGCCAAGCTTGCGGATCTTCCATGTCCTTGGCTTTGTGGATGGTGAATTTGGCGCCCAGCCGCTCCAGCATGATGTCCGTCGCGCCACCGATTAGAAAAAGTTCAGCCATTTATGCGTCCTCCGTGACGGTTTGGCGCTGATGTCCCAGGCCATCGATGGTCAATTCGATCACATCGCCTTTGTTCAGGTAAATCGGGTGCGGCTTCATGCCCATGCCCACGCCCGGCGGGGTGCCGGTGCTGATCACATCACCGGGCTGCAACGTCATCAGAGACGACAGATGCTCGATGATTTCGGCTACGGTGAAAATCATGGTCTCGGTGTTGCCGGTCTGCATGCGCTTGCCGTTCACATCGAGGCTCATCGACAGGTTTTGCGGATCGCCGACCTCATCCCGCGTCACCAGCCAGGGACCCGTCGGCCCAAAAGTGTCACAGGACTTCCCCTTGGTCCAATTGCCCGACAGGTGGTTCTGGAAATGCCGCTCCGACACGTCGTTGATCACACAATATCCGGCCACATGATCCAGCGCGTTTTCCTTGCTGACGTATTTGGCGGGCTTGCCGATCACCACGCCCAATTCGACCTCCCAATCGGTATTGGTCGAGCCGCGCGGCATGGAGACGTCATCGTTTGGGCCAACCACGGCCGAGGTGGCCTTCATGAACAGAACCGGGTGATCCGGGAACGGGTTGCCGGTTTCAATCGCGTGATCCTTGTAGTTCAGGCCGATGCACATGAACTTGCCGATGTTCCCGACGCAAGCGCCGATGCGCGGGCTTCCCTCCACCGCTGGCAGGCTCGCAGGATCGATGGCACGCAGCTTGTCCAGCCCCGCGTCCGACAGAACGTCGCCCGCAATATCCGTGACATGCGCCGATAAATCGCGCAGCGTACCACTTGCATCCAGCATTCCGGGTTTTTCAGCGCCCGCAGCACCGTATCGTACCAGTTTCATAAATCTTCCTTTAGTAAATTGTCGCGCCAAAGGCGCGCAGTCAGTTGGTATCGCGCCACAGGCGCGTCGTCAGTGGTTGTCGCGCGGCATGAAGCGACGCGCGATGTCTTGGTATTTGTCGGCATCTTCAAGAATCATGCCTTGATCAAAGCGGCCAACTTTCTCGCGGAAATACTGTTGCCAGGGCGATTGGCTTTCGGGCGCGTCATAGCCGCCATTGGCCTCAAAGGCGCGGGCACGTTCGGCCAAAGTGTCCAATGGCACCAGCATATCCGCGGTGCATTTGTTCAGATCGATGCGCACCCGGTCGCCGTTTTGCAGCAACGCAAGGCCACCGCCTGCCGCCGCTTCGGGCGAGGCGTTCAGGATCGACGGACTGCCCGACGTGCCGGATTGACGACCGTCGCCGATGCAAGGCAGTGCCTCTACGCCCTTCTTCAGCAGGTATGACGGCGGGCGCATGTTCACCACTTCCGCCCCGCCGGGATAACCCTTGGGCCCGGCCCCCCGCATGAAGAGCACGCAGTCTTCATCTATGTTCTCTGCCGGATCGTCGATCCGGTGGTGAAAATCTTCCGGCCCGTCGAAGACAACCGCACGCCCTTCAAAGGCATTCATATCCTCCGGGTTGGACAGGTATTTGGCGCGAAAGGCTTTGCTGATCACACTGGTTTTCATGATCGCGCTGTCAAAAAGGTTACCCGTCAGATTGATGAAACCAGCCTGCGCTTTGAGCGGGTCGGATACAGGTCGGATCACTTTGGTGTCCTCACTGCGCAGATGGCCACAATTCTCCGCCATGGTTTTACCGTTTGCGGTGATCACATCCGGATGCGGCAACAGACCCGCCGCAATCAATTCGCCTACAACCGCCGGCACCCCGCCCGCATGCTGATAATCCTCGCCCAGATATTCGCCCGCCGGCTGCAGGTTCACCAGAAGCGGCACATGATGGCCAACCTTCTGCCAGTCATCATTGTCCAGCGGCACATTCAGATGCCGGGCAACGCCGTTGAGATGAATTGGCGCATTGGTCGATCCACCAATCGCTGAATTGATCACGATGGCATTTTCAAAGGCCTCGCGCGTCATGATGTCGGAGGGCCGCAGATCCTCCCAGACCATATCAACGATCCGCCGCCCCGTCTCATAGCTGATCTGCCCCCGCTCGCGATAGGGTGCGGGGATCGCCGCCGCACCCGGCAGTTGCATGCCCAGCGCTTCGGCCAGCGAATTCATCGTCGTCGCCGTTCCCATCGTGTTGCAATACCCAACGGAGGGCGCAGACGAGGCCACCAGTTCCATGAACCCATCGTCATCGATTTCACCCGCCGCCAGCATCTCGCGCGCTTTCCAAACAATGGTGCCAGACCCGGTGCGCTCCCCGCGGAACCACCCGTTCAGCATCGGACCGACCGACAGCGCCACCGCCGGAATGTTCACGGTCGCCGCCGCCATCAGCAGCGCGGGCGTGGTCTTGTCGCAGCCAATGTTCAGGACAATGCCATCCAGCGGATAGCCAAAGAGTGTTTCGACCAGCGACAGATAGGCAAGGTTCCGGTCGAGCATCGCCGTGGGTCGTTTGCCGGTCTCCTGAATGGGGTGCACAGGCACCTCGATACAGGTACCGCCAGCGGCAATGATGCCATCACGCACCCGTTTGGTCAGTTCCAGATGGTGCCGGTTGCAGGGCGACAGGTCACTGCCCGTTTGCGCGATCCCGATGATCGGTTTGCCGGACTGCAGCTCTTCGCGCGTGAGCCCGTAGTTCAGATAGCGCTCCAGATAGAGCGCCGTCATCTCCGGATTGTCCGGGTTCATGAACCATTTGCGTGATCGCAGATCGCTAATGTCGATTTTCTTGGTCATTGGCCTGACCACCCCCCGTCAATGATATGTGGATGCCCGGTGGTGAAACCGCTTTCGTCGCTTGCAAGATACACCACAAGCGCTGCGATCTCTTCTGCCGACGCCACGCGCCCCATCGGCTGACGTGACACGAATTGCTTCATCGCTTCGTCTTTGCTGCCAAGTTGTTCGCCAAGCGCATCGACACGGTCGTGCCAGCTGGGGCTCTCCACGGTGCCCGGGCAAATGGCGTTGCACCTGATGCCTTTGGCGACGTAATCCACCGCAACAGATTTCGTCAGACCAATCACCGCGGCCTTGGTTGTGCCGTAGATAAACCGATTGGGCGCACCAATCACCGACGAGCACGCAGACGACATGTTGATGATCGATCCGCCGCCACGTTCCAGCATGCCCGGCAACGCGGCGCGGATGGTGCGCACCATCGATCGGATGTTCAGGTTCATCGCAAAGTCCCATTCCTCATCGGTCGCATCAAGCACAGACCCATGGTGCACGAAGCCCGCGCAATTGAACAAAACGTCCGGCTGGGCCGCTGCAACACCCGCTTTGACGCTATCATCGTCCAACGCATTTAACTCGAAAATTTCGATATTTTCGTGATTCGCATCCCGAATCGTGGAAAGCGCATCCATGTTAATGTCGGTCGCGAAGACCTCAGCGCCCTCTTTTGCCAGGGCGAGCGCACTCGCACGACCAATCCCCTGACCGGCGGCCGTGACCAACGCCCGCTTACCCTTAAGTCTTTGCCCTGACATAATATTCTCCCCACTCACCAGCGTCCGCTTTCACCGTTGGCCGCAAGCTGAACCAACCAAGGAAGTGCATCAAAATCGCTGACTTCATCAAAAAACCACCGGACGGGCTGGTCCAATGGCTCGTTTTCGTTAGCGTATGACAGGAGCCAGGCTTTGGCTACTGCTTTGAAAACAGAAATCATGGGGCACCGCAGACAATGACACAATCGCGCAAGGTTACGCTGATCGGGACCGGGTTGATGGGGGTTCCCATGTCTCGAAATTTGCTGAAGGCTGGCCACCAGCTAACCGTCTGGAACAGGACCATCGCGCGGGCCGAACCCCTGGCCGAGGATGGCGCGCGGATTGCCACCAGCGAAGTGGATGCTGTCAGCGGCGCCGAGTTCGTGATCACCATGCTGTCTGATGGCTTCGCGTCGGGGGCGTTGATTGAAGACCGCGACATTCAGGCGGCGCTATCGTCTGGGGCGGTCTGGATCGATATGTCGAGCGCCAAGCCTGAACACGCGCGCCAGCAATCGGAGCTGCTAAAGGGTCTGGGCTTTGGGCATCTTGATGCGCCGGTCTCGGGCGGCACCAAAGGGGCGGAAGCCGCATCCCTGGCGATCATGGTGGGCGGCGATGCCGCTGTCTTCGATGCCGCGCGCTCCGTTTTTGAGGCGATGGGGCGACCGGTACATGTCGGACCCTCTGGCGCCGGACAGCTCTCCAAGCTCGCCAATCAAACCATCGTTGCGGTGACCATTTCGGCTGTTGCCGAGGCGATGCTACTTGCAGAACAAGGCGGCGCAAATCCGGCGGCCGTGCGCGCGGCGCTGAAGGGTGGCTTCGCGGATAGCGTGATTTTGCAACAGCACGGCGAACGTATGACCACGGGTAATTTTGAACCCGGCGGATTGACCAAGTTCCAGGTCAAGGACCTCAACAACACGCTGGATGAAGCGGCAGCATTGGGATTGAAACTGCCCGCGACCGAAAGCGTCCGAGACCGGTTTCAGCATTTCATTGACGCGATGGATGGCGGCGAGAAAGACCATTCCGGGCTCTATCTGGAACTCAAGGCACGAAACGGATTACCGGTATGACCAAAATTCTCATCATCGGTGGCGGGGGCATGGTTGGCCAAAAGCTGGCCGCCCGTCTGATCGAAAAGGGCCTGCCGGGCCATGCAGATCTGGACATCACCCTTTTTGACGTAGCCTTCCCGCCAAAGGGCGTCAGTGGCCCGAAACAGAAAACCGGCAACCTGTCGACAGATGGTGTTGCACAAGACCTCGTCGCCAACAAACCGGACATCGTTTTCCACCTTGCGGCCATCGTGTCCGGCGAGGCGGAAACGGATTTTTCCAAAGGCTGGGATGTCAACATGATGTCGATGTGGCACCTCCTCGAGGCATTTCGTAATGCATACGATGCATCGGGCGGCGGATATGTCCCGCGTCTGGTTTTCACCTCCTCCATCGCTGTTTTTGGCGGCCCTTTTCCAGAAAAGATCGACGATGAGTTCCTCTCGGCGCCGCAAACCAGCTACGGCGCGCAGAAAGCGATCAGCGAATTGATGCTCTCCGACTTCAGCCGCAAAGGTTTCCTCGACGGGGTATCGTTGCGGTTGCCCACGATCTGCGTCCGGCCCGGGAAAGCAAACCTGGCGGCATCCTCCTTCTTTTCCGGCATCATCCGCGAACCCCTAAACGGTCAGGAAGCGATCCTGCCGGTCGCGGACAGCGTACGACATTGGCACGCCTCCCCCCGCGCCGCAGCCGGATTTTTGGCGCATGCGGCCACCTTGGATACCAAGTTGCTAGAAGGGCGTCGCGCGCTCAATCTCCCCGGGCTGAGCTGTACTGTCGCAGAACAGATTGAAGCATTGCGGCGTATTGCCGGTCAGGATGCAGTGGATCTGATCAAAGTCGCGCCCGATCCAGCAGTCATCAAGATCGTCGAGGGATGGCCCCGCAATTTCAACCCGAGCCGCGCCATCGCCCTGGGGTTCAAAGCTGAAACCACGTTTGATGAGATCATCCAGACCTATATTGCCGAGGATTTACCCAAAGCGTCCGTGTGATGTTTTTGCGGTAAGGGCCGTATCAGATTGCGCGCCAGATGGTCGTTCACGGTGACCCGCATCAGGTCCTCATTTCGCTCAAGCGCGGCATCCAGAATCGCCTGATGCTCGCGAATGTTTTCCGGGAAATAGCCGTAATTTGTTTCCGCCGAGACGAGCTGCTGCCTGAATTGTTCGTAAATTACTTTATGCGTGCGCTTCAACAGACCGGAACCGCAGGCGTCGATGAGGGTCTCATGAAATTCCTGCTCCGCCCGGCTCCATAGACCCAGAAGTGGAATCACATCGCCGGATGATCGCACGCGGGTTTCGATATGAGAGAGCTTGTGATGCGCGGCGGACAAGCGCGATTCCCACTCGACGCCGCCCAATCGAATGGACAGGCAAGCGCCCTCGGTTTCGAGCAATATCCGCATGTGGGTCAGCTCGTGCTGACGCTCAACTGACTGAAAAGGTGATCTAAATCCGCGCTGCTCCTGAAAGTCGACAAGTCCGACCGTCGACAGGCGGAACAGCACTTCCCGCACTGTGCTGGCGGAACAATTATAATCTTGGCGTAGCTTTTCCGCCCGCAGCTTGCTACCATATCCAAACTCGCCGGTAATCAGGCGGTGCCGCATGTCATCAAAGATGTCGGCGTCTTGAGCAGCCATTTCAGATCTCCCACAGTGTTTCTAGCGATACGCGCATAATTTCGAAAATCAAACAAAATATCGAAATTCGGGAAAAATAAAATATTTTCTTGCTTGAGCAGTCACCATCGGCCTAACGTTTCGGCAGCGTAATCACGAACGGGATATTTCAACCCGACCCATTTGTGCGCTCAACGTCTGGGAGGACAAAATGAAAATCATCAAAAAGGCGGCTTCGGTCGCCGCAGTTGCAGCCCTCGCGGCATCGACGGCGTTCACCGCCGCGGCCGAGACAAGCAATCTGCGCATTCAAACGCACTACGCACCTGAAACGGTGTCCGGCAAGCTCGCCGCACAATATATGCAAGACATTCAGGACATGTCCAACGGCGAGATCGTCGTTGAGATGTTCTATTCGTCGTCGGTTGTGAAATCGGTCGAGACGTTTGACGCCGCATCCACCGGTATTCTGGATTGCGACATGACAGGCGGCGGCTACCAGACCGGTAAGAACTCCGCGTTCCAATTCGTGGGCGACATCATGGGCGGCTATGACACGCCGTACCAACAGCTCAGCTGGCTCTACTTCGGTGGCGGTCGTGAAGCGGCAGCACCGCTCTACAACAAATACGGCATGGAGCTGATCGGCTGGTGGGTTTACGGTCAGGAGAGCTTCGCCTCTTCCAAGCCCATCGCCAAGGTCGAAGACTTCAAGGACTGGAAATTCCGGTCCCCCCCCGGCATGGAGACCAAGATCTTCGAAAAACTGGGTGCCTCGCCCATCGTGATGGATTTCACCGAGATCTTTACCGCGCTGGAAACCGGCATCATCGATGGGGCGGATGCCTCGGGCCTCGCGAACAACGTGGGCCTCGGTCTCTATGACATCGTGAAATATGCCAACTTCCCTGGCTTCCACTCCATGCCGTCGGATCACCTGGCGTGCAACAAGGCCGTGTTTGACGCGATGCCTGCGCACCACCAGAAGATCATGAAGGTGGCGATGGAAGCGCTGGCGCTGCGCACGGCTCTGACGTTCGAGAAGAAGAACGCCGAAGCCGCCGCACAGCTGCGCGAGCAGGGCGTAACCCTGTCGCAGTGGGCACCAGAAGAGCTGGCCAAGTTCCGCGCTGCAGCTCAGGCCACATGGCCTGAATTCGCTGACACGCCGGAAGCTAAGGCGCTGGTTGAGAGCCACCTGGCCTACCTGGAACAGCTTGGCCTCAAGCAATAAGCTGACCTGAAAACTGACCCCGCCGACACCCGGCGGGGTCTTTTTGTCTCGGGCCGGGGCAATCCATAACAATCGGCCACCGTGGTTGGGGAGAGATCATGCAGGAAAAATCCGGAAGCCCTATCGAATGGCTCATACCGCTTGCTTTCATCGTCTGCGCGGCTTGGTTGACCTGGCATCTGCCCGCCTTCACGCTCTCATGGTTCCCGCCCGAAGACCCCTCACAATATGACAAGCTCAGCGCGCTTTTTGGGCGCATCGACGTGACCCCCGGGATGGGTGGGCTGTTTGGCGGATATGCTGACATGGTCGACTGGGGTGCCCTGCTTTTGCTGCCGATCTTTGGCTACATCGGTGTGCGCACGGTCCGCCGCGCCCCCATGGAATTCGAAAGCTGGAAACCGCTGGACCGGTTGGCCGTCTTCATCGGTCGGCTGACCATGATGCTGATCGTCCTGCTCTGCTGCGTGATGATCTACGAGGTGATCCTGCGCTATGTCTTCGAGGCGCCGACGTTATGGGCCAATGAACTCTCGCTCTGGCTGGCGGGCTTTGTGTTCCTCTGCGCCGGGCTTTACGCGATGCAGCAACGCAGCCACATCCGCATTTTCCTGCTCTACGACATGCTGCCCCGCGTGCTGCAGCGCACCTGCGACTGTATTTCAACACTGCTCATCGTCACCTTTGCCTTCTTTCTGGTCTATGGCGGATATGGTGAGGCCTTCGACAAATTTTACCGCTGGGAAACCTTCGGCACTGCTTTCGACCCACCGATCCCCGCGACGCTCAAGCCCATGGTGTTGCTGGTGATCGTGCTGGTGGCCTTTCAGGCGGTGGTCAATCTGGTGTCAGACTGGCACGCCGAACCCGTCATTCACTCCGCTGCCGATGACATCGACCCCGACGAGCTGGAGCGCATCAAGGCCGCCGTAGGATCCGACGGGACCGGCGACCTGGACGTCACACGCGGCAGCATTCAATCAAATACCCCGAGGAACAGCTGATGGATATCGGTACAATTTCGCTGGTCCTGATGCTGGGCCTGATCCTGCTGCTGGCCATCGGCATGCCGCTGGGGTTTGCCTCGGCCATCCTCGCGGTGCTGGTGCTGGTGATGAAGTTCGAGCCAACGCTGCTGATGAACCCGCTCACATTCGGCGATGGCATCCTGACCGGCAGGCCGGGATCGGGGCCGCTGAACATCCTGGCGCAAAAGATATACGGGCTCTTAACGGATTATGTCCTCATATCCATCCCGCTCTTTATTTTCATGGCGGCCCTTCTGGAACGGTCCGGCATCGCCAAGGATATGTATTCCTCGCTGAACGTCTGGCTCAACCGGACCCGCGGCGGCATCGCCATCGTCACCTCGATCATGGCCGTCATTATGGCGGCGATGTCCGGCATCATTGGCGGTGAGGTCGTGTTGCTGGGCCTGATCGCGCTGCCGCAAATGCTGCGACTGGGCTACAGTCAGAACCTCGCCATCGGTACGATCTGCGCCTCCGGCTCGCTGGGCACCATGATCCCGCCCTCCATCGTGCTGATCATCTACGGGCTGATCACCGAGACCTCGATCAAGGCGCTCTTCACCGCCTCCTTCCTGCCGGGTTTCATGCTGGCGAGTTTCATCATCCTCTACATCATCATCCGCACGCAGCTGCGCCCGCAGGACGCGCCGCTGCCCGATCCGGTTGAAGGTGAACCCTACGGCATGGAAAAGGCCAAACTCTTTCTCGCCTTTCTCTGCGTCCTGATAGCAGGCTTCGGCACGGCGCTGTTCCTGCGCGCGCTGTTTTTCGAACTGTCCGGCCAGAATGCGTCGAACACCGGGGCGGCCATCGCCTATGGCACCGCCGACTGGCTGCCATGGTTCGGCGGCGCGGTGCTGCTGTCCTTCGGCATGATGTTCGGCGTCCTGGGCCGTGAGCGCACCGCAACGGGCTGGTCCATGGGCAAGGGCCTCGTCCCGCCCATCGTCGTCATTGGCGTTGTCATGGGATCAATCTATGGCGGCATCACCGGCATTACCGAGGCTGCAGGTATGGGCGCGCTCGCCGTGCTGGTCATCGCCATCTGCCGTGGCGAGGCCTCTTTCGATCTGGTCTGGGACAGCCTGATGCGCACCCTGAAATCCACCGGCACAATCATCTGGGTGACCATCGGGGCCGCGGCCCTCGCAGGCGCCTACACCATCGCAGGTGGCCCGGTTTACGTCGCCGATTTCATCGTGGGGTCAGACCTGCCAACCATGGGAATCATCCTTGCGATGATGCTGATCCTGCTCTTCATGGGCGCCTTCATGGATTGGGTGGGTATCGTTCTGCTGATTATCCCGGTGTTCCTGCCGATCGTGCAGCGCCTGCCGATCGAGGAAATCGGTGTGTTTGGTGAACTCAATCCGCGCCACGTGGCGATCTGGTTCGGGGTGGTCTTCTGTATGAACATGCAGGTGAGTTTCCTCAGCCCGCCCTTTGGACCCGCCGCGTTTTATCTGAAGTCCGTGGCACCGCCGCACATCAGCCTGACCGATATTTTCAAAGGGTTCCTGCCCTTCATCGGCATCCAGCTTTGTGCTCTGTCGGTCTTGCTGATCTGGCCACCCATCGTTTCATTGCTTCTGCCCTAACCACTGGGAATGCCCCATGCTCAGCGCTGCGCAAATCGCCTCTTTCGAACGTCAGGGTTTCCTTGTCGTCGAAGACGTGGTGCCGTCTGAGCTGCGCGCGCAAATCGCAGAGGAATACGAAGCGCTGTTGAACAGTCTCTATGCGACATGGGCCAAACAGGGGCTGTTGCCCGCGCCTGATGACACCATGGATTTCTGGCAAAAATTGCGGTGCGCCTATGAGGCCGGGTGCGATTGGTTTCAGCCGATGGATATTTCGCTGCCGGGCGATATCATCCACGCAGATACGCCGATGCACTTCGGCCCAGCGGTTTTTGATCTGGTCACCTGTCCGCAGATACTGGATGTGGTGCAAAGCCTGATTGGCCCCGAGATCACCTCGAACCCGATCCAGCATCTTCGGATCAAACCCCCCGCGCCCGCATTGAAAGACAATGAGATCCGCGCTCACATCACCCAGACGGATTGGCATCAGGATCGCGGCGTTGGCCATGAGGATGCCGACAGAACCGATATGATCACCGTCTGGATCGCAATGACCGACGCAACCCTTGAAAACGGCTGTTTGCAAGTAGTCCCCAAAGCGCATGATCAGATGCTGCCGCATTGTCCCAAAACACAAACAGCCATCGCCGATGATTTCATTGATGCGGCGCGGGCGAGGCCGCTGCCCGTTCGTGCAGGTGGCATTTTACTTTTACACCCGCTGACCCCGCATGCCTCGCTGCCCAATGGCACAGATGATTTCCGCTGGTCTTTCGATCTGCGCTACAACGTGACGGGCCAGCCTACCGGGCGGGCGCATTTCCCTGAATTCGTGGCGCGCAGCACGGATGATCCCGGCGCGGTCTTGACCGACTGGCGTCTTTGGCGGCAGATGTGGCATGACGCGCGCAACACGCTTGCGCGGCAACCCCATATTCCCATTCATCGCTGGCAAAGCGATGCGCCGTTCTGCGCCTGAGGAGAGACCATGGACACCGTGCGCCTAGACCCCGTCGACAATGTCGTCACCGCCACCCGTGCGCTTGAGGTTGGTGTCGAGATCGAAGAAGCCACCACCCGCGCGCTGATCCCCTCCGGTCACAAGATCGCAACCTGCGCCATCGCGCGCGGCCAACCCATCCGCAAATATGCGCAGATCATCGGATATGCGGCCCAGGACATTGCGGCGGGTGACCATGTGCACACGCAAAACGTTGAATTCCGCAATACGCAAGCCGACTACGAATTCTCCACCGACCTGCGCCCCGTGGCACCCGTGCCAGAGGCGGCACATGATACCTTTATGGGATACCGCCGCGAGAATGGGCAGGTTGGTACCCGTAACTACATTGCCATCGTCACCTCGGTGAACTGTTCGGCCACGGCGGCACGGATGATCGCCAGCCACTTCACACCTGAAGTGCTCGCCGACTATCCGAATGTGGATGGTATCGCGGCCTTTGTGCATGGCACCGGCTGCGGCATGGCCGACAGCGGCGACGGGTTTGAGGCCTTGCAACGGGTCATGTGGGGCTACGCGCGCCATCCCAACCACGCGGGCGTCCTGATGGTGGGTTTGGGCTGCGAAATGAACCAGATCGACTGGCTGCTGGAGGCCTATGGGCTCAGCCAGGGCCCTACGTTTCAGGTGATGAACATCCAGTCCGTCGCCGGTCTGCGCAAAACCGTTGCATTGGGGATCAAGAAGATCGAGGCCATGTTGCCCATCGCCAATGCCGCAACGCGCACGCCCTGCCCGGCCTCGGAATTGAAGGTTGCGCTGCAGTGTGGGGGCTCTGACGCGTGGTCCGGCATCACCGCCAACCCGGCCCTTGGATATGCCTGTGACCTGCTCGCGGCCCAGGGCGGCACCGGTGTTCTGGCCGAAACGCCCGAGATTTATGGCGCGGAACATCTGCTGACACGGCGCGCGACCGATCAGGTCACAGGCGAAAAGCTGGTGGGTCTGATCAGGTGGTGGGAGGATTACACCGCCCGCAACAAGGGATCGATGGACAACAATCCCTCCCCCGGAAACAAGACGGGTGGCCTGACCACCATTCTGGAAAAATCGCTGGGGGCCGCGGCCAAGGGCGGCACCAGCCCGTTGATGGGTGTCTACAAATACGCCGAGCCTGTGACGGCCCGCGGATTCACCTTCATGGACAGCCCCGGCTATGACCCCGCCAGCGTAACGGGGCAGATCGCGGGCGGCTGCAATCTGGTCTGTTTTACCACCGGGCGCGGCTCGGCTTTTGGGTCAAAACCAAGCCCCACGATCAAAGTGGCCACCAATTCGGCCATGGCCAAACGCATGCATGAGGATATGGACGTCGACGCGGGCACGATCCTGACCGAAGGCGTGAGTGTCGAAGAGAAAGGGCGCGAAATCTACGACATGTTCCTGCGCGTCGCCAGCGGTGCTGCCACCAAATCCGAGGCGCAGGGCTTGGGCGATTATGAATTCGTGCCCTGGCAAATCGGGGCGGTGATGTGAAACGCATTCTGGTTGTCGGCGGCGGGCTGATCGGCATCCGCCATGTTGCGGCCATTCAGGCCCATCCGGGCTGCGAACTCGCTGGCCTGGTCGATCCCGATATGTCGATTGCGCCCGATCTGACCCGCTACCGGGACATGTCGGAGGTCGCAGGCGACGTGGATGGGGTGATCATCGCAACGCCAACGGGGCTGCACGCGCAACATGGGATTTATGCGGCGGAACGCGGGTGGCACATGCTGATTGAAAAGCCGGTCGCGACTGATCTCGCTGGTGCCCGCGCGCTTGGTGCCGCGATTGCCAATTCGGGGGTCGGCTCGCTTGTCGGCCATCACCGGCGCTATCACCGCCCGGTCCAGCAGTTGAAAAAACTGATCTCTGACGGTGGCATCGGCACGCCCGTCTGCGCCAATCTGATCTGGGCCATGCGCAAGCCGGATACCTATTTCGAGGGCAATTGGCGCACCGCGGGCGGCAGCCCGGTGATGATCAATCTGGTGCATGACATCGATCTCTTGCGCTTTGTAATCGGAGAGATTGCCACGACAACAGCACTGCGTGGCAGTGGTCTGCGTGGCACCGCGCGGATCGAAAGCGGTGCGATCGCGCTGGCATTTGCCAATGGGGCCACCGGAACCATCAGTTTTGCCGACACCTCCCCCAGCCCCTGGGGATTTGAAGCAGGCACCGGGGAGAACCCCAACATCGGGACCACGCATCAGGACATGATGTGGATCATAGGCACAAAAGGCGCGATCAGCTTTCCCTCCATGACGCTCTGGCAGGGCGAGGATTGGGCGCGACCCGCAGTGCCGATGCCGCTCGACATCCTCGAAAATGACAGGGCACCGCTGGACGCGCAGTTGGATCACTTTATCGACGTGATGGACGGGGCCACCCCGCTGATCGACGTCGCCGATGCGACCCGGACACTGGCCACCGCATTGGAGATCGAAGCGCAGCTGACCCCGCAATTGGAAGGCGTGGCCAATGCCTGAAACGCTCTCAGCAGACCAGATCGCACGCTATGAGGAGCAAGGCTACCTGGTGCTGGAAAACCAGGTGCCTGCGGAATGGCTGTCGCGTATCCACGCGGAAATCGCCCGATTCGAACAGGAAGCGCGCGGCATGACCGCAAGCAATGACCGCCTCGACCTCGAAGACAGCCACACCCCTGATGCGCCACGCCTGCGGCGGATCAAACTGCCGCACACCACGTCGGATGTCATGCGGGAGCTGATGTATTCAGATCACATCCTGGCGCCCGCGCGCGATCTGATCGGGCTGGATTTGCGCCTGCACACAACCAAACTCAACATGAAGTCAGCAGGCTACGGCGCTGCCGTCGAATGGCATCAGGACTACGCGTTTTACCCACATACCAACGACGACATCCTCGCCATCGGCGTTTTGATTGACGATATGGCGGCGGAGAATGGTCCGCTGATGGTCTATCCCGGCTCGCACAGGGGCCCGGTGTTCGATCACCACGTGGATGGTGTGTTTGCCGGTGCCATGCTGCCGGAAGAAAACGGGCTGAACCCGGCGGATGCGGTGCAGCTGACCGGACCGGCGGGATCGATCAGCATCCACCACGGGCGCATCGTGCACGGCTCCGCGCTCAACACTTCCGACCGGCCACGGCGCATTCTGTTTTATGAGATGATGGCGGCGGATGCTTTCCCGATCATGGGGTCGATGACAAAATGGGACGGGATCAAGGACTATGACACGCGGATGCTCTGCGGCAAAAGCACCCTGAACCCGCGCCTCAAAGATATCCCGGTGCGCATTCCACAGCCGCAACCGGACGTGCCGATCTCCATCTATGAAATTCAAAAGGGCCTGAAGAAACGGGCCTTCGATACCATCACATAACCGCGCAGGCGAAAAGGACAGCAAATGACACACCCCACAATCGGATTTATCGGCCTCGGCCTGATGGGCGCAGCCATGGTTGGGCGCCTGCAGGACAAGGGTTACGCGCTGACGGTCACGGCGAACCGCTCGCGCCCGAACGTTGATGCCGCCGTGGCGCGCGGCGCGACCGAAGTGGCCACCGCCCGTGATGTGGCCGCCGCCAGCGATATCGTCATGCTGTGTATGGACACCAGCGACAGCGTCGAGGGACGCATGCGCGGCCCGGACGGCCTCATTGCCGGGCTGCGCGACGGGGCCACGGTCATTGATTTCGGCACCTCCCTGCCCGGCAGCACCCGCAGCCTGAGCGAAGAGGTTGCCGCAGCGGGCGGCAGTTATCTGGATGCGCCCCTGGGCCGCACGCCCTCACACGCCAAGGACGGGCTACTCAACATCATGGCGGCGGGGGACAAAGCCGCCTTTGACGCGGTTGAGCCGGTGCTCAAGGATCTGGGCGAAAACGTCTTTCACCTCGGGGCCTCCGGGTCCGGGCATACTATCAAGCTAATCAACAACTTCTTCGGGATGACCGTTGCAAACGCCATGGCCGAGGCCTTTGCCATGGCGGATGTGGCCGGCATCGACCGCAAACAGCTTTACGATGTGATGTCCGCAGGTCCTCTGCATTCGGGCATGATGGATTTCGTCAAAGGCTACGGGCTGGACGGCGACCCCAACCAATTGGCTTTTGCTATCCGAAACGCGGCAAAGGACGTGGGATACTATGCCCGCATGGCAGATGAGGCAGGCGTCGAAAGCATCATGTCCAAATGCGCGCTCTCTGCCCTGCGCGAAGCAACGGACACTGGGTTCGGCGATCACATGGTCAGCCAGATGATCGATTTCTACGTCCAGAAAATGGGCAAGTAGCATGGCCGTCAGCGCGGGCCTGTTAGAGGACCGCCCTCATTTCGGCATCATGCTCATGCTGGGGGCGTGGCTGCTCTTTGCCTTCGTTGACACCAGTGCAAAATGGCTGGTGATCCTGGGATTTCCGGCCTTCCAACTGGCCTTCATACGCTATGCCGGGCACTTCGTGATCTCGGTCGCCGTGATCGCCAAGGGGGGCATCGCGCGGGATCGCTTTCAGACCGTGCATATGTGGCAGGTGCTGAGCCGTGCGATGCTGCTGGTGATGGCCACACTGTCGAATTTCTATGCGCTGAACTTCCTGCCGCTGACGGTCACAGCCGCCATCATGTTTTCCAGCCCCGTGATCGTCTGCGCGCTGTCCGGGCCGCTGCTGGGCGAGCATGTCGGCCCATGGCGCTGGTTTGCCATTCTGTTGGGGTTTGCCGGTGTGCTCGTCGTGATCCGCCCTTTTGGCGAAGCCTTTCATATCGCGATGATCCTGCCGCTTCTGAACTCGCTGAGCCTCGCGCTCTATTCGATCATGACGCGCAGGCTGGCTGGTGTCGTCGCCACCGAGACAATGCAGTTTTACATGGGTGCGCTGGGGACGGCGGTGATGTTGCCGCTGGCGCTTTGGGCCTGGAAATGGCCGGACACCCCGATGGATTGGATGATCCTGATCGGGCTTGGCGTCTTTGGCTGGGCCGGTCACCAACTGCTGACGAATGCGCATCGGTTCGGCTCGGCCAACACCCTGATGCCTTACACCTATTCATTCATGATTTACCTGTCTGTCCTGAGCTATCTGGTCTTTCAACACCTGCCGGATCAGTGGACGGTCATCGGGGCAATGATCATCGTCATCTCGGGCCTGATCATCTGGAAAAGGGAGCAACGATAATGCGTGTGGCCTGTGTTGGCGAAGCGATGATAGAGCTGTCCATGCAAGGGACAGCGGCGCAAATTGGCGTGGCGGGCGATACGCTCAATACCGCGATTTATCTCAAGCGTGCTGCCCCGGAATTGATGGTCGATTATGTCACCTGCGTCGGCGATGATCCCTTCTCTGCACAGATCACGGAGTTCATCGCGGCGCAGAATATTGGGTGCGGGAACATCAAAGCCATCGCCGGGAAATCACCGGGTCTTTATGCGATCACGACAAATGACACAGGTGAGCGCGCCTTTACTTATTGGCGGAGCGCTTCGGCGGCACGCCAGATGTTTCAGGTGGATGGCACATTCGATTTCTCCCCTCTGGCGGACTACGACGTGGTTTACCTCTCCGGCATCACCATGGCGATCCTGCCCCAGGCGGTGCGGCTGGCGCTGATCGACTGGTTGGCACAGAAAAAGGCGCAGGTGGCATATGACAGCAACTATCGCCCGCGACTTTGGGAAGACGTGCAAGTGGCGCAGGAGGTGACCCGCAGGCTCTGGAGCCAGGCGAATATTGCCCTGCCATCCATCGACGACGAAATGGATCTCTTTGGGGAAACCGAGGATCAGGTTGCAGCCCGTTTTCTGGCACTTTCCACGCAAGGCGCGTTGAAACGCGGTGCGCAGGGGCCATTGTCGCTCGGCGAAGCCGTCGATCAGGCCTACAACCCTGCCGCAAAAGTCGTCGACACAACGGCGGCAGGCGACAGTTTCAACGGCGGATATCTCGGCGCGCTACTGTCTGGCCAATCGCAAGCTGATGCACTGCGCGCGGGTCACGATTGTGCGGCCAGAGTTGTACAGCATCGCGGTGCGATTATTCCAGAATAGGCGTTGCGAGATCCTGCGCGCCCATCAACGCCAACAGCGCGTCGTCCGCGGCGCCTGCGCCAATGATATGGGCAACCTTGTCCCCCATCGGGTCTTGCAACAGACGGCCCGCACCCACCTCATGGCGGCAAAACCGGATCCAGGACCGTACGCCGTCCGACAGGACGGGCGCAGGCTGGCCCATGGATTTCAGGGCGCGAATACTGTCCAGCATCCGGTAGGGCAGCTTTTGCGTCCCATCCATCGCGATCTGCCGCAGGCTGTGGTTGATGTGCGGATTGTCGAAACGCGCAATCAGCGCATCCGCATAATCGGGCGCAATCTCCTGCATTTCCGGTGTCAGCGTTTGCGCGGCTTCCATCATCAGCGCCCGCGCATTTTCGCGCAAGCCGGGATCGACGACCGCCTCATGCACATAGGTGTGACCGGCCAAGGTGCCAGCATAGGCCAGCATCGAATGCGCCGCGTTCAGCATCCTGAGCTTGCGCGTCTCATGCGGGGCCACATCCTGCGCGAACTGCACGTCCGGCCAATCAGGGCGCGGCGCGGCAAAGCGATCCTCGATCACCCATTCGCGAAAGGGCTCCGTGGGCACGGCCATCGCGTCACCCGTCAACGCGCGCAAATCCTGCGTTGTCGCGGGTGTGATACGGTCCACCATGCTGTTGGGAAAGGTGATCTGGGACAGATCCAACGGCAGCCCTGCAGCCTGAGCAAACGCCACGACCGCGGCCTCCAACACATCGCCGTTTGACACGCGATTGTCGCAACTCAAAACAGTCACCGGGGTGTGCCGTGCCGCCAACCCATAGGCCAGAAAGCCAATGACCGTGCGCAGTGTTTTTCCGGCCAGATCGCTTGCAATCAACGGGTCCGCAACGTCAAGTTGGTTGTCCGCCGTGAGATGATAGCCTTTTTCGGTCACCGTGATCGAAATGAGGTAAACATCAGGGGAGGCAATCTGCTTCAAAACCGCCTGCGGGTCTTCGGGAGCCACCAGAACCTCATCAAAGACGGTGATCGGCTTGACGCCCTGGCCCTGGATCGCAAGGCCGTAGTCATAGTGCTGCGCCCGCAACCCATTGCGCACGCCAGCCGACCGCAAGCTGACCCCGGTCACGGACCAGCCGCCCGCATCCTGCGTGTAGTCCGCCAGATGCGCGCGGCAGAAATTGCCAACACCGATGTGCAAAATGCGATGGTTCATGATCCCAACCTATAGGCTTTGCGTGCAAGGTCCGTGGCCAACAAAGGGGCGAGCGTCCGCGCATCCGACAGATCGAAAACACCGCGCCTGACCTGCTGTTCCAGGTGCAGCGCGACCCCACGGCGCCACATATCATGCCGCGCCGGGATAGACAAAAACGCCCGCGTGTCATCGTTGAAACCGGCAAGATTGTGGTACCCTGCCGTCTCCACGACCTGATCGAAATAGCGCGCAATGCCTGCGGCGCTGTCATGAAACCACCAGGGCGGTCCGATGCGCAGACACGGCCAGTGCCCGGCCATCGGGGCCAGTTCGCGCGCATAGGTCGTCTCGTCCAGCGTAAACAGCAAAAGCGTGAAGTCCGGTGTGTTCCCGACCCGGTTCAGCAGCGCTTCCAGCCCGCGCACCCAATCCACCGCAATCGGAATATCGGCCCCTTTGTCGCGACCGAATGCCTCCAGCACCGCGTGATTTGTGTTGCGCCTGCTGCCACCGTGGATCTGCATGACCAGCCCGTCCTCGACGGACATCTGCGCCATTTCGATCAACATGTGCCCGTAAAACGCCTTCGCATCCGCCGGTGATCCCGTGCCCCGTTGCAACCGCTGGAACATCGTGTCGGGATCGTCCAGCCATTCGGTATGGATCTCTTCGATGGCGTGATCTGTCGCCGTCGCCCCCATGGCTTTGAAAAACGCACGGCGCTGGCGCAGGGCGCTCAGGTACCCCGGAAAGCTGCCGGTATCCGTCCCGGTCAGGACGCCGAGTGTCTCGACATTGCGCAGAAAAGCGGGATCGGCAGGGTCAAGCACACCATCTGGCCGGAAGGTTGGAATGACCCGTCCGGACCAATCGCCATCGGCAATGGCTTGATGATGCGCTAGATCATCCAGCGCACCATCTGTTGTCGCCAGAACCTCGATGCCAAAGCGGTCAAACAGGGCTCGGGGGCGAAACGCGGGCTGCGCCAGCTTTTCCGCGATCTGGTCATAGACCCGATCCGCTGTCGCTTCGGACAATTTCGTGTTGATTCCCAATGTCTGTGTGAGCACATAGCGCATCCAGAAATGCGACGGCGTGCCCAGAAACAGATGCCAATGCCGCGCGAAAAGTCGAAAAATGCCGCGCGGCTCGGCAATCTGTCCCGGGACCCCAATGCCCAGATCCGCAAGGGATACGCCCTGCGAGTAGAGCATCCGAAAGACATAGTGATCGGGCACAACCAACAACGCCGCGGGATCCGGAAAAGCGGCATCCGTCGCGAACCAGGCCGGATCACAATGACCATGTGGTGATACGATGGGCAAATCGCGGATGTCGTCGTAAAGCGACCCCGCCGCTCCGGTTAACTCATGCACGGCGACCACTCCTGAATGCCCCTGTTTTGCGGGACGATATCATGATTTTCAAGGCGCGCATCTTTTGCTTGGCCTGACGTGCGTTTCCTGTAAATCTCCGCCCAAATTGGGGGTGGATATGAAAATTGCATTGATCGGTTTGGGCATGGTTGCGGATACGCATCTTGCGGCGATCAAACACTCCGAAATGGGTCTGCACCTGGCCGGTGTGATGGGCCGGGATCGGCAGCGTACCGCCGAATTCGCCGCCAAGGCGTCGGATATGATGGGGCATCGCGTACCCGTTTTCGCCTCAGTCGAAGAGATCGCCGCAAAGGATGATATTGATTTCGCCCTCATCGCGACGCCACCCGATGCACGGAAATCGCTGGTAGATGTTCTGACGGCAGCAAAGAAGCCGATCCTGATGGAAAAACCCATCGAACGAACCCTGCCCGCCGCCCGCGCAATTGTTGAACAATGCGCCGCGCGTGACGTCCCCCTGGGCATCGTTTTTCAGCACCGCGTCCGAGAAGCCTCCCGCGCGCTGAAAAAGGTGTTGAATGCCGAAGCGCTCGGGCAAATCGCAACGGTGGAGATTCGCGTGCCGTGGTGGCGCGACCAGTCCTACTACGCGGCACCCGGACGCGGCACCTATGCGCGCGATGGTGGCGGTGTGATGATCAATCAAGCCATACATACGTTGGATCTTGCCCTCTGGCTGTTGGGACCGATTCGAACGGTTCAGGCGATGATGCGCACGACCCCACTGCACCAGTTGGAAGCCGAAGACTGGACCGGTGCGGTGTTTGAAATGGAAAACGGCGCGGTGGGCACGCTGATGGCAACCACCGCGGCCTTTCCCGGAGACGCTGAAAGCATCAGCATCCAAGGCAGCCAAGCCGCCGTCCATCTGGCATCCGGTGTTCTGACACTCACCCATCTGGACGGGCGGGCCGAGACCTTTGGCGCAACGGCCAGCACCGGCGGCGGAGCCGACCCGATGGCCTTCACCCATGAATGGCATCAGTCGGTGATCGAGGATTTCGCACAAGCACTCACAACCAATCGCCCGCCGCTCGCAACCGGGGCCAGCGCCCTGATGGCGCATTGCGTGATCGATGCCATGGAACGCGCCAATAGATCCGGTTCCGCAACACAGGTAGCCTCCGCATGACCCTCTCTTTTGTCGCCCTCGGCCTCGATCACCGACACATCTATGGCATGACGCAGAACATGCTGGACACCGGCGCGACATGTCTGGGTTACTGGACCGATGGCACGCCGGAAACGCTGGCGGGATTCGCCAAGCGCTTTCCCGGCCTTAAACGCTTTGACCGTCTGGAAGATGCACTGGCCTGCGGTGCGCGGCTCGCGCTTGTCTCTGCTATCCCGGCGGACCGCGCCGATCTCGCGACCCGCGCCATGCGGCAAGGCATGGACGTCATGACTGACAAACCCGGCTGCACCACCCGCACGCAACTGGAGGAAATCAAACGCTGCGTGGCGGACACCGGGCGGATCTGGTCAATCAACTTCTCCGAAAGGTTCGAGGTGCCAGCGGTCACGCGCGCGTCCGATCTGGTGGCCGATGGTGCCATTGGCCGGGTCGTACACACCGCCGGGTTGGGCCCCCATCGTCTGAACCGGGAGACAAGGCCCAAGTGGTTTTTTGAACGGGAACGGTATGGCGGCATTCTGACCGACATCGCGTCGCACCAGATTGACCAGTTCCTGCATTTCACGGGGTCGGACACTGCGGATGTCACCAACGCCTTTGTGGCCAATCACGCGAACCCGCAGGATATGGGGCTGCAGGATTTCGGCGAATTGTCCCTGCGCAGCGCCCAGGCTACGGGCTATATCCGGGTCGATTGGTACACACCGGATGGCCTGCCGACCTGGGGCGATGGGCGCCTGACAATCCTCGGGACCGAAGGATATATCGAGCTGCGTAAATACGTGGATGTGGGCGGGGCGGCGGGCACCGACCATCTGGTGCTGGTCAACGGCGACAGATGCGAGAAGATCGACGCGAGCGATGCGGGCCTGCCCTACTTTGAGCGGCTCGCTTATGACATCGAGCATCGGGCGGAGACCGCGATGACGCAGGAACACTGCTTCACCGTGATGGGGCTGGCTTTGCGGGCACAAGAGATCGCAGAACAGGGTGCTGCATGATCCGCGTGGCGATCCTGGGCGCAGGGATCGGGCGCGAGCATCTTGCTGCGTATCGCAGGCTGCCAGATGCGTTCCAAGTCGCCATGATCGTGGATCAGGATCGCACGCGTGCCGAAAATCTGCGCGACACAGATGACTTTGTGGTTGCGCCGGACGTGCAGGCGGCGCTGGACAACCCGGAAATCGATATCATCGATATCTGCCTGCCACCGCATCTGCACGTGCCAGTGACGCTCGAGGCGCTAGCAGCGGGCAAACATGTGATTTGCGAAAAACCACTCGCCACGTCGATGTCGGACGTCGACAAGATCAGGCAGGCCGCGGCGCAGAACAGCAAAGAGGTGTTCCCGGTTTTTCAGTATCGGTGGGGCCCGGCGCTGGCACAGTTGCGGGGTCTGATCGCCGCAGGTCTTGCTGGCAAACCGCAGGTAGCGGCGATTGAAACGCACTGGTCCCGGGGCGCGGACTACTACGCGGTCCCCTGGCGCGGGACCTGGGCGGGTGAACAAGGCGGCGCGGTCTTGGGGCACGCCATCCACAATCACGATCTGATGACGCATTTCATGGGACCTGTCGCCGCGCTTTCGGCGATGGTTGCGACACGTGTGAACCCCATCGAAACCGAAGATTGCGCCGCGATCAGCTTTCAGATGACGAATGGCGCGCTCTGCACCAGCGGCATCACCCTGGGGGCGGCGACAGATGAAACGCGCATCCGTCTGGTTTTTGAGAAGCTCACCGCGACCTCTGCATCCGAGCCCTATGCTCCCGGTGCCGGGCATTGGACCTTCACCGCGCGGGACGCGGCAGATCAGCCAAGAGTTGATACGCTGCTTGCCCAGCTGGCCGATGAACCTATCGGTTTTGAAGGGTTTTTGGCGGCCATTTCTGACACACTGGCAGGGCAGGAAAGCAATGCAGTCACACTTGAGGAAGGCGCCGCCTCTGTTGAACTGGTCACAGCGATTTATGAAGCCGCCCGCAGCGGTCACCGCGTGCATCTGCCGCTGGCAAAAACGCACCCACTCTATGAAGGATGGCAGCCATGAAACAATGTTGGCGCTGGTTCGGACCACATGACAAAGTGGCCCTGGAGGACCTGCATCAGGTGGGTGTCGAAGGGATCGTCAGCGCCCTGCATCACATCCTGCCGGGTGACGTCTGGTCCGATGAGGAGATCGAACGCCGCCAATCCCTGCTGACAGACGCGGGTTTCAACTGGGACGTGGTGGAGAGCCTGCCGGTATCCGAGGTCATAAAGACCCAAAGCGCGGGGATGGCGGAGCATCTGGGTGCCTATAAAGCCAGTCTGGAAGCGCTGGCGCGACATGGTATCAAAACGGTCTGCTATAATTTCATGCCAATTCTCGACTGGACGCGCACCAGCCTGCGCGCGCCACAACCGCATGGCGGCACCGCGATGCTGTTTAGCCTGATGGATTTCGCCGCCTTTGATTTGCACATCCTGGCACGCCCAAACGCCCACGACGATTACTCGGCAGATCAGCGCCAGACGGCACGCGCACTATACCAAAACATGAGCGATGACGAGCGCCTGGCGCTGCAACAGAACATCATCGCGGGACTGCCCGGCGCCAATGACACATGGTCTCTAGCCGATATCTCTGCGCTGCTGAAGACCTACGATGGCATTAACCCGGACAGGCTGCGCGCCAATCTGATCGATTTCCTGTCTGAGGTTGCGCCCGTTGCCGAACGCCTTGGTATGCGGCTCTGCTGCCACCCGGATGATCCACCCTTCGGCTTGTTGGGGTTGCCGCGCGTGATGTCCAACACACAAGACTATGTGCATGTGCTGGACGCCGTGGACCTGCCCGCCAATGGCGCCACGCTCTGCACCGGATCATTGGGCGTCAGCGCGGATTTCGATGCGGCAGGTTTTGTGGACCAGCTCGGGCCGCGCATTCACTTTGCCCATCTGCGCAATACGAAACGGCTGACCAACGGCGACCCGACCCGCCCGGACTTTTTCGAGGCCGCCCATCTGGAAGGGGATACCGATATGGTGGCTACCATCCGGGCACTGATCGCAGAGGAAAAGCGCCGCGCGGCGGAGGGTCGGACCGACTGGCAAATTCCCATGCGGCCCGATCACGGTCAGGAGCTGCTCTATGACCGGGAGGCAGACAGCATGCCAGGATACCCACTGATTGGTCGGATGCGCGGTCTGGCCGAGTTGCGCGGTATCATGGCCGCCTGCGCCTGAGGTCGGGTCGCCCCGACCTAGGCTAACTCTCTGGTTTTGCGAGCGGAACGACGTTACCCGCCTCATCGGGCGACAGTTCTTCAAAATCAAAGTTATCCAGCCGATGTGCCCGTTTACCCGCCTTGTCGGCGCTGATCTTGATCTCTTCGATGTCTTTTGAGGCCTGCGAAAAATGGCGGTCCAGATTGCCGACACGGGTGCCCAGACGATCCACATCTGCGACCAGTTTTGACAGCTCTGACCGGATGGCGCCCGCCTGTTCCCGCATGCGCGCATCTTTGAGGATCGCGCGCATCGTATTGAGCGTCGCCATGCAGGTCGTCGGCGACACAATCCAGACCCGCGCGTCAAACCCTTTGCGCACCAGATCCGGGAAATTCGCGTGTAACTCCGCATAGACCGCTTCCGAGGGCAAAAACATCAGCGCCCCATCCGCCGTTTCCCCATCAATGATGTACTTATCAGAGATGTCATTGATGTGTTTGGTGACAGCGATCTTCATCTTTGCCACCGCCTCTTTCAGCTCCCAATCCGTGTCGGCAACCCGGAGCGCTTCATAGGCCTCCAACGGAAATTTGCTGTCGATGACAATCGGCCCCGGTGGGTTTGGCAGGTGGATCAGACAATCCGCGCGTTTGCCGTTGCTCAGCGTGTGCTGCAGCGCAAAACTGTCCTTTGGCAGGGCCTTGGACACGATGTCATGCAGCTGGATTTCCCCGAAAGCGCCGCGTGTCTGCTTGTTGCTCAGGATGTCCTGCAGCGACAACACATCGCCGGAAAGTTTGGTGATGTTGTCCTGCGCCTTGTCAATCGCGGCCAGCCGTTCCTGCAATTGCGTGAGCGATGTGGTGGTTTGCTTGGAAGAGCCATGCAGCGTTTCCTTCATACGCTCCTGCAAATCAGAGAGCGATCTGGCCGACCGCAGCGCGTTATCAGCGAGACGGTCCTGCATTTGCTGCTGTACCGTCGCCAGCCGGGCTTCAACGGTCTGGATCACCTGTGTCTGCGCGGTCGCCTGTGTGTCCGAAACGGTCTGCAGACCCCCACGTAGTTGTTCCTGACCCGCCCCCAGTTGCTGAACGTGCTGGCCCAACACGCCGATCTGCTGCGCCAGTGGCGCGGTTACCTGGGCACTGCGCGCAGTCGCACGCACCGCTATGATCAGTAGGCAGATGATTACCAGCAACGCGAGGGCCGCAGCGACGGTCACCATCACCAGCGGGTCGTCCAGCGCATAGAGTTGTCCAGCAATTTCAATCATTTGCGGCCAAACAGCCTTTCAATGTCGCTTAGCTTCAGATCGACATAGGTGGGGCGCCCGTGGTTGCACTGACCAGAATGCGGCGTTGCCTCCATCTCGCGCAGCAATGCGTTCATTTCCTCCGCGCGCATCCGACGACCGGACCGGATGGAGCCATGGCAGGCGACCCGACTGAGGATCGCCTCGACACGGGCCTGTACCATGGTGCTGCTACTCTGATCCGCAAGCTCATCCAGGATATCAAGCACCATGGCTTTGGCATCAACCTGACCCAGAATCGCCGGAGTTTCGCGTACGGCAATGGCTCTCCCACCAAATGGTTCAATCCCTAAACCAAATTTTTCAAGGTCCTGCGCAATATCCATCACGCGCGCACAATCCCCCGCAGAAAGCTCGACAATCTCGGGGATCAGCAGCACCTGACGGGCGACGCCATTTTTCGCCATTTGTTGTTTCAGTTTCTCATAAACCAGGCGTTCATGTGCGGCATGCTGGTCAACGATGACCATGCCATTGGCGGTCTGCGCGATGATGTAATTCTCATGCACCTGCCCGCGTGCTGTGCCCAAGGGATAATCCTGGTCCTCAACAGGTTCGGGCGCATCCTGAGATTCGGCAGCTTCAACCCGCCCCCAAACCGGCTTTGTTTCCTGAAAACTCGCAGTTGTCGGCGGCGCCGGGCGACGGTCCATCTGATACACGCGCGCGCCGGTTGGTTCAGGGATCATCGCGCCCAATGTGGCGTTGGCAACTGTCGTCGACGCCCGGTGTCCGGCCTCAGCCAGCGCATGGCGCAGCGCCGAGACAATCAGCCCGCGTGCAAGACCCGGATCCCGAAACCGCACTTCGGATTTTGCCGGGTGCACGTTCACATCCACAAGGGTCGGATCGCAATCTATAAAAAGGGCGGCGGCGGGATGCCGGTCCCGGCTCAGGAAATCAAAGTAAGCGCCACGCAACGCGCCGACCAGCAGTTTATCCCGAACCGGACGCCCGTTCACAAAGAGATATTGCGCCACGGCGGACCCGCGCGAGTAGGTCGGCAGCGCCGCGTAGCCCGTCAAATGCAGGCCTTCGCGTTCAGCGTCAATCGCCAGCGCATTCTCCGCAAACTCACGGCCCAGAACCCGCGCCAACCGACCGTGCAGTGCGCTGAACAGATCGCCCTGTTCGGCATCCGCCCGGAACACCTCGCGCCCCTGATCGCCACCCGACACGTCGCGCAGGATGAACTGCACAAAAGGTTCCGCCATGGCGAGGCGTTTCACCACATCTCCGATGGCCTGAGCCTCGGCACGGTCCGTGCGCAGAAATTTTAACCGCGCAGGTGTGGCGTAAAAGAGATCTCGTAAAGTGACCGTTGTGCCCTTGTTCAGCGCTGCGGGTTTGCTGGCCGACACCTTGCCGCCTGTGACGGAAATTTCCACGCCCTGCGCACCTTCCGCTCGGCTGGCAATCGTCAGTCGCCCGACCGCCCCAAGCGATGGCAAAGCCTCTCCTCGGAAACCAAAGGTGTGGATGTTCAACAGGTCCGATCCGTCGATCTTGGAGGTTGCGTGACGGGACAGGGCGAGCGGCAGATCATCCTCTGTCATGCCGCAGCCGTCGTCCTCGACGCGGATCAAGGTCTTGCCGCCGTCGGCATAATCTATGGCGACGCGATGTGCGCCGGCGTCGAGAGCGTTTTCAATCAGCTCCTTCACAGCGGATGCGGGCCGTTCGACCACTTCTCCAGCGGCAATGCGGTTGATCGCCCCTTCGTCCAACTGACGGATGATCGGGCGCGTATCGCTTATATTGGGGTCGAGAGATGCCATACCGCTAAGTCTAGCATGCTCACGACCGATTCTGAAACCGGATTTGCATATCAGGATGCTTTGAAATGCCCACTGCCCGATGGCATCCGCCGTCTCATACCTCAGGCGCGGTTTAGCTTATGAACCCGTTGCGGCACGGTACCACGCCACAATCAAGGCGCGCTCGTCCTCTTCGATATAGGACAGGTTTGCAGGCGGCATGGCATGGCTTATGCCCGCCTGCAGATAGATATCCCGCGCCTGCCGCGCGATCTGATATTCCGTTTCCAGCCGCACGCCCTTCGGCGCCCAATGCAGCCCGTCCCAAACCGGTTCCGCAGCGTGGCACATCGAGCACCGGCCCAGAACGATGTCCTGAACCTCCTCAAACCCTTCCGCCTGGACGAAACGCAGATCCGCGCCCTGCGCCGTCTCCGGTTCCTCCCCCTGGTGCAGCGGCGCTGTCGACAACCACATGATCAGGATAAAAATCAGCGCGGTCACCGCCCATGTCCAATGCGGATTTCCGGTGCGCGCGTGCAGTGAGTTGAAGTAATGCCGGATCGTGACGCCCATCAGAAACACCAGACTGGCAATAAGCCATGTATTTTCCGTCGCGAAGGACAGCGGATAATGGTTGCTGAGCATCAGGAAAATGACGGGTAGCGTCAGGTAATTGTTGTGTGTGCTGCGCTGCTTGGCGATCTTGCCGTATTTTGCATCCGGGGTGCGGCCCGCGATCAGATCGGCAACAACGATCTTCTGGTTGGGGATGATGATCCTGAAGACATTCGCCGACATGATCGTCGCCGTGAAGGCACCCAGATGCAGCATGGCCGCGCGCCCGGAAAAAACAGCCGTATAAAACCATGACATGCCAACCAAAACACCAAACAGCGCCACCATCAGCGCGGTCTGGTTCGCGTCCACAAACACCCGACACAGCAGGTTGTAAGCGACCCAGCCAAAGGCCAGTGACGCCAGCGAGATCCCCACCGCTTGCCACACGGCCAGATCGGCCACCGTGGGGTCAATCAGGTAGAATTCCGCGCCCAGGTAGTAGACGAGAACCAGCAGAGCAAAGCCGCTGAGCCAGGTGGCATAGCTTTCCCATTTGAACCACACGAGATCACCGGGCATCTGATCAGGCGCGACGAGGTATTTCTGGATGTGGTAGAAACCGCCCCCGTGGACCTGCCATTCCTCACCATCGGCACCGCTGGCCAGATTGCGATCCCGGTGCAGCCCCAGATCCAACGCGATGAAATAGAAAGAAGAGCCGATCCAGGCGATGCCCGTGATCACATGCAGCCACCTGACCGCAAATTCGATCCACGCGCCCATCACGGCAAAATCATACATCTTTCAGGTCCTGCGTTGGGTCCAACATAGGGACAGAACGGCCATGGCGACCGTCGCGCCACAGCCCATAAATCTGCGCTCGCGGTGATCAGACTTCGTCTGGCAGGGCCAGGTTGAGAACAATCGCCACCAATGCGGTGGGCGCAACGGCCGACGTAGCGAGCGTTTTGACCACACCCGGCAGGTATTGCACCGCCGTCGGCACCAAGTTCAAGCCCAAACCGGCGGCGAGGGACACGGCGATGATCACCATGTTCCGCCGGTTCATCTCAATCTCGCTGAGCACGTTGAGCCCTGCGGCGGCCACCATCCCGAACATCACAATCACACCGCCCCCCAGAACGGGCAGCGGCATGGAGGCGATCACGGCGCCAATTTTTGGCACCAGCCCGCAGAGGATCAGAACAATGGCGCCAATCGTCACCACATGGCGGCTCATGATCCCGGTCATGCCGACAATGCCGACGTTCTGGCTGAAGGATGTGTTGGGCAGACCGCCGAAGACGCCCGCGATGGCCGTGCCCAGACCGTCCGCATAGGTGGCGCCGGAGATTTCCTCATCCGTCGCTTCGCGCCCCGCGCCTGCCTTGGTCGTGGCCGAGGTATCGCCGACGGTCTCAATCGCGGACACGACAGATACCAGGGTGACCGCGATCACAGCGCCCAGAGAGAATTCAAACCCGTAGGGCAGCGGTGTGATGACCGTGAACCAGCTTGCATTGGCGACCGCTGAGAAATTGACCATGCCGAGCATCAAAGCCAGCAGATATCCCACCACAAGACCAACAAGAATGGCGGCGTTCGACAGTGTGCCCTTTGTGAAGAACTTCAGCACCAGCGCAACGATCACAACCGACAAGGCCACCGACCAATGCATCAGGGACCCGAAGCTTTCCGCCTCCATCTGAAATGGGGCGGCTCCGCCCGCTGCATATTTGATCGCAACCGGGATGAGGTAGAGACCAATCGCAAGGATCACCAGCCCGGTGACCAGCGGCGGAAAGAGCCACCGCAGATGTCTGATGAAGGCGCCCAGCACGAAGTGGATGCAGCCGCCGATGATACAGGCACTGAGCGCCACGCTGAGACCCTGCGTTGCTGCCACCCCGGCCAGAACCCCGACAAAGGCAAAGCTGGTGCCCTGCATGATCGGCAAGCGTGCACCAACAGGCCCAAGGCCCACCGTTTGAAACAGCGTCGCGATGCCAGCAAACAGCATGGCCATCTGAATGAGATAAACCTGTTCGGCTCCACCAAAGGCGAGACCCGCCGCCCCGGCCACGATGATCGATGGCGTTACGTTCGAGGCAAACATCGCCAGCACATGCTGCAGGCCGAGTGGCACAGCCTGCGCCAGTGGCGGCGTTTGATCTGGGTCGCTGTAGGTGCCCGTGGTTATATCCGTCATGTCATGTCCCCGTGGTTCTTGGCCCGATTTTCTCGGCTCCAAGGTTTATGGAACCACTACATATGGCGGATCAAGCAAAACTTCTTCCAGATTGGGTGTATCGCCAATTCGGTCGATGACTGCAAAAATTCCGGGCGCCGCCAAGGGGGTCAGCACGCCATGCCAGATCCTTCGATGAAAATTGATCCCTTGGTGTGGCGCGGTCAGAAACGCGCGGGGCACGCCTGGCGCCCCGTTCTGATCTTCGGCGACGATCACCAGAAACGGGTTTTCAGTCATCGGAATGAACGCCTGGCTGCCCTCCGGATGGCGTTCCATCAGAGATAGCGTGTAGGGCAGGCTGCGGGGTTCGGCATCAAAGAGGCTGATGCCCGCGCGACCGTCCGCGCCAAAATCCAGCGCCGCCTGGTCATGATATCGCCCGCATAGCCCCGCATTAATCATCTTGTCGGGGGAGCCTGCGCACTCCAGAACATCCCCGAACGGCGCAAAAGCCTCTTTGGTCAGGTCTTCGCAGCGGATTTGGGAGCTCATAGCCGCACGTGACGGTTCACGTCCTTGTAAAGCAGATAGCGGAACGGCGCGTCGCCCGTTGCAATACAGGCCTGCGGACAGAAGGCGCGCAACCAAATGAAATCGCCCGGTCCGACGCTGACCCAATCGGTGTTCAACAGGTATTCCGCAGTGCCCTGCAGCACGTAAAGCCCGTGCTCCATCACGTGGGTTTCGGCAAATGGAATACGCCCGCCGGGTTGGAAGGTCACGATGTTCACATGGCAATCATGCGACAGGTCTTCGGGATCAACAAACCGCGTGGTCGACCAGACCTCATCGCAATCGGGCATCGGGGTTGCGGCCACGGCAGCGTCGGAGGTCACAAAGGCGCGGGGCACCTCGATACCCGGCACGGGCTGATAGGATTTGCGTATCCAATGAGCCTGAAAGGGCGCATCGCCACGGTTCCACAGCGTCCAGTGATCCCCGGGCGGGATATAGGCATAGCTGCCGGGCGACAGCAGATGGATCACGCCATCGATGGTCAGCTCCGCAGTCCCACTCGCCACAAAAAGGATCGCTTGCGCGGAGATGTCCGGTTCCGGTGCATCAGACCCACCACCCGGGGCGACTTCCAACGCATATTGCGCAAAGGTCTCGGCAAAGCCGCTGAGAGGTCGCGCCAGTATCCAGGCCCTTGTCTGCTGCCAGCCCGGCAAGAAACTGGTGACGATGTCGCGCTGCGTTACCGCAGGCAGAACCGCGTAACTGGAGGTAAAAACGGCGGTGCTTTGGGGATCTTCCGATTGATCCGGCAGGCCGCCGGGCGGGAATGCGTAGCTCATAAGATGGCCTCCAGACGTATCTCTGCAATGCGTTCAACCTGACGGCAAGCTTCGTCGAACTCCGTGTCGGTTTCATGATCCAGCCGCCGCTGGAACGCGCGCAGAATGCTGGCCTTGTCATGGTCTTTCACCGCGATGATGAAGGGGAAGCCATGCTTTTTCACATAGGCCTTGTTCAGTTTTTCAAAACTGGCGCGTTCTTTATCTGTCAGCGCATCCAGCCCGGCGCTCGCCTGTTCTTTTGTGCTTTCCGCGGTCAGTCGTTTCGCCGCCGCAAGCTTTCCCGCCAGATCGGGGTGCGTGCGCAAGACGCCCATGCGTTCGTCAAGCGTCGCACTGCGGAACATCCGCGCCAACGCGGAGTGCAAGCCAATTGCGGTATCATGCGCAGGCCCAAGTTCCAGATCAAAGGCGCGTTCGGCGATCCACTCGGAATGCTCAAAAATACCACCGAACCTCTCCAGAAAATCGGCCTTTTTCAGCGCGGAGGGGCGCAGGCGTTTCCGGGGCGGGTGAACCTTGCGCCAATGCTCCGCGATTTCGATGCGACGCGGGCACCAGACCCCCTCAAAGCCCTGAATATAATCAATGAACCGTTTCAGCGCCTGCACGCGCCCGGGTCGGCCAATGAGCCGACAGTGCAGGCCAACCGACATCATCTTGGCCGCACCAGCTGCGCCCTCTGCATAAAGCGCGTCAAACGTATCCCGCAGATAGGTGTAGAACTGATCGCCCGCATTGAACCCCTGCGGCGTGGCAAAGCGCATGTCGTTGCAATCCAGTGTGTAGGGGATGATCAGCTGGTTGCGCCGCCCGATTTTGCTCCAATAGGGCAGATCGTCGTCATAGGTGTCCGAGATATATTCGAACTGGCCGGTTTTGGCCGCCAACGCCACGGTGTTGACCGAACACCGACCTGTGTACCATCCCCGCGGGCTTTCACCTGTGACCTCACCGTGCAGACGAATGGCCTCCATCATGTCGGCGGCTTCATCCGCCTCGGTATGATCCTTGTAGTCGATCCACTTCAACCCGTGGCTGGCAATTTCCCATCCGGCCGATTGCATGGCCCGGACCTGTTCGGGTGCCCGTGCAAGCGCGGAAGCCACGCCATAGACCGTGACCGGCACGCCCGCGCCGGTAAACAGCCGGTGCAATCGCCAGAAACCGGCGCGGGCACCGTAGTCATAGATCGATTCCATGTTCCAATGCCGCTGACCGGGCCAGGGCTGCGCGCCAACAATCTCCGACAAAAAGGCTTCGGAGGCTGCGTCTCCGTGCAGCAGGCAGTTTTCCCCACCCTCTTCAAAATTCAGAACAAATTGCACCGCGATACGCGCGCCACCTGGCCATGCAGCGTCGGGGGGATTGGCGCCATATCCTGAAAAATCACGGGGGTAACGCGTCACTCTTGATCTCCTGCGGCAGTGCAGCACCATTCAATACCGGCTGGCAGCGCGTTGCAATTCGTATCTGGGCCGGGCAGGTTGACCGCGACATTCCGCAAAGGAGCGCCCGATGGCCGAAGGATACCTGACCACACATGTTCTGGACACCGCGCGCGGCTGCCCGGCGGCAGGCATCCGCATTCTGCTCTACCGTGTCTCAGGCAACAGCCACCGCAAAATCGCGGAGGCCGTGACGAATGCCGATGGCCGGACGGATCAACCGATCCTGGACAAGGCGGCTTTCAAGACCGGCACCTATGAGCTGATTTTTGAGGCCGGGCCCTATCTGACGGCCAGCGGGGTTGCAGCCGAGGACCCGCGGTTTCTGGACAGTATCCCGATCCGCTTTGGGATGTCGGAGGCGGACAGTCACTATCACGTGCCGTTGTTGCTGTCGCCGTTCGGGTATTCGACCTATCGCGGCAGCTAGGCTTCTTTTGCGGCGCCGCCACGGTGTCGGTGCGGACCACAGATGGCGGTGACGGCGAGGATCACGCCGGAAACGGTTGCAATCATCCCCGCTGCTGAGACGGACGAAGCGTACCCCAGCCACAGGGGGCCATAGCCTGCGATAACGTAGCCGAAAATGGCCGCAAGGGCCGCAAAGAGCACCGACCACGCCACCTGATGTTCCAACCGGTTGGTCATCAGCCGTGCGGCGGCGGGTGGGCAAATGAACATCGCGATCACGATGATGCTGCCCACGGCGTCAAAGGCAGCGACTGCCGCGATGGCGGACACGATCACCAGCGCCAGACCCAGGGGCTGTGTGCGCATGCCCATGGTTTGCGCAAACCCTTCATCGAAGGTGGAGATTTTCAGGGGCCGCCAGAACAGTGCGATGAATACCGCCACGGCCAGCAGCGCCGCCGCCATGCGCGGCAATTCCACCGGCAGGCCCGCCAATGCCACAGGGTCCAGGAGAGAGGCCCAGCCCGTCGCATCCAGCCAGATCAGGCTTTCGAGATTACCAAAGAGCGCATGCTCGACGTCCAGATGCACCGATGAGGTGTCCGATTGCTCCAACAGCAACACGCCCCCTGCAAACATGGTGGTAAAGACGACCCCCATCGCCGCCCCCGGCTCGATCTTCCCCAACCGGCGGATCGCCTCAATCGCGGCAACCGCGATGATCGCGGCACCAGCAGCCCCAAGAAGCATGGGCCAGGTGGCAACCACCCCGGTCAGCAAAAACGCCACAACGATCCCGGGTAAGACCACATGGCTGATTGCGTCGCCGATCAGAGCCTGGCGGCGCAGGACCAGAAAATTGCCCGGCAAGGCGCAGGCAACCGCGACACAGATGCCGATCAACAGCGGTGTCAGCGAGAGGGGGACGAATTCTGCACCCATCATGCGCCGACCCCTTGTGGGGCGGGAATACGGCTGTCGATCTCGGCGATCTGATCGGGCGTCAAGACGCGCTCAATCGGTGTCAGCCCGTCATAGTGCGCGGCGGCGGCCTCGAAACTCGGGTCGCGCCGGATCAACTGCCAGCGCATTTCATCCAGCAATGCCTTGCCTGCGCGCCCCCGACCTTCCTCGGTTGGCACACCGTCCGGCAGCGCCCAACCCGCGCGGCGCAACAGACGCAGCGTCAGGTTTTCATAGATCGGTTGGCCCTGCGCCAGCGCCAACAAGCCTTGCCGCAAGTGCACCCGGCGCTGGAATTTCCGGTGCCGAAGCACGGCGGCCAGAACGCCGCGTTGCGGTGCCAGCAACAGCGAGACAAGGAAGATCGCAAACCCCACCAATACGATGATCGGCCCGGTCGGCAGATCCGGCAAGGCTGCCGAAAGCGCGGCCCCGATATAGGCGGACACGCCACCCAGGAAGCCCGAAATCAGTACCACGTGATCGGTGCGTTCCGTCCAGAAGCGCGCGGTCACGGGGGGGATGATCAGTAGCGCCACGATCAGGATGAGCCCGACAATCTTGAGCCCCACAACCGTCACGGCAAGCACAATTCCCATCATCGCCAGATCGGTACGCGCCACATTCTGCCCGCTCGCCGTCGCATATTCCGGATCAAAAGAGGCCAGCGTCAACGGGCGACGCAAGAGCATCACCAGCGCAAGCGTCAACGCTGCGGAAACGGCAATGATCAGGGCGTCAGACCGCAACATGCCCGCGGTAGAGCCCAGCAGGAACCCCTCCAGCCCGGCCTGTTGGCCTGATTTCATGGTCTGAATCACCGTCAAACCCACAATGCCCATGCCAAAGAAAACCGACAGCACGGCGCCTATGGCGGCGTCTTCTGCCAACCGTGTCCGTGTGCTTAGCCAACTGACGCAGAGCAGACCAATCGCGGCTGAGGCCGCAGCCCCTGCGAGCAGCCCCACAAGATTGCGGCCATCACCGCCAAAGGCGACCATCAGCATGAAGGCCATGGCCACACCGGGCAGCGTTGCATGGGAAATCGCATCGCTCACCAGCGCGCGTTTGCGTAGAAAGAGAAAGGTGCCGCCGACCCCCGCCGCCATGCCCAGCAGCATCGCACCCAATGTGACCAGGGTCGCATTGTACCCCAGTTGCAGTGACAACGCGTCGACGATCATGGCCTAGCCTAGCGTTCCGCTCAACTGGTCCATCTGTGCCCCTGCCAAACGGCCGCCGTAGGCGGCCTGCAGGTGTTCCGCGGTGAAAACGTCCTCTACCCGCCCTTCGGCCACGCGGCGTGTGTTGATCAGGAAGACATGGTCGAAGTATTCAGCGACCGTGCTGAGATCATGATGCACGGCGACAACGGTCTTACCCGCATCCCGCAGCGATTTCAAAACGGCAATGATGGCCTTTTCGGTCGCGGCATCCACACCGGCAAAGGGCTCATCCAGCAAATACAGATCCGCGTCCTGCGCCAGAGCACGGGCCAGAAAGACGCGTTGTTGCTGGCCGCCCGAGAGTTGACCGATCTGGCGCGTGGCGAAATCTTCCATGCCCACGCGGGACAGGCATTCCAGCGCCTTTTCCCTATGCGCACCACGGACCCGGCCCAGCAGACCCAGCTGCCGGTAGAGCCCCATCAATACCACATCGATCACCCGGGTCGGGAAATCCCAATCCACGCTGGCGCGTTGCGGCACATAGGCGATCCGGTCACGACAGGCGGCAACCGGCTGGCCGAACACGGTGGTCTGGCCCGCCAGAGGCGTGAGAATGCCCAAAGCAGCCTTGAGCAAGGTTGATTTACCCGCACCATTGGGTCCGATGATCGCGGTCATGGCCCCCGGCTCCACAGTCATGTCGACCGAAAAAACCGCAGGTTTCTGCCCGTAGGAAACGGTGAGGCCCCGCACGGCCAGAGGGCTGGAGGACCGGGTGTCCTCCGCCGCTTTAAATCCGTCACGGGTTGCAAGTGTCAGGTTCATTTCAGCTGCCCGCCGCCAGTTTGCCCAGACGCCCGCCTTCCGGCACGTCGGCGCCCAATGCCCGCGCGATGGTGGTCACGTTGTGATCGATCATGCCCAGATAAGTGCCTTCGTAAGACCCCTCAGGCCCCATCGCGTCACTGAAAAGCGCGCCGCCAATCGCAACGGTATGCCCGCGCGCCGCGGCACCTTCGACCAGCGCCCGCATGTTGCGGTCAGAGACGGAGGTTTCGACAAAAACCGCGCCGATGTCACGCGCCACAAGCGTTTCCACCAAATCAGAGATGCGGTTCAATCCCGCTTCGCTCTCGGTCGAAATGCCCTGAATGCCGATGACTTCAAACCCATAGGCCTGCCCGAAGTAGCCAAAGGCATCATGCGCAGTCAGCAAAACGCGTTGGTCGGCGGGCACCTTCGTCAGGGAGGTCTGCGCGTAGTCCGCCAATGCGTCCAGCTCCGTCAGGAAACTGTCGGCATTGGCCTGGAAAACCGCGGCGTCCTGAGGGCGCAGGGCGCTCAACTCCTCAGCGACCGCAGTGACCACGTCGCGCCACAGGATCGGGTCCATCCAGACGTGTGGATCGTACCGCCCCTCGTAATCCTCATGGGACAGCAGCACATCTTTGGGCAAGCCTTCGGCGACGGGCACAACGCGTGCTTTACGGTTGAGATCTTCGAAGAACTGTTCCATTTGCGCTTCGAGATAAAGCCCGTGCCACAAGACCAGATCGGCGCGGGTCATGGCCACGATATCACTCCGCGTCTGGCGATAAGCATGCGGGTCGACGCCCGGTCCCATCAGTGCCGTTACGGTCACCAGATCGCCGCCGACCCGGCGCGCCGCATCCGCGATCATGCCCGTGGTCGCAACAATGTTGATTTCCCCGGCGGCCTCCAAACGAGTGGTCTGCGTGCTCAGAACGACGGCGGCGCCAAGACCCGCAAGCAGGCTGCGGCGTGAAAGATGATATGAAGCGGTTTTATATTCCATGCGAATGAATATGCGAGTCATTCGCAAGAAGTCAATGAGTTTGCGAATAATTCGCAAAAGCAAACTCGATACTCACGTCATTTTGACTAAAAATAGGTCATTCGGACCTGTTGGGTCGCCTGAAATGGGCCATTCTTCTCCTCCGGGGATGCCAATAACTCCCGCTGAAGCGCACCGGTGACGTCGCGGGCCCCTGCTTGCCAAGGCGTCCGGGCCATGCGATTTTGCAGCCAGCCCGATAAGGACACCCCAATGCTCAGCCAGACCAACCAGACTGTTTCGACCGCGACCGCGCACCAATTGCCGCAGATCACCGAACCCAGAAATCCTGGCATGGCACTGGATATGGATTGGGTGCGCAGCCTGCAGGCAAACACCTCCGCAATTGAGCGGCGCGCCGCCAATCTGCCCGCCCGCAGGTCGGTCAAGAAACAGCATCAGGCGGCCTGGTTGCTGCGGGCCGTGACCTGCATTGATCTGACCACCCTGTCCGGCGATGACACCGAAGACCGCGTTGCGCGGCTTTGTGCCAAGGCCCGCCAGCCCGTTGCGCAATCCTTGCTCGATGCGCTTGAGATGGGGCCGATCACCACCGGCGCGGTCTGTGTGTATCACGACATGATCCCGGCGGCCGTGCGGGCGTTGGAGGGCTCCGGCATCCCGGTGGCCGCGGTGAGCACCGGCTTCCCCGCGGGCCTGTCGCCCTTTCATCTGCGGCTGGCCGAGATTGAGGAAAGCGTCAAAGCCGGGGCCGCCGAGATCGACATTGTCATCTCCCGCCGCCATGTCTTGTCCGGCAACTGGCAAGCGCTTTACGATGAGATGTGCGCATTCCGCCGGGCCTGTGGTGACGCCCATGTCAAGGCGATCCTGGCTACGGGCGAACTGGGGTCCCTGCGCAATGTGGCGCGTGCCTCGCTGGTCTGCATGATGGCGGGGGCGGATTTCATCAAGACATCGACTGGCAAGGAAAGCGTCAATGCCACCCTGCCCGTGACGCTGGTGATGATCCGCGCGATCCGTGACTACTACGCGCGCACCGGTTTTCGTGTCGGCTACAAACCCGCGGGCGGCATCTCCAAGGCCAAGGATGCCATCACCTACCTGGCGATGATGAAAGAAGAGCTTGGTGATCGCTGGTTGCAAAACGATCTTTTTCGTTTTGGCGCCTCCTCGCTGCTCAATGACATCGAACGGCAGCTCGAACATCACGTCACCGGCAGCTATTCCGCCAGCTACCGCCACCCGACCAGCTGACACGATTTGAAAGGGCCAAGGGCCATGACCGTCTCCGAGATTTTTGAAACGATGGACTATGGGGTCGCCCCGGAAAGCGCGGCGGAGGCACTGGCATGGCTGGTGGATCAGGGCGACCGGTTTGGTCACTTCATCGATGGCACCTTCACCGACCCGGGCGCCGGTTTTGACAGCCGCAACCCCGCAAATGGCGAGGTCCTTGCCACCCTCACCCAGGCAACGCAGGCAGATGTGGATGCCGCCGTCCGCGCCGCCCGCAAGGCACAGGGCAAATGGGAAGGGCTCGGGGGTCCTGGCCGTGCGCGTTACCTCTACGCGCTGGCGCGTCTTCTGCAAAAACACAGCCGCCTTTTTGCGGTTCTGGAATCGCTCGACAACGGCAAACCGATCCGCGAAAGCCGTGATATCGACGTGCCACTGGCACAGCGTCATTTCTATTTCCACGCGGGCATGGCGCAGCTGATGGAGGACGAACTGCCAGACCGCGCAGCGCTTGGCGTCTGTGGTCAGGTGATCCCGTGGAACTTCCCGCTGCTGATGCTGGCATGGAAAATCGCGCCCGCCCTGGCCATGGGCAACACCGTTGTGCTGAAACCGGCCGAATACACATCGCTCACCACCTTGCTCTTTGCCGATATCTGCCGGCAGGCCGGATTGCCGAAAGGGGTGGTCAACATCGTGACCGGTGACGGCGCCGTGGGCGAGATGATTGTCGCTGCCGATGTGGACAAGGTGGCCTTCACCGGTTCGACCGCCGTGGGACGCCGCATTCGCGAGGCCACCGCGGGCAGCGGCAAGGCGCTCACGTTGGAGCTGGGTGGTAAATCCCCCTACATCGTGTTCGATGACGCTGATCTGGATTCAGCCGTCGAAGGGCTGGTGGATGCGATCTGGTTCAACCAGGGTCAGGTCTGTTGCGCCGGGTCCCGCCTGCTGGTGCACGAACCGGTGGCCGAAATATTCTATGCGAAACTGCGCGCGCGGATGGACAAGCTGCGTGTTGGCGACCCCCTCGACAAAAGCATTGATGTCGGTGCCATCGTCGATCCGGTTCAGCTGAAAAACATCGCTGAGCTGGTCGCGGCCAACGCCGCCGGGCACACCCATACGGCTGCCACAGAATTACCCGCCCAAGGCAGTTTCTACCCACCCACCCTGATCACCGGTCTGAACCCCGCCGACACGCTGATGCAGGAAGAGATCTTTGGCCCGGTGCTAGTCTCAACCACTTTCCGCACACCGGCGGATGCCGTGGCCTTGGCCAATAACACCCGCTACGGGCTGGCCGCGACGGTCTGGAGCGAGAACATCAACCTTGCACTCGACATTGCGCCGAAACTGGCCAGCGGCATTGTCTGGATCAATGGCACCAATCTGATGGACGCCGCCGCCGGGTTTGGTGGTGTGCGGGAAAGCGGCTTTGGGCGTGAGGGCGGATGGGAAGGTCTGTCAGGATATACCCGCCCCAAAGAGGCCGGGAAGTCCCTGAAAGAAATCAAGGCTTTCTCCGGCGAAGGCGCACCAGCCGATCCCATCGACCGTACGGCAAAGCTCTACATTGGTGGGAAGCAATCACGGCCTGACAGCGGCTACTCCGCACCCGTTTGGGGTAAGTCAGGGGCGCTGCTGGGACACGTGTCGCTGGCAAATCGCAAGGATCTGCGCAACGCGGTCGAAGCGGCACAAGCTGCCAAAGGATGGTCCAAAACCACTGGGCATCTGCGCGCGCAAATCCTCTACTACATCGCGGAAAACCTCTCCGCCCGCGCGGATGAATTCGCCAAAAGGCTTGATGATATGCAGGGCGGCAAGGGGGGCCATAAGGAAGTGGATGCCGCCGTTAAACGCCTTTTCACCTATGCCGCCTGGGCCGACAAATACGATGGCCAGGTGCACGGCGTGCCCATCCGCGGCGTAGCCCTCGCCATGAAAGAGCCCGTTGGCGTTATCGGCGCCATCTGCCCGAACGAAGCACCCTTGCTGGGTCTCATTTCCTGCATGGCACCTGCGATGGCGATGGGCAACCGGGTTGTCCTGAGCGCGTCTGAACCCTTCCCGCTCGCAGCGACCGATTTTGTCCAAATCCTCGAAACCTCGGATGTGCCCGCAGGGGTCGTGAATATCCTCACCGGATCACACGCTGATATCGCGCCCCATATGGCCGCTCACATGGACATCGACGCGGTTTGGTCGTTTGGTGACAAAGGGTTGAGCGGTCAGATCGAGAAGGCCAGCGCCAGCAACCTCAAGCGCACCTGGGTCAACAACGGCATTGGCCGCGACTGGATAGGTGCAGCGGGTCAGGGCAAAGAGTTTCTCGAAGCCGCAACAGAAGTCAAAAACATCTGGGTGCCTTACGGCGAGTAAGGCCAGATACTTGCACCAACACTCGGCCCGCCCGGGCCGAGGACATGTCGTGGCGCGTCAGCGCCGCCTTTTGACAATATGAACCGGTCAGTTTGCCGGTGTGCTTTCCAGACCCGCAGGTTGGCCAACCACCACGAAGTGCAACCCGTCGGGATCAAGCAATTCCCCCGCAACGCGCTTCACATCCTCCAGCGTCACCGCCTCAACCCGGTCATTGCGCGTTGCAATATAGTCAATCGGCAAGCCGGACATCTGCATGCCCACCATGATTTGCGCGATGGGGCCGTTGCCATCAAAACGTAGCGGATAGGCGCCGGTCATATAGGTCTTTGCGTCATCCAGTTCCGCCTGTGTTACCCCTTCGGCTGCCGCCTTCGACCATTCTGCGCGGATCACCTCTATCGCCTGAGCGATCCGGTCATTTGCGGAGCTCACCGACCCCAAATAGGTCGCGGCAAGGTCCTTTGGCACCAGGTAGGAATATACACCGTAGGTCAGGCCGCGCTTTTCCCGCACCTCTTCCATCAGGCGGCTCTCAAAACCGCCGCCTCCGAGAATCTGGTTCAGCAGGGTCGCCGCGAAATAGTCCGGGTGCTCCAGCGGGATGCCCACGTGACCGAACAAGGCAACGGACTGGGGGGTGTCGAAAGGCACAACCGTGACGCCACCCGGAATGGTGATCTCCGCCATGGGCGGCATTGGCGCGCCCTGCTCCGGCAGCCCGCTCAGCAACTCATCCATCAGTACGGCGAGTTCTTCCGGGGTGATATCGCCCACGGCACCAATATAGATCCGGTCCTGCGCCAACACCGCCTTATGGGCGTCCAGCAGATCATCGCGGGTCAGAGCCGTCACGCTTTCCTCGGTCCCGCTCAAGGACGACGCATAGGGGTGATCCCCAAAGGCGATCTGGTCAAAACTGCGCCCGGCAATATCATTGGGATCCTTGGCCTCTGACCTGATGCCGGACAACACCTGCTGGCGCACCCGTGCGATGGCTTGCGCATCAAATCGCGGCTCTTGCAGGGCGGCCCGCAGCAATTCAATCGACGCATCGCGATTTTCTGTCAGAAACCGGGCGGAGACCGAAAGAGAATCGTCGCTTACGTCAAACCCGAAACTTGTCGCCAGCGCTTCGGTCTCGCGCGCAAAAGCCCGCGCATCCATCTCCCCCGTCCCTTCTTCCAGCAGGCCGGTCATCAGGTTGATCGCGCCACGTTTGCCGGGTGCATCCAGCGACGCGCCCCCCCGAAACCGAATTTCCAACGCGACAAAGGGAATCGAATGGTCTTCGACCAACCACGCGGTCAACCCCGCATCAGACTTCACTTCCTTGATGTTTACTTCTGCACCGGCAGGCAGCGCCAAAACCACAAGCGCGCAGAACGACAGGATTAAACGGATCATTGTGTCACCTCTTCACGCATCAACCAGCCCGTGACCGACGCACGCCTATCAAACACATCGCGCGCGGCCTGCATGATATCTTCCTCTGTCACAGCCTCCAGAATATCCGGCCAGGCCTTCACATCCTCGATGGTCAACCCAGAGGTCAGCGCCTGACCATACCGGTTGGCAATGCGGTCCACGTCATCGCGCGCATAGATCTGATCCGCACGGATCTGCAGCTTGATCCGGTCCAGCTGTTCCGGATCCACGCCATCGATCAGAAATTGATCCAGCGCGACGTCCATCGCATCCTCAGCCTCCTGCAGGCTCACACCCGGTCTTGGTACAACGATCACATTAAACGTCGTGTCGTCCAACCGCACACCGCTGTAGAAAGCTGCGGAATAGGTGGCGATCTCTGTGTCGAACTGCAAAGCATCCGCCAGATAAGACGTTGTACCCCCGCCCAGAATCTCGGCAAGGAATGTCAGCGCCGCAGCGGTTTCCTGTGCACCGGGATCCCGTTCTGGCGCCAGATAGGAGCGTCTCACGTAGGGTTGCGCCACCCGGGCATCCCGGAAAATCAACCGCCGTTCCGCGGTTTGCGGTGGTTCTTCGGTACGCAACCGTTCGGGCAGGTCGGGATTCGCTGGGATCACACCATAATATTTATCTGCCAGCGTCCGAACCTCCGCGGGCGTCACATCCCCGGAGACCACAAGAATTGCATTGTTGGGCGAATAATAGATCTCGTAAAACCCCAGCGCGTCTTCCATATCCAGCGTTTGCATCTCGTGCATCCAGCCGATGATCGGCACACCGTAGCGGTGGTTAAGATATTGCGCCGCGCTCAACTGCTCGCCAAAAAGTGCACCGGGGCTGTTTTCCGTCCGCTGATTGCGCTCTTCGATGATCACGTCCCGCTCGGTCAGAATGTTTTCCTCGGTCAGTCGGATGTTGCGCATCCGGTCGGCTTCCATACGCATCATCAATTCCAGCCGGTCGGCTGCAACCCGCTGAAAATAAGCCGTGTAATCGTAGGAGGTGAACGCGTTGTCGCGCCCCCCATTACGCGCCACGGTCGCAGACAGCTCGCCAGCTTCCAGCGTGTCCGTCGCCTTGAACAGCAGATGCTCCAGGAAATGCGCGACGCCGGAGGATCCAACAGGCTCATCAGCAGAGCCCGCTTTGTACCACACCATATGCTGAACAACGGGGGCACGGTGATCTTCGACCACAACCACCTGCATGCCGTTATCTAGTTTGAACGTCGTCACCGCCTCTTCGTCGGCGATCAGGAAACCGGGTAAAAGCGCAAAGACTACAGCAAAAACAGGCAATCGGATCATGGGCCGTCCTTTATGTGATCAAAGACCAAAGCATGACCCTCGAAATACGCCACAAGGCCAACGGTTCAAGACCGTTGTCACGAATGTGAGGGATGTTCGCTGAAAAATTGGTTAATTCAGCGGTGGATAGCTTGGTGTTTTCGCCCCGGCGCGGCGCCAGAGGTCTGCCGTGGCTTCGGCATCCAGCCGCTGACGACGGTAGGCCCGATTGTAAAGGTCTTCCGGGAAGAGACGATATTGCGTGAAACGTGACTGCCGACGGCGGAACTCCGCGTCTTCGCGCGCCAGATCCTGGCGGATATCGGGCGTCACACCAAACCGGCTGGCGGCGGTCACCAACGCGCCGTCAGACGCGGGGATGGCGGTCCCCTGCGAGGGGCGGCCCCCCAAGGCCACTACGGCGTCGCTATTCGGGTCCACATCCGTCAGGTTCCCCTGCCCCGGCGTCGGTGTCGGCAACGCGGTCAGATCATCGGGCGTTTGCAATTCGGCCTTGGGTTCAACAATGAATTCATCAGGTCCGCGCGAATTCGACCGCAAATCGCGCAGGCCTTGATTGGCGCAGGCGCTGACACATGCAGTTATCAAAATGAGGGCCAAAATCCGGCTCATATCAGGTCTCCTCGCGAACAACTCGTTGATACGTCATGCATGTGGGCAATGTCACTGGCCTTTTTTGGGCTTCGTCTTGGGGTCGGGCGCCAGAAACACCAGCGCAATCGCACCGGCGAAAATAAACACATCCGCCAGATTGAACACAAACGGATTGTCGATGCCGCAGCAGGACATGTTCAGAAAGTCCAGCACATAGCCATAAAGCAACCGGTCCAGCACATTTGCCAGGGCCCCGCCGACCAGAAGACCCGCCCCAATCTGGGGCCAGACCCCCAAATTCTGCCGCCAGGCCCAGATTACGACCGCACAAGAGATCACAAGGGCCAGGGCAATCAGTACCCACTTGCTGGCATCCGGCGCATCGCCGAAGAGGCCAAAATTGATACCCCGGTTTTCGCCGTATCTGAAATTGAGAATGGGGGGCAGCACGTCGATGGCTCGAATGCGCCACAGCTCCATCACATGGATCACGAGGTATTTACTCGCCTGATCAAGGATAAATGCCGCCAAAGCAGCCCAACCTAGGATGCGCATGATGCGTCCTTTCTCAGTGCCGGAAATGGCGCATGCCGTTGAAAACCATGGCGAGCCCGGCGTCATCCGCCGCCGCAATCACATCATCGTCCCGCATTGAGCCACCGGGCTGGATCAGCGCCGTGGCCCCGGCCTCCGCCGCCGTGATCAACCCGTCTGCGAACGGGAAAAATGCATCCGATGCCACGACCGACCCCTGCGTCAGGGGGGCAGGCAGACCCATCGCCTCGGCCATATCCTGCGCCTTGCGCGCGGCAATGCGCGTACTGTCCACGCGGCTCATCTGTCCGGCGCCAACACCGACGGTCGCGCCGTCCTTGACGTAGATGATCGCGTTGGATTTCACGTGTTTCGCCACCGTCCAGGCAAAAAGCAGATCCGCCATTTCCTGATCCGACGGCTGCCGTTTCGTGACAACCTTCAGATCATCCATGGCGACGCGCCCCACATCCTTGTCCTGCACCAGATAGCCGCCCGACACCTGCCGCACCGCCAATGCCGCCGTCGCAGGGTCTGCCAGGCCATCGGTTGTCAGCAGACGTAGGTTCTTCTTCTGGCTAAAAATATCCATTGCACCGGCATCCGCGCCGGGCGCGATCACCACTTCTGTAAAGATGCCGGTGATCTCTTCGGCAGTGGCTGCGTCCAGGGGCTGGTTCAACGCGATGATCCCGCCAAAGGCCGAGGTGCGGTCGCAGTCAAACGCCCGCGTGTAGGCCTCGGCCAGCGTCGCGCCTCGCGCCACTCCGCAAGGGTTCGCGTGTTTGATGATCGCACAGGCCGGACCCTGCGCAGGATCGAATTCACTGACCAGCTCAAACGCCGCATCGGTGTCGTTGATGTTGTTGTAGCTCAGCTCCTTGCCCTGATGCTGCATGGCGGTTGCGACACCGGGCCGTGCCGACCCATCGGTGTAAAACGCCGCCTGCTGATGCGGGTTTTCGCCGTAGCGCAGCGATTGCGCCAAGGCACCGCCAAAGGTCCGGCGCCGCGGTGTGCCGTCCACCTCACCCGCCATCCATGTGCTAACCGCCGTGTCATAGGCTGCGGTGCGCGCATAGGCCGTCTGCGCCAACCGCTGACGCAACGCATATGTCGTCTGCCCGTCCTGTGCGGCCAGCTCGTCCAGCACGGCGCCATAATCCTCCACATCCACGACCACCGTGACAAACCCGTGGTTCTTCGCCGCCGACCGGATCATTGCAGGCCCGCCAATATCGATGTTCTCGATCATTTCAGCATAGGGCGCGCCCTTTGCTAAGGTGGCCTCAAACGGATAGAGGTTCACCACCACCAGATCGATGGGCCCGATGTCATGCGCCTGCATGGCTGCCACGTGATCATCATTGTCGCGCAGCGCCAGCAACCCGCCATGCACCACCGGGTGCAGGGTCTTCACGCGCCCGTCCATCATTTCCGGAAATCCGGTCACGTCGGCGACGTCACGCACCTCCAGCCCGGCATCGCGCAGCGCTTTCGCGGTCCCGCCAGTGGAGAGCAGCTCCACCCCACGCGCCGCCAGAGCCTGGCCGAAGTCCACCAGCCCCGTCTTGTCGGACACAGAAAGAAGTGCGCGGCGCAGCGGAGCGAGGTCGGTCATGGGTGTCAGGTCCTTTAAGGCTATTCGGTCAGATCAGGCGTATCCTGGCTCAGATCCCGCACGCCAATCGCAGTTTCCTGCGCCTTGGACAAGGACCAGCGGACACGCGTGGCGTATGACATAGCCTTACCCGAAAGGACAATCTGATTTGCACCGCGCGGCTTCAATCGCCCGGTTTCCAGATAAACCGACGGCTGCAGGGTCAGATTTTGCCCACCATCGTGGCGAAACACCCAGATCTCACCACTTTTCAAGGCCATGGACACCGCCGCCCCGCCCAGATCAAGCGTCGCATCCACCTCCGGGTGCAGATGGAACCTGATGTCAAAGGCGATCCCCTGCAGCTGCGTCGCATCCAGCGCCAGATCGAACCGGCGTTTCTCGCCATCATCAAGCGCCAGCAGCATATCTTCCCCGGCCATCGCGCGGCCGTCGAATGTCATCTCCAGCGTGCGTGCATGGGTCAACCCATGGGTACTGGCAAATCCGTTGTGCCCGCCCTGAAACCGCAACCCGTCACTGACATGGCCAATCTCGATGGGCACTTTCGTGGGCGCCTCGATCAATTCCTCGCGCCCGGTGGCCCGGTCCACATCCCCCAAACGCGCGCTGGAATAGCCATCCAGCGACAGCGTCGAATGCGACGGTGTGGCCCGCCCGGCACGGCGCCACTCCGGCCCGAATGACCGGCCCGAGCCGCAGTTGACCACGAGCGGCCGACGCCCCGAGGTCAGTTCCAGCGCGAGGGTCGATGCATGGGCATTATAGGACGCGCGGCCTTTGGGCGGCTTGCTGGCATCGATGATGACGCTGGTCCGCCCGGCAGAGAGCCGCGCAAACCCCATCGACAACCCATCCGGCTGCCGGGTCTTGACCTTTGCCTGCGCCAGCGCGTGATCCAGCCACCCTTCAGGACCGCGCCCGCCCCCATGGAACCGCGCCAGCGCACCATCGGCGTGGCGCAATGTGCGCAGCGTTGGCGCAATCCGTTCAATGGCCTCCAGATGTTCCTCGGGCGTGGCATGCCCCGCATCTGACAGTGCCGCCGCCGCCCATGTCAGCAAGGTAAAAACGTCCAGTAATTCTTCGGGGTTGCGCGTCGGCAGACCACCCTGATGATCGATCTGCGTGCTGCATTCCCGGGCCAGCGCATTCACCGCCGGCATCGCCACTGTCTCCATCCCTTCCAGCGACAACCCCGCGTAAATCAGACCCGTCAAGGCCTCGAACCGGGGCAATCCGCTTGCCGCGCCATGCCAGCGTTTGGCCAGAAAATGGGTCTGCTGATGCAGGCTGCGGTAAAATACATCGCTGTCGGGGGCGTCATTGCCCTGCAGCATGAAGAGCGCGTGGTTGATCCAGCGGATGAGCCGCCGTCCCGTCAGATCCGGCGTCCAGCCCGCACCGCGCCCACGCCCGTAGCGGTCAATCCAGCCCCACAACCAGCGCCGCGCCGCCGCCCTTGCGGGCAGGTCTCCCACTGCGGCCAGATCGTCCAGCCAGGCAAAGCCATGAATTTCCTGTTCATAGTCAACGTTGGGGGCAGGCAGGTCCCAGAGGTCAATGTCTTTGTGCTCCAAGAGGTGACCGGCAAAGAGAAAATTTCCCGCCAGCAGTTGCCGCCCCTTGGCGAAGCTCCCGATTGTGCGGGGTTCTGGTGAGGATACGAACCCCACAGCCTGCGCGCGCATCCGGCCCGCACGCGCAGCGTGCCAGCGGTTTAGAAAATGCACCTTGCGGGCGGCAAAACTTCTGGTTTCGGACATGTGGGTCTCTGCCTGGGCGCGCTCTGACGGCGCTTTGCGGCATGTTAGCGCGACAGGTTGAGCGAGTCACCGGAATATATTTGATGTCGTCAGATTTTGCCCGCTGCAGAGCATTACCTTCATGCGGTCTTGCGCAAACACACCATGTAAAAGCCATCCATACCGCCGAGAACAGGCCACAAGTCAGGCCGCAGCCGCAACCCGCCTTCGGTTGTGCGCCATGCCGCGTCGACGCCGGGGCGGTCGAGCGCTGCTTCGTCGGTCTGCATATCCGCATGGCGCGCCAGGGCCTCATCCACCTGCACTTCACCTTCATCCGGCAGCAGCGAACAGGTGCAAAAGACCATGCGCCCACCCGGTTTCAGCAGGGACCACGCGTGATCGATCAATTGCGCCTGCAGGTCGATCAGATCCGCGAACTCCGAGCCGTCTTTGGCATGGGGCAAATCCGGATGGCGCCGGATCGTGCCCGTCGCAGAACAGGGCGCATCGAGCAGAATGGCGTCATATTGACCGGTCGCCTCACGCGCGTCCTCGACGACCAAGCGCGCCTTGAGGCCGGTGCGCGCAAGGTTGTCTCTCAACCGTGCCATCCGGCCCGCAGAATCGTCAACGGCGGTGACATCGGCACCAGCGGCGGCCAGTTGCATCGTCTTGCCACCCGGTGCGGCGCAGAGATCCAGCACGCTTTCACCCGCTTGCGGCGCAAGGATCTGAACCGGCAAAGCCGCCGCCGCGTCCTGCACCCACCACTCTCCCGTAGCAAATCCAGGCATGGCTGACACCTGCCCGGCGTCCTTGATCCGCACCGACCCTGTGGGCAGAACCGTACCACCTGTCGCCGCCGCAACCGCCGCCACATCGTTTTTGGCAGTTAAATCCAAAGGCGCACCGGCAAAATGCGCGGCTTCCATCGCCGTCATCGCCTCTGGCCCCCAGGCCTGAACCAACGGCCCGCGCAGCCACTTGGGCAGTCTTGGCGACCGCAGCGCGTTCCAGGCGTCGGGTCCATCCGCCGCGATTTTGCGCAAAACCGCGTTTGTCAGCCCCTTCAGATGACCCAACCGATTGTGACGCGACACCAGTTCAACCATCGCATTCACAACACCATGCGCCGCCGCGCCCTGGCAAAGCTCCACCGTGCCAACACGCAGTGCATTGCGCACGGTCAGGGGTGGATATTTGTTGAGATGTTTTTGCAAAAGCCGATCTGCACGCTCCAGACCACGCAATGTATCCTGAGCCAGTCGCGCGGCCCGCGCGCGGTCCTCCACGGGTAACTTGTCGAGAACCCCCGCTCCCATCAGCTCCGACATCAGCCGCCCCTCGCCCAATATCTGGTCAAGCAGGTAAACGGCGCTTCTGCGTGCCGGAACGCCGGTGTCGGACATCTCAGTGGCTCCTTTGGTGGTGGCGGGTTGTCTGCGCCAATGTGCGGCGTATATCAAGGGCAGACCCATCGGAAAGTGACCAAATGGCTGACGACGCAGAAAACCATGAGCCGCCCCAACTGCCCCCAGCGGCGCAGCGCGCATTGGCTGAAGCAGAAGAACGCCGCAAAAAGGCCAAAGCGCTGGATCTGCCACCCGAGCTTGGCGGGCGCGATGGGCCGGAGCCTGTGCGCTATGGTGATTGGGAAAAAAAGGGACTGGCCGTAGATTTCTGAAACGCGTCCGTTGCAACAAACGCCAATGCCCGGAACGGGCGTATCGTGTACGCGCGCAGCGCGTTCCTTTGGATCAAGATTGCGTTAAATCACTTCAGGCGAAATTCAGCGGAATCGCCAGCGCCTTTGTCAGATGTGAATTTGATGCGGTTGTCCTTGGCCTGAACTTCCTGGCAGTTATACCCCAAGGCATCGCCGCCCCAAAAGAGGTCGCGACAGAAATACCCCTCGCGCCACGTCCAATTCCCCGACACAGCCCAGGCCGCGCCGATACCGGAAATCTCGCCTTCGGGGGATACTTCCAGCTTAACAAAAGGGCGCCGCAGCTCTTTACCTGAAATCAGCGACACAAACTGCGCCTCGCTGTCCACCTTGGTGAATTCAGCCGCCGCAGACGTCCCGATCACAAGGGCGATACTCGCAGTCATCAAGAAAGTAAGGCGCATCTTCACAGGCTCCGCATATGTGCTTTGAAAAAGATACGTGGCGCAGACCCATTTGGTTCAAAAACAATGCCTGCCACCAGCAAATTATTGCTCAGACAGCCCCAGCACATCGAGCATGTCATAATGCCCCGGCGCTTTGCCCTGCGTCCAAAGCGCGGCCTTCAAAGCGCCGCGCGCAAACACCGACCGATCCGAGGCCACATGCCGCAGGGTGATGCGCTCACCCGCTGCGGCAAACATCACGTCGTGCTCCCCCACGATGTCGCCACCTCGGATGGCCGCAAATCCGATCTCACCGCGCCTGCGCGCACCGGTAATCCCATCGCGCGCACGGTCCGAGACATCCTCCAGCACAACACCGCGGCCTTCGGCGGCGGCTTCACCCAGCATCAACGCGGTGCCTGAGGGCGCATCGACCTTTTGGTTGTGGTGCGCCTCGATCACTTCGATGTCGTAATCTGCGTCCAGCGCCGCAGCCACCTTTTTGGTCAATTGCACCAGAAGGTTGACACCCAGGCTCATGTTCCCGGCCCGCACGATCAGCGCACCCTCCGAAGCAGGGGGCAGCTCCGCAATCTCATCTGCGGTCATGCCCGTCGTTCCGATTACATGCGCCACATTGGCCTGCGCTGCGGCTCTGGAAAACGCAATCGTGGCTGCAGGTGCCGTGAAATCGATCACGACGTCAGCGTCGCCGAGCACCTCGGCGATGTTCTCAACCACCTTCACGCCGGTCTCAGCGCCCCCCATCGCCGCGCCCAAATCGCGCCCCAGCCAAGCGTGACCAGATCGCTCAACGGCCCCGATCAGATGCGCGCGCGCCGAAGCCGCGATGGTCTCGACCAACATCTGGCCCATGCGGCCGGAAACGCCTGTCACCACCATTCCCATCGACTTGCTCATGCCATGCTCCGTTTTCCGCTGAACCCGCCCTGCTTATCGCGGCAGCACTTGCTTGGCAAAGGGACGATGACCGCTTAGATGACCTCTATGGGAAAGAACAAGTTTCACGAGGGCGCAGGCCCCTCACAAAGACAACTCAGAGTTGGAGAGCTGATCCGGCGTGCCCTCTCTGATGTGCTGGCACGCGGCGATGTGCACGACCCGGAGCTGAACCGTTTGTCGATCACGGTGGGCGAAGTGCGCACCTCGCCCGATTTGCGGATTGCGACCGCCTACGTGCTGCCTCTGGGTGGACAGGGCCGGGATGAGGTGATCGGGCTGCTGGCACGCAACAAGGGCGAGCTGCGGCGCGTTGTTTCCAAGAAGCTGTCGCTGAAATTTGCCCCCGATCTGCGCTTCCAGCTCGACGAAACTTTCGACCGGATGGATGAGACGCGCGAAATGCTCAACCGCGAGGACGTGCGGCGTGATACGGGCAACGATGCGTCCGAGGAGCGCGGGCCGGAATGATGCGCTTGGCGTTGGCTGGGGCTTTTGCCGTCATGGCGCAGACCGCCGCGGCCGTTGAGTGCCAGTCCATCACTTTCGACGACACGCAATACACTGTGTGCGAGGTGGATGCCGCGCAAGAGGATCTGCAACTGTTTCTCTACGATGAAACGGGCGCGGTTCTGGGGCACTTTCTTGCCATCGACCGCGCGCTGGCGCCGGAGGGCAAACAGCTGAGCTTTGCCATGAATGCGGGCATGTATCACGAAGACCGCGCACCCGTTGGTCACTACCTCGAAGATGGCGAGGAAGTCATGCGCGTGATCGAAAGTGCCGGGCCGGGCAACTTCGGGTTGCTGCCGAACGGTGTCTTCTGTCTGCGCGAGGGCCGTGCGGACGTGTTTGAGACATCTGAGTATGTGCGCGACGCACCTGCCTGCGAGGATGCCACCCAATCCGGCCCGATGCTGGTGATCGACGGGGCGCTGCATCCCCGGTTTCTGGCCGATGGCACCTCGAAATTCATTCGCAACGGCGTCGGCACCTCTGCGGACGGGCAGCGGGTGGTCTTTGCCATCTCCGACGCGCCGGTGAATTTCTACGATTTTGCGCGGCTTTTCCGGGACCAGCTGAAAACGCCGAATGCGCTCTACTTCGACGGCAATATCTCGCGGCTATATGCGCCGGACCTGAACCGCAATGACATCGGGTTCCGGCTGGGCCCAATCGTCGGCGTTGTCGCCCCGTCGGAATAGGCGAAACACGAAACGATCGCGGCGAAAGACTGCAGAGGCGCGAAAAACCTCTGGCCCCGCAGGCATTCGCTCGCTATGGGGCCTGTCGCAGAACCAATGAGGACACCATGGGACGCAGACGCAATGGCAGAGAGATTTCCGGCTGGCTGGTGGTGGACAAACCCGCCGGGCTGACCTCCACGGCGGTGGTCAACAAGGTGCGTTGGGCGCTGGATGCCAAGAAAGCGGGTCACGCAGGTACCCTTGACCCCGATGCGACGGGGGTTCTGGCCGTGGCCCTTGGGGAGGCCACAAAAACCGTGCCCTACATAACCGATGCCCTCAAAGCCTATGAATTTATCGTCCGGCTTGGTCAGGCGACCAATACAGATGACGCTGAGGGTGAGGTCATAGCTACCAGCGATCTGCGGCCCACCGACGAGGAAATCAAAGCGGTTCTGAGCACATTCATTGGCGACATCGAGCAAGTGCCGCCGCAGTTTTCCGCCGTGAAGATCGACGGCGAACGTGCCTACAAACGGGCCCGTGATGGCGAGACCATGGAGATTGCCGCTCGCCCGCTCTATGTCGACAGCCTGCTGTTGATCGACCGACCGGATGAAGATCACGTGACCCTGGAGCTGACCTGCGGCAAGGGCGGCTATGTGCGGTCCATCGCCCGCGATCTGGGGAACGCGCTTGGATGCTATGGCCATGTACGCGCATTGCGGCGCATCTGGTCCGGCCCCTTCGAGGCCGACGACGGCATCACGCTGGAACAGATTGAAGAAATCGCCCGCACTTCGGCGCTCGACGGCCACCTGCGTCCCGTCGAAGAGGCCTTTGTCGACATGGCCGAGGTCAAGGCCACGCCAGAAGGAGCCACGCGCCTGCGCAATGGCAATCCCGGCATGGTTCTGGCGACGGATGTGGACTACGGCGAGGAGTGCTGGGCCTCCTACGAAGGGCAGGCCTTGGCCATCGGGCGCTACAAATCCGGCGAGCTGCACCCGACACGTGTGCTGAACATAAAGAACTGATCGGTTCCGAATATTACAATCTGTCGCAAACCTCGCGCCGATGTCAGCAGATTTCGGTGTTTATTACAGAAATTATTACGAAAATCAGCCTCTCGGTAAGCCCTGTGTGAGGAGACTGCACATCGCAGGCGCGCACTGCCATATCGGGGTCAGACGCAAACTTCTGATCCAACATGGAGATACCGACATGCAACGCACACTGCTCTCGATCCTAACCGCCGGCGCCTTTGCCACCATCGCATTCGATACCTTTGGCCAAGCGCTCAGCCCGCTCTTTGGCTACGCCAAACTGGCCCCCGTTGGCCTTGCCGGTGCCACGCTGAAATCCGTCTTTGGCGCTGCACCTTCCGGCGCGGCCTACCTGCTGCACACGGTCACGGGCCTGCTCTTCTATGTCATCGGATATTTCGCCATTGCCCGGCCGATCCAACGGGCGGTTCTGCCGCAATTGCACTGGAGCATCACTGCGGCGGTCTATGGCGTGGCACTATGGGTCTTTGCCCTTTACGGCATGGCGCATCTGGTCGCAGGCATGAAACCGTTCCTCGGCTTCACCGGCATCACCTGGGTGGCGCTCTGGGGTCACGTGGTCTACGCGCTTGTCGCCGCCGCCGTGCTGGAACTGCGTGGCGAGGTGTTTGACCTGCCCCGCAAGCGCGTTGCCGCCCTGGGATAATCACGGACTAAACTGCTACACAGGCCGCCCCGACCGGGCGGCCTTTTTTGCGCTCTTGCCATGGATTGACCGCGCTGGCATCACCCGCGCATGCTGATCCGAACCCATGAAGACGCCGAAAAATGGTCCGAAGCGGTCTATTCAGACTGCGGATCCTATCGCTACAGCCTCACCCGGGTGTGGGACGGCAATGGACCCCGCGTGAATTTCGTGATGCTCAACCCGTCGAAAGCGGATGAGATCAAGAACGACCCGACGGTGGAGCGGTGTGAGCGGCGCGCACGGCATCTGGGGTTTGGGGCCTTTCGGGTCACAAATATATTCGGCTGGCGCGACACGGATCCATTTGCCATGCGGCGCGCCAAGGCGCCGGTTGGCCCGGAAAACGATGAGCTCCTGCTCGCAGCGGCCCGATGGGCGGATCAGATCATCGCCGCCTGGGGGGTGCATGGCGCCCATCGGCAGCGCGGGGAACAGGTCGCGCACTTGCTGCGCCAGGCCGAAATTAAGATGTTCCATCTGGGTCTCACCAAGAAGGGACACCCGCGCCATCCGCTCTATCTGCCATACGCCAAACAACCCGAACCCTGGATCGCTGCGGACGGGCATTAACCTGTTGGTGAGGATTTCCACCTAAAAAAGCGCATAAGGGTGCGCAAGTGTCGGCAAAATTGCCGGTGTAATGCGTTGTGTGGGTTGCGAAGAAAAGGTGTTGAGTCATGCTGTGGTTGGCTGGTTTGATGGGGTTGGCCGGTGTCGGCGCGGCGTCTTTCGTGGGTCTGAAGTCTTCTGAAATCGAAGAGGAAGACGAAGTGCTCGAAGCAGAAGAAATCCACGCTGATGGTGCCACCGACATGCTGCAAGAGATTCACACGCAAAGCGACGCCGCTGGCGGTTTGTTGGCCTCGGGAACCGAATTCGTTGAACCAGAAGCTGCCCCGGCCTCCACCACAACGGATGGATGGGGCGACGACATCCTGAACGAGGTCATGGCGGAATTCGACACAGCAGAAGGCCCCGCCGCGCCCGAACCGGGCACCACTAACGTTCAGCCCTTGATTTTGCAGGATCCGATCCCGGACGAACTAGAGGAAGAAAACGCCTTTGACCTCTCCCTGTCCGACTGGATCACTGAAAGATCGGGTGCCGAAATCCTGGATTACTCCGCCGAGACAGAAAGCCTGATGCTGGTTTGGGACGATACGGATGCAGGAACCATCGAACCCGACGTCGATGTTGCACCGGATCCAGACGATCCGGAGGTCATGCAGGTTTCGATGAATGGCGAAAACGTGGCCGAAGTATATGGCGATGCGGAGATGAGCGTTGCCGATCTGACGCTGATCCCGCTGAGCTCCGCCATCATCATTGGTCTGGCGCCCGCAGTGGCGAACTTCCGGACGCAAAGCCGCGCGGTCTGAGCGCAGGATTTCACAATTCAGCATTTGCCATTTCCCGGTGCTGCGTCTATACGCGCGCATCGCCATCGGGAATCTATTGTCTTTGGCGATTTCTCCACGGGCCTGTGCTGGACGACATCCCGGCCTGCGCCATTCCTGAAACTCTTTTGAAAAGGAGACCCCGATGTCGATTACTGCTGAAGAAAAAGCCCGCGTCATGAAAGAATTCGCAACCAAAGAAGGTGACACAGGGTCGCCCGAAGTTCAGGTTGCCATCCTAAGCTCGCGCATCGCGACGCTGACAGAGCACTTCAAGACGCACAAGAAAGACAACCACGGTCGCCGTGGTCTGCTGAAGATGGTCGCAACCCGTCGTAAGCTTCTGGATTACACCAAAGCCAAGGACGAAGCGCGCTATCAGGATCTCATCAAGCGTCTGGGCCTCCGGAGATAATCCCGGAGACAAATCGCAGCGCGATTTTCTCCGAGTGCGGACAAGTGGGTTTGCGTGGCAAACCTGCGGTCCAGCACCCGGTTCAGTTTGAGAGCAAACCACGCCCCATCCGGCGTGGTTTTTTCATATGCAAACAGACCTTTACCGCGGCAGGCGCCACCCTATGATCCGCCCATGTTGACCTTCGCCGCTGCCGTCTTCTTCCTGATGATCACACCCGGGCCCGGCGTCCTCTCCACCGCAGGTGTGGGGGCGGCTTTTGGCGCGCGTGTCGGCACACGCTACGTTGTGGGCCTCTTCATCGGCACCAATCTCGTCTGCGTGGCCATCGTCAGCGGGTTGACCGCCGCGATACTGGCGGATGATCGTCTGCGCACCATCCTCTTTGCCGCCTCCATCGCCTATCTGACCTACCTTGCCTTTCGCATCGCCTTTGCGGGCAGCAGGATCGCCTTTATCGAACGGGCAAGCCCGCCGGGCATTGTCGGTGGCATCATGTTGCAGGCCATCAACCCCAAAGCCTATGCCGTCAACACCGCCCTCTTCACCGGTTTCGGTTTCTGGGCCCAGAATCTGACCGTCGAAATCGCCCTGAAATTCCTGATTGTGAATGCAATCTGGATTCCCATTCACTTCACATGGCTCTGGCTTGGCATCACCCTGCGCCGCATGAACCTGCGCCAACGCACCCAACGCATGATCAACATCGCCATGGCACTCTCGATGATGATGGTGGTTGTCCTGGCGGCCCTTGCCCAGATCTGAGAGCGTTGGACTTCCCCGAAATGACCTCGTAAACCAATGCGGGTCGCGCAACTGAAAACATGGGATCATCGATGCTTGTGCTTTTCCAGATCGTCCTTGGCAGTGCGGTGCTGTTGATCTGCGCCATGCTGCACATCCTTGTCATCGCAAGGATGATCCGTCACCTGCGCACCCATGAATACTTCTCGCCAGACAGGAGCACGCGCTATCAGATCGTGACGGTCTGCCTACTGTTTCTGGTCCTGCTCGGCTCCCATACGGTGCAAATCTACATCTGCGCCTTTTCGCTTTGGGTGATCGGCGCATTACCCGGATATGAAGCACCGATTTACTATTCCCTCGTCACCTATACCACCGTGGGCTACGGCGACGTGGTGCTCAGCCCCGGGTACCGGATCAAGGGCGCGATGATTTCGGTCACCGGTATTTTGATGTTCGGCATGACCACCGCCTTTGTCGTTGGCCTTTTTTCCCGCATTCTGGGCGAAAAAGAAGTGTGACGCCGACCCGCGCGGCGCTATCTCCCAAGCATGTGTGATCTGCCGCGTCTTGCACTTTCCGTGCGCCAGCCTTCCGCCTGGGCGATCATTCACGGCGGCAAGGTGGTCGAGAACCGGTCGCTGGGATCGATCCGGGCGGGCCGGATGGTGCCGGGCCGCATCTGCATCCATGCCGCCACGGGCCTGAAAGAAGATGAGTTCCGCTATCTGCATTGGCGGTTGGCCCAGCACGGCGTGACCTGTCCCAGACCGGACACGCTGATCCGCGGCGCAATCATCGGCACGGTTGAGGTGACCGAGATCATCACCGAAAGTGACAGCGAATGGTTTGGCGGCGAGGCAGGCCTGCTGCTGTCGAACCCCAAGGCCATCGACCCCATCCCTGCCAGCGGGGCGCTGGGGTATTTCGTATGGACGCGCGGTCAGAACTTTGCGCCGGTGAAACCCTGGATGCGACGGTTCGACCGCGCCAATGCCGATATGGCGACGGGTGAGCTCTTTCCAGACGCGCAGCCCTCCTACAAAGAACCACCGCAAAGGCCTTGGCGCAAAGGCTGAACCTTGCGTAAAGCGTCCCTTTCCAAGCCCCCCATTCTCGTGTACGTACGCGCAATCTGAAAGCCGGCGCCCGGACCTCAGCGCCAGATAAATAAGATACCGAGGTCAGGGGGAATACGCCCCCTATGCAAATGGCCAATGGGCCAACTTGAGGAACCTAGATGTTCAACGAAACGAAAAAATCGATGCCGTGGGGCGAAGAGACGCTCACACTGGAAACTGGAAAAGTGGCCCGTCAGGCGGATGGGTCGGTGATTGCAACGCTGGGCGAAACCAGCGTCATGGCAAACGTCACCTTTGCCAAGAAACAAAAACCCGGTCAGGATTTCTTTCCGCTGACCGTGCACTATCAGGAAAAATACTACGCCGCCGGTAAGGTACCGGGTGGCTTTTTCAAGCGCGAAGCGCGCCCAACTGAAAAAGAGACCCTGACCGCGCGTCTGATCGACCGTCCGATCCGCCCGCTGTTTGTCCCCGGCTTCAAAAACGAAGTACTGGTGATGTGCACCGTGCTTTCCCACGATCTGGTCAATGACCCCGATATGGTGGCGATGATTGCGGCCTCCGCGGCGCTGACCATCTCCGGCGCGCCCTTCATGGGCCCGATTGCCGGTGCACGCGTTGGTTTCGAGGACGGCGAATATGTTCTGAACCCAACTGTCGATGACATGCAGGATCTGCGCCTGAACCCTGAACAGCGCCTTGATCTGGTGGTGGCCGGGACCAAAGACGCCGTGATGATGGTCGAATCCGAAGCCTATGAGCTGTCCGAGGCCGAAATGCTCGGCGCGGTGAAATTCGCGCATGATGCGATCCAGCCGGTGCTCGACCTGATCATTTCGCTGGCCGAAGACGCCGCGAAAGAACCGTTTGACTTCGCCCCTGCCGATTATTCTGAGTTGTCTGCTGCTGTCAAAGCCGCAGGCGAGACAGAGATGCGCGCAGCCTTCGCGATTTCGGACAAGCAGGAACGCACGACAGCCGTTGCTGCGGCCCGTGAAACGATCACCGCCGCCCTGTCCGAAGAGCAGTTGGAAGATCCCAACCTCGGCTCCGCGATGAAGGGTCTTGAGGCCTCCATCCTGCGCGGCGACGTGGTGAAAACCGGCAAGCGCATCGATGGTCGGAAAACCGACGAAATCCGCGACATCGTCTGTGAAACAGGCCTGCTGCCACGGACCCACGGTTCTGCACTGTTCACCCGCGGTGAAACGCAGGGACTGGTCGTGACCACGCTGGGCACCGGCGACGATGAACAATTCATCGACGCGCTGCACGGCAACTTCAAATCCAACTTCCTGCTGCACTACAACTTCCCGCCCTACTCGGTTGGTGAAGCGGGTCGCGTGGGCCCTCCCGGACGCCGCGAGATTGGCCACGGGAAACTGGCTTGGCGCGCGCTGCAAGCGGTGCTGCCAGCAGCCACCGACTTCCCCTACACCGTGCGCGTGGTCTCCGAGATCACCGAATCGAACGGGTCGTCCTCCATGGCGTCCGTTTGCGGTGGGTCCTTGTCGATGATGGACGCGGGCGTGCCGCTGAAATCGGCGGTGGCCGGTGTGGCCATGGGTCTGATCCTCGAAGAGGACGGTTCCTACGCGATCCTGTCGGACATTCTGGGGGATGAAGACCACCTGGGCGACATGGACTTCAAGGTTGCAGGTACCGAAAACGGCATCACGAGCTTGCAGATGGACATCAAGATCGCAGGCATCACGCCCGAGATCATGGAGAAAGCCCTGGCACAGGCCAAGGACGGTCGGATGCACATTCTGGGCGAGATGAATAAAGCGCTGACCGGTGCTGCGGACTTCTCGATCCACGCACCCCGCATCGAAACCATGCAGATCCCAACGGATAAAATCCGCGAAGTGATCGGTTCCGGTGGTAAAGTCATCCGCGAAATCGTGGAGGTTTCCGGCGCCAAAGTGGACATCAACGACGAAGGCACCATCAAGATCGCGTCCCCGAACGGCGATTCGATCAAGAAAGCCTACGACATGATCCACTCCATCGTGGCCGAGCCCGAAGAGGGCATGGTCTATACCGGTACGGTCGTGAAAATCGTCGACTTCGGCGCCTTCGTGAACTTCTTTGGCAAGCGCGACGGTCTGGTGCACGTATCCCAGATCGAAAACCGCCGTTTGAACCACCCTTCCGACGTCCTCAAAGAGGGACAGGAAGTGAAGGTCAAACTGCTGGGCTTTGATGACCGCGGCAAGGTGCGCCTGTCGATGAAAGTCGTCGACCAGGAAACCGGCGAAGAGATCAAGAAAGAAGAGGCCCCGGCGGAAGAATAATCCGTCTGGCAGGCAACTGCCGCCTCCAAGCGATGAGCTCCGGTGGAAACACCGGGGCTTTTTTTCGTAAATTGCCGCGCGACGCAACGTCAGTGCGGTAGGCTCACCCTGCGTCACCCTAGGCGGCGGGCAGATTCGCCGCGTATCGTTTGCGAAGTTTTGTGAGAGGGGGAGTTCACATGATCAGAACATTAGTCATTGCCATCGGCCTCAGCACGGCCTCAGTCGCATCGGCGGATCCGGGGTTGGAGGCCTTTACCAGCTACTACGCCTTTGGCGACAGCCTCAGCCAGGACGACAAGCTGCCGCAGCTTACGCCACCCAGCCTCGATGGCCGGTTTTCATCGGGCCGCGTCTGGACCGAATACCTTGCGGACGTGTTCAACGATGCGGGTAAAGACACCCGAAACTTTGCTTTGGGTGGCGCAACGGCAGGCGCAGAAAACACGACACCCTATGAGGGGTTCTTTCCCGCACCGCGCACGCCAGCGCAAGACGCTCAACTGGCCCAGCTCCGTGCGATCTCAACGTTTGATGGGCAGGTTCAGGTCGCACAGGCCACCGTCCCTGATCCGGGTGACAACCCGCTTGTCTCCGTTCTGTTCGGCGCCAATGACATCTTTCAGAAACTGCCGAACGTGGTTGCAGAGGCTTTGAACACCTCCGACCCCCTGGAAATTCCCGGGCGTGTGGCGGCAGGCATCGGCGCGCTGGCGTCGGAAACGGTTGGCTCGATCGTGTCGGGGATCAACAAGCTACATGCGGGCAATGACGCCTTTGACGACTTTCTGGTGGTGAACCTCGCCGACATCAGCAAAACCCCGGCCTTTGGCGCCTGGGGGATTGGCGCGGCACAGGCGGAATTGGACGCGTTGATCACGGCAGGCGCGCCGTTGGATGACATCCGCGCCGCAGCGCTCCAGTTGGAATTCCTGTCCGCCGATCCGTCCTTTGCGAAATTGGCCTCACTTGCCTTCAATGAGACCTTGGCCGCGGCACTTGCCGGTGTGGCGCCCGGGATCGAAACGCTGGATGAAGACATCCAGATCAGCGTTTTCGACCAGGCCGCCTTCCTTGAGGATTTCATTGCCACATCCGCACTCAACGGCATCAACGTGTCGGAACCCTGCACACCGTCCTTCACGGCGAATGCGGGCATCAGCTGTGTCTATGTCACTGATGACGCGGGCAATATCATCGGGTTGGACCTGCCGCAGGCCGAAAACTTCTTCTTTGGGGACAGCGTGCACCCAACCGGGTTTGTGCAGGAAGAATTTGGCCGACGCGTGATCGCGTCGCTGGAGGGTCAAATGCCCGCCCCCGTGCCGCTGCCCGCAGGGTTGCCGCTGTTGGTTGCAGGTCTTGGTGCGTTTGGGTTAATCGCCCGGCGCAAAACCAAACGCGCGGCCTGAAACGCCGGGCGGTGCAGACTGCACCGCCCGCGCCAATCGCTATTCTGGCGCTTTGGTCGTGCGCAGATAGGGCAGGATCTTGTTGAACGAGCCAAACTTCGCCGTCGCATCCTCGTCCGATACGGTGGCTGGGATGATCACATCATCGCCGACATTCCAATTCGCCGGGGTCGCGACCCCTTTGCCAATCGACATCTGCAACCCGTCCAGAGCGCGGAGCACTTCAGCAAAATTGCGGCCCACGGTCATCGGGTAGGTCATGCTGAGCTTCAGCTGCTTGTCCGGGCCAATGATAAACACCGACCTTACCGTCGCGCTGTCGGCTGGCGTCCGGCCATCGGGCATGTAGGCCTCGGCAGGTAGCATATCAAAGGCCTTGGACACTTCCAGACCATCATCCGCGATGATCGGGAACCCGGCCTTGGCGCCACCAAAGGTTTCGATGTCCCCTTTCCACTTCTTGTGATCCTCGACACCGTCCACCGATACGCCGATTACCTTGGTGCCGCGCTTTTCCCATTCGTCGGCCAATTGCGCCACGGCACCGAATTCGGTGGTGCACACGGGCGTAAAATCCTTGGGGTGTGAAAACAGGATTGCCCAGCTGTCGCCGATCCAATCGTGCAATTCTATCGTGCCGTGGTCTGTTTCGACCGTTAAGTTCGGCACAGTGTCGTTGATGCGCAAGCCCATAGTGTCCTCCGGAGCAATGTTGTGAGCGACTCGTGCCGTTAACCTAATGGCTTCGCGCGGGTCTTTCATCCCCTCTCTTGCAGAGGTTCGCCCCCAGTGACAGAGTGCCGCTAAACCATCCACGCCGCAGTATCGGCGCCACAGAAACAGGAGAGAACCCATGTTGGAAAAACGTGATTTCTATATCAACGGCCAATGGGTCGCGCCCGCAAAAGCGAAGGATTTCGCCGTCATCGACCCTTCCACCGAGGAACAATGCGCGGTGATTTCCCTGGGCGATCAAGCGGACACGGATGCAGCGGTTGCCGCGGCGCGCGCGGCCTTTGACAGCTGGTCGCAGACCAGCAAGGAAGAGCGTACCGCGCTGATGCGGAAGCTGTTGGAGGTTTACAACGCGCGGTCTGAAGAGATGGCGCAGGCCATGTCGATGGAAATGGGCGCCCCGATTGATCTCAGCCGAGCGCAACAGGTCGGGGCAGGCAGCTGGCACCTTGGTGGATTCCTGAAAGCTTTCGAGGACTTCAGCTTTGAGCGGGACTTCACCGCCACGGAAAAGACCCTGCTGGAACCCATCGGTGTTTGCGCGTTGATCACACCGTGGAACTGGCCGATGAACCAGATCATCCTCAAGGCTGTGCCCGCAATGGCGACGGGCTGCACCATGGTGCTGAAGCCGTCAGAAATCGCGCCGCTGTCGGGTCTGCTCTTCGCGGAATTTGTACATGAGGCGGGCTTCCCCGCGGGCGTCTTCAACATGGTCAATGGCGATGGCGCGGGTGTAGGCAGTCAACTCTCAGCGCATCCCGGCGTTGATATGGTCAGCTTCACCGGCTCCACCCGCGCCGGCATCGCCATTTCCAAGGCCGCTGCGGATACGCTCAAGCGGGTCAGCCTTGAACTGGGTGGCAAGGGCGCCAACATCATCTTTGAGGATGCGCACCCCAAGGCCGCCAAGGCGGGTGCGATCCGCTGTTTCCGCAATACCGGCCAGTCGTGTAACGCGCCAACGCGGATGCTGGTGCACAGGTCGCGTTATGACGAGGCGGTTGAGATGGCCGCAGAGACCGCGATCAATACCCATGTCGGTCCGGCCTCTGAGGAAGGCAAGCACATCGGACCAGTGGTCTCCGAGACGCAGTTCCACAAGATCCAGAAGCTCATCGAGGTCGGCATGGGCGAAGCCCGGCTGGTGGCGGGCGGTCTGGGTCGACCGGACGGGTTGAACCGTGGCTACTATGTAAAACCAACCGTGTTCGCGGATGTCACCAACGAGATGACCATCGCGCGCGAAGAGATCTTTGGCCCGGTGCTGTCGATCATCCCCTTTGAGAGTGAAGAAGAGGCCATCGCCATCGCCAATGACACGCCTTACGGCCTCACCAACTACGTCCAGACAGACGATGATGAACAACGCCGTCGCGTCGCGCGCCGCTTGCGGTCCGGTATGGTCGAAACCAACGGTCAGGGTTTTGCGCAAGGATCGCCCTTTGGTGGCTACAAGCAGTCGGGCAATGGTCGCGAAGGCGGTGTTTTCGGTCTTGAGGAATTCCTCGAGGTCAAAGCCGTCTCTGGCTGGGCTGCCGAATAGCGCCTTTCTCTTTTGACGAGCCCCTTCAGGTCACCCCGATACGCTGGGGTGACCTTTTTATGGTGACCCTGGTCAGGTCTTGTTGATCGAATTGCCGCCATCCGCGATCATCGCTGTGCCGGTGACAAACGACGCCTGATCCGAGATCAAGAACTGCGCGGCCTGGGCGATTTCCAGCGGCTCAGCCATTCTTTTGAGAGCGTGAAGCCCTTTGATCCACTCAATCGCCTCCGGATCATCCCCTGCCATTTCCGTATTGGTCCCCCCGGGCAAAAGCGCGTTGACCCGTATCCCTTCAGGACCATGTTCTGCGGCCAGGACCTGTGCCAGACCGATCAGACCGGCTTTGGCAGATGCATAGGCCGCCATACCGGGAAGACCGATGGTATGGCCGACGAATGACGAGGTAAAAACGATAGATCCCCCGCCGCGTCTGCGCAGGGCGGGGATTTGATTTTTTGCCGCAAAGAACCCGCTGGTCAGATTTGTTGCAAGCACCTGGTGCCACGTCGCCTCGGCCATCTCCGGCAGCGGCCCCATATCTCCGGTCACGCCGGCATTGTTGAAGGCTGCATCCAACCCGCCAAATGCGGTTTCCGCCAAGGACACAAGCTCCTCCGCATAGACGGCATCGCCCACATCCCCGGCCAGACACACAGCCTCACCGCCTGCTTGTGTGATCTCATCGACGAGGGCCGCCAACCGGTCGCCCCGCCGCGCGCCTAAGGTGACTTTGCCGCCCGATTGCGCAAAAAGCCTCGCTGCCGCGGCGCCAATCCCACTGCTGGCGCCCGTTATGATGATAGATTTTCCTTTTAGAACCATGCTCGCCTCCATGTGTTAAACATGGAAGCGGCATAGATCAGCAGCCTAGGGCGATGCGACCCGCTTCCTGCGCAAGTCGCCTTGGCAGGAATTTTTCCAAGGCGGTTCGTCACATTTGCGCCAAAGCGAAGCGTGGCCGCCCGGATCGGGCGGCCAGGTGTTTAGGCGGGCACAGGCTCGTGGATGGCTTCGCGCATCTGCATGAAATGACCATCCCAACCTTTGTCGAGCGACAGCACCAGATCGAAGGCTTCGGCAGCCGCAGGCAAGCCGGAATGCTCCAGCGACAGCTGCGTGCCCCCGGGCACTTCGGAAAGGGTCCATTTCACCAGGCTCACAGCATCCCCCATCGGCTTCACCGTAAATGTATGCTCCAGATATTCCGGCGCACGCGCGACCTTGACGTCGCCCCAGATTAGCAGATCACCGCTGGTGGTGCCGTACATTTCCAGCTTTTGCCCTTCGGCCAGCGTGTGCTTGGGCGCGTGGAACCATTTGGCCAGCTTTTCCGGATCCGTGAGGTAGTCCCATACTTCCGCCCGCGAGGCTCTGAGGAAAATCGTTTTGCGCAATACTGGGTTGGTCATGTTTTGTCCTTTTCAATTTCAGATTTCAGTGTGGCCAGGCGGTCATCCCAGAAGATGTCGAAGACCTTGAGCCAGTCCACAACCGGGTTGACCCCCTTGGGGTTGAGCGTGTTGATACGCTCCCGCCCGCTGGCGCGAACGGTGATCAGGCCGCCATCGCTGAGCACGGTCAGGTGCTTTTTGACAGCGGCGCGGGTCATGTCGAAATTTTCCGCAACCTCGGCAATCGTCAGATCGCGGTCGCGCAGCATGACCAGAATATTGCGCCGTGTCGGATCCGCCAAAGCGCGGAAAGTGGATTGTACCGGGGGCATGTGTCCTCCTATATGATACCTTACGGTATCTCTTTTATGAAACCATATGGTATCACGTCAAGTGATTCCTTCTCACTCGGTGCATCAGGTGGATTTTCAGAAAGGCAGCGGCGCGCGGACCTTGGTCGAGTGACCCCCTTGCGGGTGGTTGAACCGAAGTTCCTGGCTGTGCAGCATCAGACGATCATAGGCGCGCGCAGGCCCCGTGGCATAAAAGGGATCACCGAGGATCGGATGACCGAGGCTCAGCATGTGCACCCGTAACTGATGGCTGCGCCCCGTGCGCGGCTGGAGCCGGACCCGCGCAGTATCGCCTTCGTCCTTGAGCACCCGCCAGTCGGTTTGCGCGGGTTTTCCTGTCTCGTGGCAGACCATCTGCTTCGGCCGGTTTGGCCAATCCACGATCAGGGGCAGATCGACAGTCCCCGATTTTGCCTGCGGCACACCCCAGACCCGCGCAACATAGGTTTTCTTGGTCATGCGCTTTTCGAATTGCAGCCCAAGATGGCGTTGCGCATGTGGGGTCAGGGCAAAGATCATAACCCCGGATGTGTCGCGGTCGAGGCGGTGCACCAGCAATGCGTCGGGAAAGGCCGCCTGAACCCGTGTGAGCAAACAATCCGCCAGCTCCGGACCTTTGCCCGGAACCGACAGGAGCCCCGCCGGTTTGTCGACCAGCAGCACTTCGGCATCTTCATGCAAAACCACCAAGGGGTCCTGGGGCGGGTCATAGGCATCGTTCATGGCGCCTGCTCGCAGATGCGGGCGGGATGTTCAACCCTCGTCGCCCCGCAGGAGGCGCAGTGGCCCGACACCTACGTCCCTCATTGCGGGGACCGTGCCCGGGCCACGCCAGCCTCAGACCTTTACGCGCTCAGACTTGGGATCGTACATCGGTTTCAAAGAGGCTTCGGCCTTCACAAGCGTACCAGCCACGTCGATGTGATACTCGGACGCCAGCACCTCAGCAGCTGCTTCGCCTTCGCACGGCACATAGCCTAGCCCCATCGCGCCGCCCAGCGTATGCCCATACGCGCCGGATGCCAGGTATCCAACAAGCTCGCCGTTCCGCATCACAGGCTCGTTGTGATAGAGCAGCGCTTCCGGGTCGGTCAGCTTGAACTGCACCAGTCGGTTCTTCAGGCCTTCCTCTTTCTTGCGCAGCACCGCGTCACGGCCCACGAAATCCGGCTTGTCAGTCTTCACCGCAAATCCAAGCCCTGCCTCAAGCACATGATCTTCACAGGTGATGTCATGCCCGAAGTGGCGGAAGCCCTTTTCCATCCGGCAGCTGTCCATCATATGCATGCCGCAGAGTTTCAGGTTTAGATCCGCCCCGGCTTCGATCAGCGTTTCACAGACATGCGCCGCCATCTCGGAGGAGACATAGACCTCCCAGCCCAGCTCACCCACGTAAGTGACCCGGTGCACCCGCGCCAAGCCATGGCCAATCTCGATTTCCTGCGCTGTCCCGAACGGGTTCACCTCATTGGAGAAATCATTCGGCGACACCAGATTAAGCAGGGCGCGGGAATTGGGGCCCATGACCGCCAACACGGCCTCACCCGCCGTCATATTCGTGATCACCACGTTGAAATCACCCACATGACGGCGCATCCAGGTCTCATCGGCCAAACGCGTCGCCGCTGGCGTGACCACCAGATAAGCGGTCTCGCTGACCCGCGTCACCGTCACATCCGCCTCGATCCCACCGTTCGGGTTCAGAAACTGGGTGTAGACGATCTTGCCCACCGGCACGTCGTACTGCCCGCCGCCCACGTAGTTCATGAAGGCCGTGGCATCCCGCCCCTCGACCCGAATCTTGCCGAAGGAGGACATGTCATACATGCCGACATTGTTGCGGATCGCGGTGTGCTCTTCGGCGATGTTGTTGAAGAAACTTTGCCGTTTCCAGCTGTACTCATACTCCGGCGTCTGCGTCGGCTTGGCGATCCAGTTGGGCCGCTCCCAGCCTGCAAACTCGCCCATGACCGCACCGCGATCGAGGAACTGCCAATAGACCGGCGAGCGGCGGATTTTCCGCGCGGTTTCTTTCTGCCGGAACGGGAAGTGGTCGGCATAAAGCAGGCCCAGTGACTCGGTCGAGCGCTCGTAAAGGTAGCTTTTGTTACCCTGAAACGGCTCCATCCGGGAAATATCCACATCGCCCAGATCAAAGGGCTTCTGCCCGTCTTCCATCCACTGTGCGAGCGCCATGCCCGCGCCGCCCGCGGACTGGATACCGATGGAATTGAAGCCAGCCGCCACCCAGAAGTTATCCAGCTCAGGCGCCAACCCTAGATGATAGGCATCGTCGGGCGTAAAACTCTCGGGCCCGTTAAAGAACGTATGGATGCCCGCTTCGGCCAGCATTGGCAGACGCTCGACCGCCGCCTCTAGGATCGGCTCGAAGTGGTCGAAATCCTCGGGCAGCTGGTCAAACTCGAAGTCCGCCGGAATGCCGCCCATGCCCCAGGGTTTCGCGTTGGGCTCAAAGGCACCCAGCAACATTTTGCCCGCATCTTCCTTATAATACGCGCATTCATCCGGCACCCGCAGCACCGGCAGCTGTTTCAACCCCTGAATGGCTTCCGTCACGATGTAGAAGTGCTCGCACGCATGCAGCGGCACGTTCACGCCCGCCATGCGGCCCACCTCATGCGCCCACATGCCGCCGCAGTTCACCACCATATCCGCCGCGATGTGGCCGCTCTCGCCGCCCTGCTCCCAATCGACGCCGGTCACCCGGCGACCGTCTTTCACGATGCGCGTGGCTTTGGTGCGCTCCAGCACCAGCGCGCCGCGTTGACGGGCGCCTTTGGCCAGCGCCAGCGCGATATTCGCCGGGTCGCCCTGCCCGTCCTTGTCGAGGTAGACCGCGCCGGTCACCCCGTCGATGTTCAGATGCTCATAACGCTCCTTGACCTCGGTGGGCGAGATTTCCTCGACCTCCACACCAAAGGCCCGCGCCATCGCGGCCTGGCGCAAAATCTCTTCGCGGCGTTCTTCGGTCAGGGCCACAGTGATCGACCCGCAGCGTTTGAAGCCGGTAGCCACGCCGGTTTCTTCTTCGAGATTGCCGTAAAGCTCCTGGGAATACTTCGCCAGTTTGGTCATATTCGCCGTCGCGCGCAGCTGCGCAATCAGGCCTGCCGCGTGCCAGGTGGTGCCCGAGGTCAGCTGCTTACGCTCCAGCAAGACCACATCCTTCCACCCAAGTTTGGTCAGGTGATAAGCGACGGAGCATCCAATGACGCCCCCTCCGATGATGACAACGCGCGCGTGCGACGGTGGCAAAGCCATGAGCAGTGTTCCTTTAAACGATGGTATGACCGACGGCTTCAAGCCGCCGTGCGATTTCAGCGATATGCGCGGGGCTGACTTCACAGCACCCGCCAACGATGGTGGCCCCGAGGCCCACCCATTGCATGACGTACCCCGCATAGGCGCGCGGCCCCATGTCCCGCCGGGCCTTCAGGGCGTCGACGGTGGGTTTCTCTTTCAGAAAGTCTTCGGTGATCTGCTCAAAGGCATTGGCGTAGCCGCCAAACGGCTTGCCCAGCTTTGCAATCACGGGCATGGCCTGTGTGACCGCTTCGGGGGCGGAGCAGTTGATCAACACCGCGTCTGCCGCTGCCGCCACCTCCAGCGCTTCGGTCAGTGGTTCGCCGGAGCGCAACCGGGTGCCATCCGTGTCCGAGACGGTGAGCGACAGCCAAACCGGCAGATCGGTTTGCCGCGCACCCTCAAGCGCATCACGGGCATGCACGATCGAGGCCACGGTCTCCAGCACCAGAAAGTCGCACTCCTCCGCCAGGAGCTGCGCGACCTCGCCAAAGAGGCGCACGGCCACATCTGACGGGGGGTGCAGGTCGGGCCGGTAGCTGGCCCCCAGCGGACCGATCCCTCCCGCAATCTTGCCCGATCCGTGGGCGGCGCGCGCCGCCTGGGCCTCCGCGATGGCTTTGGCGTGCAGCGCGCTGAACTGATCCTCCAGACCCGTGCCTTCCAGCCGGTCACGGTGGATCGCGTAGGAATTCGTCGTGGCAATGGTCGCGCCTGCGGCAAAGAAATCCGCATGCACCCCCTGCACCATGCCCGGGTGTTCGGCCATGACCTGCGTCGACCACAAGGGCGTGGGCCGATCCCCTGCGCGGTGGATCAGCTCCTGCCCCATGCCCCCGTCCAGAAGCGTGATCTGTGTCACGCCCGAATTCTTTCGTTCTCCGGATCCCACAGGGGTTGGTCCGGCTGCACGATTGCCTTGCGGCGGTGACCGTAGATTTCGACCTCAACCTCGGTGCCCGGCTGCGTCAGGTCCTTGCGCAGCATGCCCAAGGCCACGGATTTGTTGATCCGGTAGCCCCAGTCGCCCGAGGTGGTCTCGCCCACAACTTCGCCATTATGGAAAAGCGGCGACATGTAAGGCGCGTCCTGATCACCTGCATCGACCACGAGGGTGACGAACTGCTTCTTGCTACCCTGCTGCTTTTCATTCAGCAGCGCGGCCTTACCGATGAAATCCTGTGGCTTGTCAAAGCGGATGAACCGCTCCATCCCGCCTTCGAGCAGGGAGTAGTCGGTCGACAGATCGCCCTTCCAGCTGCGATAACCCTTCTCGATCCGCATGGAGTTGAGCGCATACATCCCAAAGGGTGCTGCCCCCGCGTCGCGGGTGGCGGTGTAGACGGCGGCGCTGTCCTCAAAGGACGTATGCACCTCCCAGCCCAGCTCGCCCGCAAAGGAGATGCGGAAGAGTTTCACCGCTTTACCCGCGACAGTGGCCTCCTGAATGGTCAGCCAGCCGGTGGAGAGGTCCGCGTCGTCGGTCAGGCCCGCCAGCATCTCGCGCGACTTCGGCCCGGTCAGCAGATGCGTGGACCACTCCCGCGTGATGTCGGTCATGCTCAGGGATCCGTCCGCAGGCAGGCGGCTTTGCAGGAACTCAAAGTCATGCCATTGCGCCACGGCGGCTGTCATCAGCCAGAAGTCATCTTCCCCCCAGCGAATGATCGTCACCTCGGTCACGATCCGGCCCCGGCTGTCGGTGAAATAGCCCAGGTTCATGCGGCCCGCCTTGGGCAGCGCACCTGCGATCTGGCCGCGCAGCCATTCCGCCGCACCGGTCCCCTTCAGCGTGTAACGCGAGAAGCCGGGCATATCGAGCACGCCCGCGCCGGTGCTGACTGCCTCGACCTCTTCTTTCACACGCACCGCCCAGGGGCCGTTGCGGTCCCATGTCTCGGTCGCTTCCTCGGAGGTGTCGTCGCCCTCCTTGGCGAACCAGTTCGCGCGCTCCCACCCGTTATAGTCACCCATCTGGCCGCCATCGGTCAAGAGGCGTTCGTGGTTCGGCGACAGCTTCTTGTCGCGCCCGGCAGGCCATTCGTGATGCGGGAAGTGCATCGCGTATTCGTGGCCATAGGTCTCCAGCGCCTTCGACAGGCAATAGTCGTGATCCGCATAGTCCGTATAGCGGCGCGGATCGACGGCCCACATGTCGAGCTCGGTCTCGCCGTGCATGATCCATTCAGACAGGCACTTGCCAGCCCCGCCGCCCTGCGCGATCCCGAAGGTAAAGCTATGCGCCTCAAAGGCGTTCTTCACCCCCGGCATCGGGCCGATCATCGGCAACCCGTCGGGCGCATAGGGGATCGGCCCGTTGATGTTCCGGCCCACACCGGCGGTGCCCAGCGCGGGCACCCGCTCCATCGCGTCCTCGATGTAGAACTCCAGCCGCTCCAGATCGTCCGGGTAGAGCTGGAAGGAGAAGTCCTCCGGCATCGGATCGTCCGGCGTGACCCAGTGTGCTTTACAATTCCGTTCATACGGTCCGAGGTTCAGGCCGTTTTTGTCCTGCCGCAGATAGTACGAAATATCCACGTCCCGGATCATCGGCATCTTGTGGCCCTTCTCCTTGGTCCACTCCGCCAGCTCCGGGATCTCGTCGGTCAGGAAGTACTGGTGCGACATCACCACCATCGGCACGGTGCGCCCGCCGAAGGGCTTGAACATCTCGCCCACACGCTGCGCGTAATAGCCCGCACAGTTCGCCACATACTGACAGCGAATGTCGCCCTTCTCGGTCTTCACGATCCACTCGTCACCATCCCGTTCGATGCCTGTGACCGGGCAGAAGCGTTCAATCCGCCCTCCCGCATCGCGCGCGCCCTTGGCCAGCGCCTGCGTCAGCTGCGCGGGGTCGATGTCACCGTCGAGCGGATCCCAAAGACCCCCCGCCAGATCATGTGTCTCCATGAAGGGATTGTACTCTTTCAACTCTTCGGGCGTGCAGATGCCCATCTCCAGGCCTTGGTACCGCCCCATCGAGGCGACTTTCTCAAACTCCATCATCCGGTCTTTGGAATGCGCCAGACGCACCGCTCCGGTCACGTGATAGTTCATCGGATAATCAACGTCTTCCGCCAGTGTGCGGTACATCGACAGCGAATAGCGCTGCATGTTCATCACCGCCCAGGAGCCTGCAAAGTTCGGACAGTTACCCGCCGCGTGCCAGGTGGAGCCCGCCGTCAGCTCGTTCTTCTCCAGCAGCACACAGTCGGTCCAGCCCGCCTTGGCGAGGTGATAGAGCGTCGAGGTGCCAACGACACCGCCGCCGATGATGACCACGCGGGCCGTTGTTGGAAAATCTGCCATGGTTTAGGTCTCCCTTTGCGGCTCGTCGGCCGCGATGCTGTAGTAATCGCCCTTCGTGGCGGTATGGATGTGGCCGCGCAGGCGCAGCCCCGTCGGCCCGTCAATCGAGCCGGTGGAAAAACAGATGAAATCGTCGTCGTCGTGCTGCCAGAAGAGCGCGGAGCCGCAGGTGGGGCAGAAGCCGCGCTTGGCTTTCTCCGAGGATTGGTACCAGCGGACCTCGCCTTTGATCTCAAGCGTACCATCATCGACATAGGACGACGCCCAGACATGCCCCGACTGCTTACGGCACTGCGTGCAATGGCACGCGGCGGGTGCACCGGGCTCCCCTTTGGCAGCGTAGGTGATGGCCCCGCAGAGACAGCTGCCGGTGATCATATCACACCCTCCCCGGCGTGGCTGAGGTGCCCAGAAGCACGCCGTAAATCACGAAACAGGCCGCCATAATTCGGCGCACCCAGACATTGAACACGGCGCCCAAGGCAGCCCGTCCCAGCCCGGCGCCCAGAAGCGTAAACCCGGTATAGCTTATCGCGGTGATCACCAAAGCCGTGGGCATAATCACCCCCATCTGGCTCCAGATCGGTACATCCGGTTGTACGAATTGCGAAAAGGCGGCGAGATATCCAGCCACACTCTTGGGGTTGATCGTGGCGATGGCCAAAGCGTGAAGATAGACCGATTTCGCCGGGCGGTCGCCGACGATGACAGGCCGCTTGGCCAGAATCCAGCCGCGCACACCCAGATAGATCAGGAACCCCGCACCCACCAGCTTGGCAACAAAGAACCCCGTGGGTGAGGCCGCGATCAGCGCGGTGATTCCCAGCGCCGAGAGCACCAGAAACAGGCTGGCTTGTGTCAGGATTGCAAGCACGCCCACCATCGCGCGCGGAAAGCTCAGGTGCATCCCGTTGGTGATGCAATTGACCGCATTCGGCCCCGGCGTGGTGACGAACACCACCCAGAACAGCGCGAATATGGTCCAGGCCTCGAAGCTCATCAATACACCGGTGGCGCGATGACCCAGATCGCCAAAGCGGGCGCATCATAGGGGTTTGACCAGCGGAAAGGCTCGCCGCGAATGCGGAAGCTGTCGCCGGGGTTGATGGTGTGGCTTTTGCCCGCAATCTCCAGGTCGAGCGCACCGTGTACAAGATAGCCAACTTCCTGCGTCGGCCTGGTGACGGGCTCGGTGATCCTGCTTCCCGGGGCAAAGGTGGAATGCACCATTTCAAAATCATCGGTGAGGTCGGGCGAGAGAAGCTCTTCGACCAACCCTGCCACGGATGATCCAATCGGGCGGCGCGCGGTCTTGCGTACCACATAGCCCGCCTCATCCGAGGGGGCCGCTGCGTGCCGAAAAAGCATTGAAACAGACACATCCAGGGCCGCTGCAATCTGGCGCAGATCGGTGATCGAGGGATCGGATTTGTCACGCTCCACCTGGCTCAACCAGCCAACGGACCGGCCCAACATCGCGGCCAGATCGGTCAATGTCAGCCCGCGCGATTTCCGCAGAGCACGCAAATCTGCGCCGAGCGTGTGGGGATGCGAAGGAAGACTGTGATGCATGGCTCGTGAAATTTCAGAGGTTTTTTTCACACTGCCGTGAGTCGGTGAAAAAATCCAGAGAATTTTCACTTCATTAACAAATCAAACCCATTAACCCCATCAGCATCGGCCAAATACCGCCTTTAGCAGTGCCGCAAGCGCGTGTGCATCTGCTGTGGTAAAGGCATCCGGTTGGTCGCTATCGATGTCGAAAACAGCGATCAGCACACCGGATGCATCATGCACCGGCAGTACCAATTCGGAGCGGGTCGAAGAGGCGCAGGCAATGTGGTCGGAAAATGCATCAACATCCGGCACCAATTGAATTTCACCGCTACGCGCCGCGGCCCCGCAAACGCCGCGCGAAAACGGGATCGTCAGGCACCCGTGTCCGCCTTGATAGGGACCGATTTTAAGAAGCTCCGGTTCCGTCACGCGGTAAAACCCGGTCCAGTCAAAGCGGTCGTCCGAATGGTGCACCTCGCAAGCCACTGTGGCCATCAACGCCACCGCATCGCGCTCATTCTCGGTCAGCGCTTGGATTGTCTTGTGCAGGTGGTCGTAGTCTACGATCATTCTTATGCCTTCTGGTTATGCAGGCTGGGGGGCTGTCTGCCCCCGCCCTCCGGGCTCCCCCGAGGATATTTGTGGCCAGAAGAAATCAAGCGCGCTCGATTGCAATGGCCGTGCCTTCGCCACCGCCGATGCAGATGGCGGCGATACCGCGCTTCACGTCACGTTTTTCCATGGCATTCAGCAGCGTGACGATGATGCGCGCACCCGAAGCACCGATGGGATGCCCCAATGCGCAGGCACCGCCGTTGACGTTGACGATCTCATGATCGAGCGCCAATTCCCGCATGAATGCCAGCGGCACCACGGCGAAGGCCTCATTCACTTCCCACAGGTCGACGCTCTCCTTGGTCCATCCGATCCGATCGAGTAATTTTTGTGCGGCAGGCACAGGCGCAGTTGTGAAGAGACCCGGCGCCTGCGCGTGACTGGCGTGGCCGATGATCCGCGCGCGGGCGGTCAGGCCCTGCGCCGCGGCGATCTCTTCCGCCGCCAGCACCAGTGCCGCCGCGCCATCGGAAATCGAAGAGGAATTTGCCGCCGTGACCGTGCCGCCCTCGCGAAAGGCCGGTTTCAACTGTGGGATCTTGTCCGGTCTCGCCGTCGCGGGCTGTTCATCCGCCGCAATCGTCATGCTGCCCTTGCGGGATTTGACCTCAACCGGTGCGATCTCATGATCAAATGCACCGGTGGATTGCGCCTCAAGCGCCCGGGACAGCGAGGCCAGCGCATAATCGTCCTGCACCGCCCGAGTGAATTGAAACCGTTCTGCGCAGTCTTCGGCAAAGGTGCCCATCAGGCGGCCCTTGTCGTAGGCATCTTCCAGACCGTCCAGAAACATGTGATCCACGACCTGACCATGACCCAACCGCGCCCCGCCGCGCATCTTCGGCAAGATATAGGGGGCGTTGGTCATGCTCTCCATGCCCCCTGCAACCATCACATCCGTCTGTCCCAGCGCGATCTGATCAAAGGCAATCATCGCTGCCTTCATACCCGACCCGCACATTTTATTCAGTGTGGTTGCGGGGATATCTTCGCCTAATCCAGCCTTGAAACCTGCCTGCCGCGCGGGTGCCTGACCTTGACCGGCGGGTAGGACGCAGCCCATCAAAACCTCTTCCACCGCAGCAGGCCCGGCCTCTTCTATGGCTGCCTTGATCGCGGCGCCGCCCAAGTCAGAGGCATCCAATGCCGTAAAATCTCCCTGGAAGCCACCCATCGGTGTGCGGGCCGCCCCGGCTATCACGACTTGGCGCATATGAAGCTCTCCTTGATGCCTAATAGTTTCGTAAGACTTGCCCGCTAGACAAATCCGAAACGAGTCATGAGGCTATATAATGCAACTCGCCACCAAAACAGAAGAAGCACTGCGCATCGTCTCTGTACAGGAAGAACGGATTGATGCGGCTGTGGCGCTTGAGTTCAAGGACGCCATGCGGGTGGAAACCGATGGTGGGCCTGATACCGTGGTTCTTGACCTCAGTATGGTCGAATTTATCGATTCCAGCGGGCTGGGCGCAATTGTCGCTGCAATGAAACATCTCGGAACCGAGCGAAAGATGGCGCTGGCCGGGCTGACGCCCACTGTCGAACGGGTTTTTCAGCTGACCCGAATGGATACGGTTTTCAGTGTTTTTACCACCGTCGACGGTGCGCTCGCTGAGTTGCGGCATTAATGGTTGAGCAGGAGAGGTTCGAACACATGAGCATACTGCCCCCGTTCGATTTTTCGGTTCAAAGCAGCGAACTGGCGGTGCGCGAAGCCCTGCAAAAGCTCCTTGATGCGCTTGGGCCTCTGGATTTGGGCGTTGAAGAGGCGGGCACGGTCGAATTGGTGCTGGCAGAGGCGCTGAATAACATCGTCGAACACGCTTATCCGGACCAGAACACGGCAGGACAGATCGCGATCTCCTGCAAACATCTTTCCGATGGGCTCCATTTCAAAGTCGTCGATCAGGGCAAAGAGATGCCGGACGGGCAGGCCCCGCTCGGCATGCAAGCATCGCTTGACGTCGATCTTAACGATTTGCCAGAGGGCGGATTTGGTTGGTTCCTCATTCAGGACTTGGCAAAAGACGTCTCATATCAAAGAGTTGGCGCCGAAAACCAGCTTTCGATGCGCTTGGCTGTTGCCCTTCAAAGCTAGGGGGCATGTTAACACCCACGGCAGCCGGGCCTTAATTCTTCCGTAATAATTCTCCAAAGCGCCGCGTTACAATCATATTAACGCCTTGATCCACACGCATAACTGAGCCTGTAGCTGCATATAGCTTCCCTCGGCGCTGCGTGTAATAGCCCCCACCCAGTGCGCGGCGTCGAGGATCTTACATTCCCCAAATTTACAAGCAGAATCGCGCCACCATGGACTTTGCCGTGCGCGTGGTTAGGGTGCAGCGAGATAAGCTGCAAAGGGGTCGCTTATGCGCGATTTTCATCTTCCCGGGCGCTCGCCCGTTCTCGCAACAAACGGCATGTGCGCGACATCCCATCCCCTGGGCGCAAAGGCTGCCATCGACATTCTTGAACGGGGCGGCAACGCAATGGATGCCGCGATTGCGGGTGCATTGGTCCTGGGCATCTGCGAACCCCAGATGACCGGTATCGGCGGGGATTGCTTTGTGCTCTGGCACACGGGCGACGATGACATCCAGGCCCTGAATGGCTCGGGGCGGGCACCGGCGGCTTTGGATGCTTCCGATCTACGTGATGCAGGCGAAACCACGGTACCGATCCAAAGCGCGCATTCTGTCACAATCCCTGGTGCGATTGATGCGTTTTGCCATCTGTCTGAAACCGTCGGTAAACTTGGTCTTGATGCAATATTGTCCCCGGCAATTAAGGCAGCGAAGACCGGTGTTCCCGTGGCGCCGCGTGTCGCCTTCGATTGGATTCGGGACGAATGTGTCCTTCAGGGAAAGGCACGAGAATACTACCTCGTGAACGGCCAGGTGCCAAAAACCGGCCAGATATTTCACGCCCCCGGTCAGGCCTCCGTGCTGCAACGGATCGCAGATAAAGGGCGCGACGGCTTCTATGCGGGCGAGATCGCCGAAGACATGGTCCAAACGCTCAACGCTCTGGGCGGACGGCATACGCTAGACGATTTCGCACAGGTCAGCTGCACGCCCACCACGCCGATTTCGGGCAGCTATAAGGATATCGAGATCGTCGAGCACCCGCCGAACGGTCACGGCGCCACCGCGTTACTGATGATGAACATCCTGTCGCAGTTCGATGTCGCAAGCATGGGTCCACTGGGCAGCCAGCGCACCCACCTGGAGGCAGAAGCCGCGAAACTGGCCTATGACGCGCGCAATCGCTTCCTTGCTGATGCCGATTATGTGACGCGTCTCGATCATATGCTCAGCATGGACACCGCCAAAGCACTGGCCGGGTTGATTGACCCTAAAAAGGCCATGGCAAATGCGACCAGCATTTCCGAAAACATCCACAAGGACACGATCTACATCACAACAGTTGATCGTGACGGCATGTCCGTTTCGCTGATTTATTCGATCTTCAATGGGTTTGGGTCAGGCATTGCGTCCGACAAATTTGGCATTCTGTTCCAAAACCGAGGCTCCGGCTTCTGTCTGGAAGAGAGCCACCCCAACGAACTGAAAGGCGGCAAACGGCCGATGCACACGATCATACCGGGCATGGTGCGCAAGAATGGCAAGGTCATCATGCCATTTGGTGTCATGGGAGGCGCGTATCAGCCTGCGGGTCACGCCCGATTTGCCTCAAACATTGCGGATTTTGGCATGGACCCGCAAACAGCGATCGATCTGCCGCGGGCTTTCTCCGACAACGGGGACATGAAGGTTGAGCGCGGGTTCTCGGACCAGGTGCGGCAGGATCTGAGCGATATGGGGCATAACGTCAGCATCCCGGACACGCCCATTGGCGGCGCGCAGGCCATCTTGATCCGTGATGATGGGGTTCTCGAAGGCGCAAGCGATCCGCGCAAGGATGGATGTGCTTTGGGCTATTGATCCCCATCAGCCGAAAGCCGTCTCAATTCAGCTGGAAGTGCAGCGGGTATGTCCCGTTTTGAAACGGACCGAATAGATCGGCAATATCGGGGTGATCCACAGGTTCGCCCGAATAGTCCGCGATCAGGTTCTGCTCCGATACGTAGGCGACGTAATAGCTTTGCTCGTTTTCGGCCAGCAAATGGTAGTAGGGCTGGTCTTTTATCGGGCGGCTGTCTTCGGGAATAGCCTCATACCACTCCTCGGTATTCGCAAATTCGGGGTCGACGTCAAAGATCACACCGCGGAAGGGGTGCTTCTTGTGGCGGACCACCTGGCCCAAATGATATTTTGCACGCGTTCTTAACATTACAAACAAGCCCCTTACCGAGCGATTTTAACCGCTTCAAGAGGTATTTGTCCAATCACAGCCGCCGATTTGAAAGAAACAGTTTGTGAACGCCGGGCAGACAGTACCGTTTCAAGCGCGATGGCGCCGCATTATTGGCTAACACCCTCAAAAACCGAGTTTGAACCGTCAAAGTTTAGAAATCATGATTTCCTAGACCGGCTTTTTCGGCTAAACTGCTTCAAAACATATAAAAGAAGCGAGAGGCAGATGAGCAGAACTCTTCGCGCTATGACACTGGTTCTTTTGGTCGCCTCTTGCGGGGGTGGGCAAGGAAGTGCGCCGCGTCACCTCGACGACGCGTGCAGAATCGCCAGCGAGCGCCCCGAATACCTCAAGGCATTCCGCAAGACGGAGAAGAAATGGGGCGTGCCCGTGCACGTGCAGATGGCGACGATCCATCAGGAAAGCAAGTTCATCTCGAACGCGCGCACACCACAGAGATACGCCTTGGGGGTGATCCCGATGGGTCGTCAGTCCAGCGCTTATGGCTATGCGCAGGCGCTGGATGGCACGTGGGACGACTATAAAAAAGCGACCGGCAAGCGTTTTGCGCGCCGGGACCGGATCAGGGACGCCTCCGACTTCATGGGATGGTACATGGTCACCAGCCGGTCCAAAAATGGCATTCCTCTCACGGACACGCGCAACCAGTACCTCGCCTATCACGAGGGCCATACCGGGTACGCCCGTGGCAGCTACAATCGCAAATCCTGGTTGTTACAGGTGGCGAACAAGGTCGATCAGCGCGCAGGCGTCTACCAGGCACAGTTGGCGACCTGCAACCTGCGGCGATAACGGGGTCAACGGTCCCGGTTTCGAAGCGCGACGCTGCGATCGAACAAGGAACTGTCGAGACTGACGCCGGTTTCAAAAGCGCCAAGAATCACGGTCGTTTGCCCGCCGTTTGCGTCATTGATGATCCACTGACGCAACTGGACCGGCGCATCGGTAAAACTCATCTGGATGGTGCCATATTCCGCATTGTCCGGGTCCTGCGCGGTCACGATGGTCGCGGTCCCGTCATAGTCATGGCCCATCACCATCCGCGCTCGATCCAGGTTCACTTGACGGGCCAGGATCAACGACAAGGGCGTGCGGTTCAGCGGGTAGGTCTCTGGCGGCTGGTTCGACTTTTTGTCGATGATTACCACCGCATTGGCGCTGGCAACCACAAGGGCTTGTTCCGGCGGATCGTACTCAAACCGCATTTTTCCAGGACGGCTGATATAGAGGGTACCAGTGCTGATCGTGCCGTCGTCGTTGATCTGCGTGAAAGCACCCTGAGCTGTTTTGAGACCGTTGAGATAGGTCGATATTGCGTTGAGCGACAGTTTTTCTGCTGCGGCGGGCAGGGTGGACGCAACGTTAAGGCCAACGATCAAAGCCACCAAAATCAAGTTTTTCATCAAGAGCTCTCCGAGCGATCTACACACCATCGCACTTAGGCACGATGGGGCTGTTATGCGATATCAACACCGGAAAATTGACCCCGATGCTGTCGCCCAGAGGTAACGCGCGGAATGCTACGCTTGTTCCGGCACCAGAATTTCGCGTTTGCCGACATGGTTTGCAGGGGACACCAGCCCCTGATCTTCCATCTGCTCCACAAGACGTGCAGCCTTGTTGTACCCGATGGCCAGTTTCCGCTGAATGTAACTGGTGGAACACTTGCGATCCTTGATCACAACCGCGACGGCCTGATCATAAAGCGCATCCTCTCCATCGGTGTTGCCACCAAGACCCAACACCAGATCAATGTCGTTTTCCTTGTCATCCGATGGCCCTTCGACAACACCCGAGACATAGTCAGGTTCGCCGTAGGCCTTGAGGTGGTTCACGATCTCTTCAACCTCCTCATCAGACACAAACGGGCCGTGGCAGCGCGTGATTTTCGCACCACCCGCCATATACAGCATGTCACCCATGCCCAGGAGCTGCTCCGCGCCCATCTCGCCCAGAATGGTGCGACTGTCGATTTTCGAGGTCACCTGGAAGGAAATTCGGGTTGGGAAGTTCGCCTTGATCGTCCCGGTGATCACATCCACAGACGGGCGCTGCGTGGCCATGATCAGGTGAATACCCGAGGCCCGCGCCATCTGCGCCAGCCTCTGGATGCAGGCCTCGATCTCCTTACCGGCGACCATCATCAGATCCGCCATCTCATCGACGATCACCACGATATAGGGCAGCGCGACGGGGGTGTTTTCTTCGGTCTCGAAAACCGGTTCCCCAGTTTCCTCATCAAATCCGGTCTGCACGGTGCGGGTGAAAAGCTCGCCCTTGGACAGCGCTTCGCGTACGCGGCTGTTGTAGCCTTCGATGTTACGCACGCCCATTTTGGACATCTTGCGATAGCGCTCTTCCATCTCCCCCACGACCCATTTCAGGGCCACAACCGCCTTTTTAGGGTCTGTTACAACGGGTGAGAGCAGGTGCGGAATGCCGTCATAAACACTGAGTTCCAGCATCTTGGGGTCGATCATGATCATCCGGCATTCTTCCGGTGTCAGCTTGTAAAGCAGCGACAGGATCATCGTGTTGATCGCCACGGATTTACCGGAACCGGTCGTCCCCGCAATCAACAGGTGCGGCATCTTGGCGAGGTTCGCGACCACCGGGTCGCCCCCGATGTCCTTGCCCAGGGCCAGCGGCAGGCGCATGTTGCTATCGCCAAAGTCACGTGCAGAGAGGATTTCACGCAGCACGACTTTCTCACGGCTCTCGTTGGGCAGTTCGATGCCAATGACCGACCGACCGGGCACGGTGGAAACCCGTGCCGACAGGGCGGCCATGGACCGCGCGATGTCGTCGGCCAATCCGATGACCCGCGACGCTTTCAAACCGGGTGCCGGTTCCAATTCGTACATGGTGACCACGGGGCCGGGGCGTACGGCGACGATCTCGCCCTTCACGCCATAGTCATCCAGCACCGATTCCAGCATACGAGCGTTTTCCTCAAGGGCCTCGTCGCTCAGGTGCAGCCGCGGCACTTCCGTCGGGTTTTCAAGCAGGCTCAGCGGCGGCAGTTCAAAGCCCGGGTGGGTATCGTCAAACGACAGTTTCGGCTGCGCCTCTGCCTTGGCCCGAGTCGAGGGCTGCACCGGTTTGCGGTTCAGTTGTTGGATCACCCGGCGCGGCTCAGCCGTCGGGATCGCGGGCGCGTCCACCTGTGGGGTTTCGACATAGGGATCGATCATGTCCATGTCGTCCGGCGCGGGCGGAATGGAGGAGGCCGGAGACGCGGTCAAAGGCGGCTCAGCCCGCACCCCATCCGTGTCCAGAACCAGCGGATCGGGGCCGCGCCCACGACCTTTGGTCAGGGGGGCCGTTGCAGGTACCTGCACCGCTTTGCTGGTCCGCGCCCGGGATTTGATGACATCGGCGATACGGGCCCTGATCCGATCCTCGCCCGGCGCATCGTCGAAATCATCCGGGGTGTCGAATTCAACCAATTCGGGTTCGGGCATGACATCGGGCCGCTTCACCAGCCCCGGCATTCGCGAAAAGAGACCACCTTTGGGCTCAGACCGCATGTCCTGAAACCCTGGTGCATCCTGTAGCGGTGCAACTTCCGTATGCACGGTTGCATCCGCAGCGGCCTGCGCCGCCGCCGCGCGGGCTTCTTCGCGCCGTTCAGCATGGCGAGCAGACAGGTTTTGCGCTGTGCTCAGGGCACCGCTTGCACCCCGGCCCAGCACAGCCATGATCCCGGCGTAAATCATCACCAGACCCACCAACAGGAACCGCCCGATGCGCATCAGTTCAGGTCGGGTGAAGCCGGTGACAAATGCGCCCAATGCGAGGATGCCCACGGCCATCAGAAGCGACATCAGTTTGACGGTAAAGGTCGACCCGATCGGCAGCAGCGTCAGCAGCGCGCCCATGACGGTATCGCCGAAAAGCCCGCCCAGACCAAAGCTGTGCGTATCGAGCCAATTGCCATCCGGTGTCAGAGTTGCCGCGTAAATCGACCCCAAAGCGATGGCGATGGGTGCAAAAATCAACCGCCCGATGGCCCGTTCCGCGCCCTGGTGCAGCGCAAACCGCGCGCCCCAGGCCAAGAGCACGATGCCAATGCCCCAGGCGCCCCAGCCCACGATCATGAAGAGCGGGGCCGCCAGCGATGCGCCGGGCCGCCCGAGCCAGTTCTGCACTGGTGCGTCGGTCGACACCATCCAATTGGGATCATCCGGGGTATACGACGCGATCATCGCACAGGCCATGCACCCCAGAGCAATCAGCACAAACCCCAGCAGTTCCTTGCCACGCTTTTCAACCGCTTCAGCCATTGAACTGTCCAACAATGGGTCTCGCCCCCGTGTTTGATATGCCATGCTCTGATCCCTCGTTAATTATTGCGAAAAAAGGCACGCGCGGATCAGTTCGATCCCACGCGCCGTTTCCGCTTTTGGGGCCACCATCGCGGCCCGAATATATCCCTGGCCCGGGTTCACCCCGTTCCAGTCTTGCGCCAAATACCCGCCGGGCAAAACACGCACACCGGTTTCACGCCACAGCTTCACCGCAGCGGCCTCGTCATTCTTGACCGGTAACCACAAAAAGAACCCGGCCTCGGGGCTGGCGTATCCCGGCACATTGCCCAACATCCGGTCAGCAATGTCGTATTTCTCCACGTAAAGGCGCCGATTTTCCACGACATGCTCTTCGTCGTTCCAGACCGCGGCGGCTGCTGCCTGCAAGGGGAGCGGCAAGGGCGCGCCTGCATAGTTGCGCAACTGTTTGATCTCGCGAATGTTCTCCGCCCCGCTGGCCACGAATCCGGACCTAAGTCCCGGCAGGTTGGAGCGTTTGGACAAGGAATGAAAGATCACGACGCGGTTGAGGTCCGCGCCCATTTCCTGTGCCACCTGCAGCGCGCCTACTGGCGGCGTGTCGCGGTAAATCTCCGAATAACACTCATCCGCAAAGACCTTGAAATCGTATTTCTCCGCAAGGGTGATCAGCCCGCGCCAATAGTCGCGGCTTGCCACTGCCCCCTGTGGATTGGCAGGTGAGCAGACATAGGCCGCCGTGGTGCGGTTCAACACCTCTTCGGGCAGATCCGCGAAATTCGGCAAATGGCCGTTTTCGACCGTTGCCGGCACCATGATCGGATCGGCAGCAGCGGACAGGGCCGCAATCATATAGACCTGATAGAACGGGTTGGGCATCAAAATCGCCGGGCGCGCACCGTTCTTTGTTTCAGGACAAAGCGCCATGACGGCGTTATAGAGCCCTTCGCGCGTGCCATTCAGCGCCATCACCTGCGTCTGCGCATCAACCGGCACGCCGTAACGGCGGTTCACAAACCCCGCGATGGCCTGCCGCAATTCCTCGGACCCATCGTTGGGCGGATAGCTGTTAAACCCGACGGCATTCTGCGCGATAATATCGGTCACCCAGGCCGGAAATTCATGTTTGGGCTCGCCAATGGTCATGTGAATGGTGGGGCCACCCCCTTCGGACACGTCCAAAAGAGCGCGCAAACGCGGCCACGCATGTGCCGGAAGGTTCGAAAACCGCTCGGGGTACACCATCAAAACTGCCTCAGATCGGGATCATTACGTCCCGTTTGCCTCAAACTACCCAAGGCGGGCGGCTGCGTCCAGAAAAACGCGCAGCTTTGTCGTGATTTGTGGCTTTTAGGACAATGCCTGCTCAGCGGCCGCCCCAAGCCGCAACAGCGCCCCTTCGCAATCGGGTGCCGCCATCATCATCAAGCCACAGCTCGGGACACCGGTGGGCAGGCTCAGCGCGCAAAGACCCATCAGATTGCCGATCCGGGTGTTGCGCAGCGCCATCAGGTTTTCGGTGATGTAATAATCATGATCCGAATTCAGCCGCTCCAGGTTCGGCGGCATGATGGGGGCGGTCGGCAAGATCACGGCGTCATAGCCAGCAGTTGCGCGGTCATAGGCCATCCGCGCCGCATCAAGCGTTGCCCAGGCCGCCACATAATCCGGGCCGGAGTGATTTTTCCCAAGCTGGAACCGCTGCAGAATTTCGCTGTACATCGCCTCCGGATTGGCTTCGATGACATCACGCCAAAGGCCGTAAGCTTCTGATGTATAAACACAAGTGCTTTGCGCGAGGGCCGTTTCGACCTCGGGGATCTCGATGTGATCGATCCGGGCACCCGCATCCTGCAACCGTGCGACAGCACCTTCAAATGCGGCCATGGGCGTGTCACGCACCTCTTGCGTCGCAATCGTGTCCAGGACCGCCAGGCGTCTGCCCGCAAGCGATGCCCCGGCCAGATCGAAGGGCTTGCGACCTTCCATCACCGCAGTGAGCAGATTGGCGTCCTCAATCGAGCGGCAGAGCGGCCCAACCGTGTCGAATTTCAGCGCCAGCGGCACGACACCTTCCAGGCTCAGCCGACCCGCGGTTGTTTTCAGACCCACCAGATCGTTCCAAGCGGAGGGAATGCGCACGGATCCGCCCGTGTCAGAGCCGATACCAGCCGCCGCCAGCCCGAAGGCGACCGAGGCCGCCGCCCCGGACGACGACCCACCGGGCACAGCGCCCGCATCATTGACGCAGGGCGGCGTATCGGTGCTTGGGTTGTAGCCCAGCCCGGAAAACGCCAACTCGCTCATGTGGGTTTTACCCAAACACACAAGACCCGCAGCCGTGGCATTCTGCAAGACGCGGGCATCATGGTCTGGCACGCGATCCTTCAGCAGTTTGGACCCGGCTTCTGTGCCCACCCCGGCCGTATCGAATAAGTCTTTCCAACTGATCGGAACGCCATCCAAGGGCGACAAACGTTGGCCTGTCGCGGCACGTTCCGCCGCTGCAGCAGCCTCGGCCAGGGCGCGATCTTTGGTCAGCCGGGCGTAAATCCGGTCTTTCAACGCGTGGCCCTCGATGGCGTCCAGATAGGTCTGCGTGAGCGCCACCGGATCAATATCCCCTGCGGCAATGCCGCGTCCAAGATCAGCGGCTGTCATCTGCAACCAGTTCTGCATGTCATCTACCCCCGATATTTTGCGCGGAGGGTAGCGACGCAAGCGCGCATGGACAATCCCCCGCCCACGGTCCTATTGAGGCACATGGCATTTGATTGTGACATTGTAATCGTGGGGGGCGGCCTGAATGGTCCGGCGCTCGCTTTGGCGCTCGCAAGCGCGGGTCAGACCGTGACACTCGTTGACGCGCTGCCGATCAAGGTTCGCAAGAATGATGGCTTTGACGGTCGCTCCTACGCCCTTGCGCTGACCTCCGCCCGATTGATCCGTGCCCTGGATGTCTGGGACGCCCTCGAGGACGAGGCCCAACCGATGCTGGACATCAAGGTCAGCGACGGTCGGGCGGGCGAAGGTCCCTCGCCATTCTTCATGCACTTCGATCATGCGGAGATCGAAGAGGGGCCCATGGGCTACATGGTCGAAGACCGCCACCTCCGTCCCGCCCTGCTGAACGCGGTGAAGAAGGTCAAAGCCATTCGCCAGATCAGCGAAGATCAGGTCACGGGCCAGGAGGTCGATGCCACCGGTGTCACGGCGCATCTGGCATCGGGAAAATCCGTGCGCGCCAAATTGCTGGTGGGGTGCGACGGGCGCAGCTCCGGAACAGCGCAGCGCGCCGGGATTTCGCGCACCGGATGGGGGTATGGCCAAACGGCGCTGGTCTGTGCCCTGAACCACGAATTGCCGCACCACGGCGTCGCGCATCAGTTTTTCATGCCGCCTGGTCCCCTGGCCATCCTGCCGCTCAAGGGCAACCGATCCTCCATCGTCTGGAGCGAAACCACTGAGAACGCCAGTCATATCAATGATATGTCCGATGCTGACTACCTTGACGTGCTACGTCCGAGGTTTGGCAGTTTTCTCGGTGAGATTTCCTTGGCCGGTGCGCGTTTTACCTATCCGCTGTCCCTGTCACTGGCGAATGCCCTGGTAGCCAAACGCGTGGCACTGGTGGGCGACGCGGCCCATGGTGTGCACCCGATTGCGGGTCAGGGCCTGAATGCAGGCATCCGCGATGTCGCCGCGCTTGCGGATGTGATTGCAGATGCCGCGCGGCGTGGCGAAGACATCGGATCCGCCCCGGTCCTGTCCCGTTACCAGCAGTGGCGACGGTTCGATAACACGACGCTTGCCATCGCGACAGATGCCTTCAACAGATTGTTTTCAAACGACAATGCGATGCTGCGCGGCGTGCGCGATCTTGGCATGGGGCTGGTTGGAAGGTTTCCGGCGCTGCGCCGAAGCTTCATCCGGGAGGCCGCTGGCCTGACCGGGTATCTGCCGCGATTGCTCAAAGGCGAAAAGCTCTAATCCAGCGTCCTGGCCTCATCGACTAACAAGATCGGAATGCCATTGCGGATCGGATAGGCAAGATTTGACGACTGCGAAATCAGCTCCTGCTTTTCCGCGTCATACTTCAGCGTTGTGTGACTGCGCGGACAAATCAGGGCCTCCAGCATCCGCCGGTCAAAGCTGACGGCTGTTTCGCTCATTGGATCATCTCGCTCTCGCTGCCACCTCTGAGCTGGTATTCGATCAAGGTCACCAGCGTCTCGCGCCGCGTGGTCAGCGATGGCGCCTCCAACAGCGCCTGCTTATCTTCAGGATCGAAGTCGAGCATCATCGACAGGGAATTGATCAGCAGTTCATCGTCTGCCTCTTTCAACGTGTCCCAATCAGCTGAGAGTTGTCGCGCATCGAAATATCGCTCCAAGAGCTCCATGAAACCGCTGCGTACAAATGCGGTGTCTTTCTCTTCGGGCCCCAGGTCACGGTCAAACCCATCCCATTTCACATCGCAGCGCCGGTAGGGCGTAAACCCCTGCACTTCCTGCACAACCCGAAACCGTGAAACACCACCCAGAGTGATCAGATAGCGCCCGTCTTCGGTCTCTGAAAACTGTGTGATCCGGCCCGCGCACCCGATGGATTGCAGACCATTCCCGCCGCGCCCCGGTACCTCATTGGGCTGCAACATGCCGATCAGCCGCGTCGATGTTTTGAGCGCATCTTCAAGCATTTGCAGATAGCGCGGCTCGAAAATATGCAGCGGCAGCCGTGCGCGCGGCAACAGCAAAGCGCCAGGCAATGGAAATATTGCAATCGTGTCAGGGAGCTCTGCGGCTTTTATCATAAAAGACCACCTAGCCCGCAGTGCGGCTCAGGCAAATATCATTGAGCTCAATTTGCGACGGCCGTTTAACATAATCGGATCGTTCGGCTTCAGCGCCTCGAATATGGTGAAAAGCTGCGTTTTGGCAGCACCTTCATTCCAGTCGCGGTCCCTTCGGAACAGCTCCAATAGTGCGTCGACCGCGCCTTCGACGTCGCCATTCGCGTGCATGGCCTGGGCCAGATCAAAGCGCGCCTGCAGGTCATCCGGGTTGGCCTCGACCGCTTTGCGCAGGTCATCAACCGGCCCCGCACCTTCGGCCTGGCGGGCCAGTTCAAGCTGCGCGTGCGCGGCTTCAAGCTCGGGCGAGGCAGAGATTTCTGCGGGCGCACCGTTCAGGATCGCCTCGGCCTGATCCAACTCGCCTAGGGCAATATGCGCGCGCACCATGCCGCCGTAAGCTGCCGCATGGTTTGGATCTTCACCCAGAATGGCCGCAAAGGTTTGCGCGGCATCTGTCGCTGCACCTTCGGCCAACATCTCCTCAGCCGCGGCAACGGCCTCGCCCAGGGCTTCCCCCGGCGCGTCACCACCTGCGGCTTTCACCACACGATCAACAAAGGCCTTGATCTCGGATTGCGGCACCGCGCCCTGAAAGCCGTCAATCGGCTGACCTTTGTGGAAGGCATAGACCGTCGGAATCGACTGAATTTGCAACTGTCCCGCGATCATCTGGGCCTCGTCCACGTTGACCTTGGCCATCTTCACCGCGCCCTTGGCGGCGCGAACGGCCTCTTCCAACTGCGGACCCAGCGTTTTGCAAGGGCCACACCAGGGCGCCCAGAAATCAACAATCACCGGTGTGGTCTGAGAGGCCTCAACCACATCCGCCATGAAACTCGCTTCGGTCACGTCTTTGATCAGATCGTCGGCCGCCGGAGCGGCACCCAGGTTCAGGTCCATCATCTTGTCGTCCTTACGCTCGCGTCAGAAGTTATATGGGAGGCTGCCCGGCTTTTCAAAGGTCAAAACTGGCAAAAACAGGCGCGTGGTCGCTGGGCTTCTCCCATCCGCGCGCCGACCGCAGGATGCGGCTTGAATGTGCAGCCTGCGCGATATCGGGGCTGGCCCAGACGTGATCGAGGCGGCGGCCCTTGTCGGCCCCGTCCCAGTCTTTCGCACGGTAGGACCACCAGCTGTAAAGCCGCCCATCCGGGATGTCTCGGCGGGTGATATCCACCCATCCGCCAGCATCCTGGGTGTTGGCCAGATGTTCGACCTCAATCGGCGTGTGGCTGACGACCTTCAGCAGCTTCTTGTGGTCCCAGACATCGTCTTCGCGCGGGGCAATGTTCAAATCGCCAACCAGAATGGATTTTTCGGGGCGATTATCCCGGAACCAGTCACGCATCTCCGTCAGGTAATCCAGCTTTTGGCCAAACTTCTCGTTGACCGCACGATCGGCAACATCCCCACCTGCGGGAACATAGAAATTATGGACGGTCACGCCATTCTCAAGCTCTCCGGCAATGTGGCGCGCATGACCCAGGGAGGCGAAATCATGAGACCCGGCTTCCTGCATCGGAATCTTCGACAGGATTGCGACCCCGTTGTAGCCCTTCTGCCCGCGTGCCACGACATGGCCGTAGCCAACGGCGGCAAATGCCTCCAGCGGCATCTTGTCCACCGGGCTTTTGCATTCCTGCAGGCACAGCACGTCAGGCCCCTCCTCCGCCAGCAATTTCAGGACCAGCGCTTCGCGCAATCGGACCGAATTGATGTTCCAGGTCGCAAGGGAGAATGTCATGAGGCGGGCTCCGTGTTTCGTGTCGTGGCACCCTAGCGCAGGCAGAATCCATGCGCCACGCGATTCCATCGCCGCGCGCCGTTTGCAGAGGGTATCGGAGCTTTGGACAAAAAAAGACCGGGCACGAAGCCCGGCCAAGTCCAACAGGGAGGTACATGCCATTACCCGGGCATGCGCGGGATCTCATCGCCAGCGAGCCTGAATTCTCGCTGATAAATTCAATATAGGCGCTAATTGGTTAATAAAAACCCAACGCTTTACGCCATCAGACGATATCCGCCTGATTCGGTCACAAGAAGGCGTGCATTTGACGGATCTGGTTCGATTTTTTGACGCAGCCGGTAGATATGGGTCTCCAATGTATGGGTGGTCACGCCAGCGTTGTATCCCCAGACTTCGTGCAGCAGCACATCTCGGGCCACCACACCATCGGTTGATCTATATAGGAATTTCAGGATGTTAGTCTCTTTTTCGGTCAGACGGACTTTCTTGTCGTCCTCCGTCACCAACATCTTCATCGAGGGTTTGAACGTGTAATGACCCAGTTGGAAAACGGCGTCCTCGGATTGCTCATGCTGGCGCAACTGCGCACGAATCCGCGCAAGCAACACCGGAAATTTGAAAGGTTTGCTGACATAGTCATTGGCACCGGCATCCAGACCGAGGATCGTATCCGCGTCGCTGTCATGCCCCGTCAGCATCAGGATCGGGCTCTTGACCCCCTGTTTGCGCATCAAACGGCACAATTCGCGCCCGTCCGTATCCGGCAGACCCACATCCAGGATCACCAGATCGTAAAGCGCCTCCTTGGCGCGCACCATGGCATCCGCGCCATTAGCTGCCTCAAAGACATCGAAGTCCTCGGTCATGATCAACTGCTCGCTCAGCGCATCGCGCAGATCATCGTCATCGTCGACCAAGAGTATCTTTTTCAGTTGTGCCATCAGCTTTCTCCCTTTGGTGACCTAGAGATGTGGTTTCGCGCACAATCTGGCAAGCGCGCGACAAAATCTCTCACGCGCTCGTGTTACAGGACCCGGCAAATGTTTCAATTCCGGCGGAATTGGCCTAGATCAAGCGCAGATTATGCAGGCACTGTAACATCATGAACATCAGACCGGACATCACAGAACAGCTTGCACGGGCCCGGGCGGACCTGCGGATGGGCGTACCAGTGGTGCTTGATGGGCCTTCTCCGGTGATCATCGCGGCGGTCGAGACACTGGATCGGGAGCGGTTGTCATCGCTGATGGAGCTGCCCGGTGATGCTGTTTTGGCCATTACCGCGCGGCGGGCGGAAACGCTCAAGGCCCGGGCCTATGACGGCGACCTCGCGCGTGTTGTTCTGCCCGCGGACGCCACGCTGGCCTGGGCGCATGGGATCGCGGATCCGGCAGGCGATCTGATGGCACCGATGAAAGGGCCGCTCATCTGCGCACGCGGGGGAGGTGTCGAGGGCCATCGCGCGGCGCTGCAATTGGCAAAATCCGCGCGGCTGCTGCCCGCATGTCTGGTGTTGCAGATTGCCGCCGGTGCCGATTTTGCGCGGGAGCATGGTCTGACGTCCTTGTCTCTGGAGGAGGCGCTGCCGCATCTGTCCGGGCGCAGCCCTTTGCATGAGGTCGTCAGCGCGCGCTTGCCGTTGGAGGTATCGGAAGCCGGGCGACTGCATATTTTTCGGCCCGAAGACGGCGGCGAAGAGCATTACGCCATCGAGATCGGCAGGCCTGATCGGTCCGCGCCGGTGCTGACCCGGCTGCATTCCGCCTGTTTTACCGGTGATCTGATGGGGTCGCTAAAATGCGATTGTGGCCCGCAGTTGCGCGCAGCCCTCGCCCAGATGGGACAGGAAGGGCACGGCATCCTGCTCTATATGAATCAGGAAGGGCGCGGGATCGGCCTTGCCAACAAGATGCGTGCCTACTCGCTGCAGGACCAGGGTTTTGACACGGTTGAGGCCAACCATCGATTGGGTTTTGAAGACGACGAGCGGGATTTTCGCCTCGGGTCCGACATTCTGGCCTCCTTGGGGTTTTCCGCCGTTCGGCTTTTGACAAATAACCCCAAGAAGGTCGAGATGATGCAGGCCAGCGGCATTGACGTGACCGAGCGTGTCCCACTTCAGGTGGGCGGCAACCGGCACAACCATGCTTATCTGGCCACCAAAGTCGCGAAGTCGGGTCACCTGTTGTGACCGCTGACGATCTGGTTCTGACACCTATGGGGTTGCGGTTTCAGGGACAGACCTACCCCTGCACCATCGGCAAATCGGGGTGTACAGCGCAAAAGCGCGAAGGCGACGGCGGCACCCCGGTTGGCGTGCACCGGCTTGTTGGCATGCTCTATCGTCCCGACCGGATTGCGCGCCCGACGGATTGGGCGCTGCCCATCGGGCCACGCGATCTGTGGTCTGACGATGCGAAGGATGTGGATTACAATATGATGGTCCGCGCACCTTATTCTGCCAGTCACGAAAAACTGCGCCGGGCGGACCCGCTTTATGATCTTGTGATCCTGACGGATTGGAACTGGCCCTATGCCGTAAAGGGGCGTGGTTCAGCGATCTTCATCCATCAGTTCCGCAGACCGGGCTATCCGACGGAAGGGTGCGTGGCTCTATCTCGCACGCATTTGCACAAGATAGCCGGTCGCATCACCTATGGAACGCGTTTGATCGTCACGGCGTAGGTCTATGGTAACGGGGTGGTTCAGGTTGCCACCCGTTCGCCGAAAATGGCGGAGCCCACACGGATATGGGTCGCACCGAGCGCAATCGCCTTCTCAAAATCGCCGCTCATGCCCATGCTGAGCCCGGCAAGACCATTGCGGGCGGCAATCTTGGCCAGAAGGGCGAAGTGAAGGGAGGCCTCCTCTTCCGCAGGCGGGATGGACATGAGCCCGGTGATCGGCAAATCCATGGCAATACAGTCCTGGATGAATACATCCGAATCCGCAGGTAAGATGCCTGCCTTTTGGGGTTCTTCACCCGTGTTCACTTGGATGAACAGATCCGGGCAATGCCCCACCTCCTGCGCCAGTCGCGCGAAGGTTTTTGCCAGCTTGGGTCGATCAAGAGAATGGATGCTTTGAAACAGGTCAAATGACAGTCGCGCCTTGTTCGTCTGCAGGGGCCCGATCAGATGCAGATCGATCCCATCAAACTTTTCTCGAAACGCAGGCCATTTTCCTGCCGCTTCCTGTACGCGGTTTTCGCCAAAGCACCGGTGTCCCTGTGCGAGGACAGCTTCGACACGTTCATTGGGCTGAACTTTGGACACCGCAATGAGCTTGACCGATTGGGCGGGACGACCGGCAGCGCTTTCAGCCTTGGCCACCCGGTCGGCAATCTCCTGCAGTCCCATCTTCAACTCCGCTCTGTGCTTGGGGTCACAAGATAACAGCCCAGCGCAAAAGAAAAGGGGCAGACCAAAAGGCCTGCCCCAAATTCAGGTTGTAGCGTTCAACTTAGAAGTTGAAGAGCACACCAAGGTCAGCAATGGTGTTGCCGCCTGTGTCACGGCCAACCATACCTTGCAGTTTAACACCGCCACCGAGGCTGTGGTCGAAACCAAGGCCATAGGCTGTGTCAAGTGCGTCGGCACCGCCGCCAGCAACGGATGCTTCGATCACTGTGGCTGCGCCAACTGGGATCGCTGCGGAGATACCGTATGCTACGTCGTCGCCAGCTGCATCTGTGTCACCAACGAAGAAGACCAGGTCAGCAATGCCAACCGCGCCCGACGCGGACAGAGCCCAGAAGTCGATTTCTTCTGCCACACCAACAGTTGTCTGCTCGGACATACCGTAAACGGCGCCCAGCGTCCAAGCGGAGAAGGTGTAAGCTGCACCAAGTTCGAATGTTTCGGCGAAGGACTCGTCGTCAGTTGTGACGGCAGTGTTTTCGTCGTAGTCGTCGGTATAGCTCGCCATGACGACGAAGTCACCCATTTCGTACTTCGCAGAAACGCCGTTCGCGCCTTCAGCACCAGTTGCGTACGCAGGGAACAGGCCAGCAACGTTGGCGCCCCATGTGCTGTAGTGACCTGTGTTGAATGTCAGGCCTGGCTCGAAGCCGTAGGTGTTGATCGTGGAAGCCGCGTCGGAAACACCGGAGATGTTACCAACTTCAACACGCAGACCGCCGCTTTCGATGTGGAAGCGCGGACCGTTGAAGGATGCAACATTGCTGGAACCATCGGATTCGTCGTTGTCCGACTGGATCCGCAGACGTGCGCCGAATTCGATGCCGCTGTCTGTTTCTGTTTCCGCGTCAATGTTGAGACGCATCCGGCTGTCGAGAACTGTTTCGTTTTCGTCGCCTGCGTCGCTTGTGCGGTCTTCTTGGTAGTCAAGACCGAAGCGGCCCAGACCGGAGATGTTTACCTCAGCAACGGCTACTGTGGTTGTGGCCACCAGTGCTGTTGTCGCGATGAGAATCTTTTTCATTATCTTATCCTCGGTTTCTAGTAACGTTCAAAGAGAGAATCTCGACTGAACCCGAGGTGCTTTTCGCTCGTAACCGGGTCCTTTTGCAAGAAGTTGAGGCCCGCGTTAATCAGAGTAGTTAAAGATGGTGCAGCAATGCCACACTCCATTTGCGCACCCCGTTACCAGAGCTGCTTGGCAAATACTGGACACCTCAGGTAATACCGACTTGTCCATTTCGGACCAGATAGAATATAGCAAGTATAACTTAGGCTTTACGCAGGTCGGGCACATAATGAGAATACCCTTGAGCATACGCCAAATCATGGCAGGTTGCGCGCTCGCGCTTTTGATCGGTTGCGGTCAGGGCGCATCAACAACCAACCAGCAAGGCAACGTCTCTGGCGCGGTCGATGCCCGCGCCATTGATCGGGGCGATGCGGTCGGCGAGACAACCATCTGGGATGCCTTTCGTCGTCAGAACACCGAGACGGTTGTCAGCGTGAACAAATACATCTGGTCCGCTTCTCTGGAGGTTCTGGACTTTTTGCCGGTGCAGTCGGTTGATCCCTTCACCGGCGTCATCATCACCGGCTTTGGCACCCCTCCCGGCGGTGGCCGTGCTTATCGCGCAACCGTGCTGATCAACGATCCGGCGCTCGATGCACGCTCGCTAAACGTTTCGCTACAAACAAGAAACGGCCCGGCAAGTGCGGCGACCGTGCGCGCGGTTGAGGACGCCATCCTGACCCGGGCACGCCAAATCCGCATCGCCGACGGCAGGCTCTGAAGCCGGTCCACCACCTGTGATCAACACCAGCGCCGGGCCCCGTAGATAAAGACGGCTCCCGGCGCTCTTTCGTTAAGAAGGACGCCACCATGACGCGTTACACCCCCGCAGAGATCGAGGCCCGCTGGCAAAAGGTCTGGGACAGGGACGAAGTCTTCAAGGCCGTGCGTTCGGCCGACAAACCCAAGTACTATGTGCTCGAGATGTTTCCCTATCCGTCCGGGCGCATCCACATGGGCCATGTGCGCAACTACACCATGGGTGATGTGATCGCACGCTACAAGCTTGCGACGGGGCACAACGTTCTGCATCCCTTTGGCTTTGATGCTTTTGGTCTCGCCGCTGAGAATGCGGCGATGGAACGGGGTATTCACCCCAAGGACTGGACCTACCAGAACATCGACGACATGATCGCACAGATGAAACCGCTCGGTTTCGGCCTTGACTGGTCCCGCCTGTTTGCGACCTGCGATGTCAATTACTATGGTCAGCAGCAATCACTGTTTCTCGACTTCCTCGAGGCCGGATTGGTCTACCGCAAAAATGCCGTCGTCAACTGGGACCCGGTCGATATGACCGTGCTGGCCAACGAACAGGTCGAGCAGGGGCGCGGCTGGCGCTCAGGTGCCTTGGTTGAACGGCGCGAGCTGACGCAGTGGTTCTTCAAGATCAGCGACTATTCCGAAGAGCTGCTGGACGCCCTGGACACGTTGGAGAACTGGCCCGCCAAGGTGCGGCTGATGCAGGAGAACTGGATCGGCAAGTCGCGCGGGTTGCAGTTTGCGTTCTCCACCATCGACGCGCCGGAAGGTCATGACCGGATCGAGGTCTATACCACCCGGCCTGATACGCTGATGGGCGCCTCCTTTGTCGGCATTTCACCGGATCACCCGCTGGCGAAAGTGCTTGAGCGGGACAACGCGGAGGTGGCCGCCTTCTGTGCGGACTGTCGCAAGATCGGGACAACCGAAGAGGCGATTGAGACAGCGGAAAAGCTGGGCTTCGACACCGGCATCCGGGTGCGCCACCCCTTTGACACCGCGCATGAGCTGCCTGTCTATATCGCCAACTTCATCCTGATGGACTACGGCACCGGTGCGATCTTTGGCTGCCCGGCGCACGATCAGCGCGATTTCGAATTCGCCACGAAATACGGGCTGCCCATCATTTCGACCTATCTGCCGTCCGAGGACAGCCCGGAGACGCTGACCGAGGCCTATGTGCCTGCTAAAACAGAGAAAGTCTTTTACAACCGGGGTTTTGCCGGTGAGGCTCATCAGACCGGGCTAGAGGCCATCAATGCGGCCATCGATTTCTGTGAGAGCAGTGGCGTCGGGCAAGGCGTTACAAAATTCCGACTGCGTGATTGGGGGCTTTCCCGCCAACGCTATTGGGGCTGTCCGATCCCGGTGGTACATTGCGACGCCTGCGGCGTGGTGCCGGAAAAGAAAGAAAACCTGCCGGTTGAGTTGCCCTATGACGTGACCTTCGACACGCCCGGCAATCCGCTGGACCGGCACCCGACCTGGCGCGACACCCCCTGCCCGTCCTGTGGCAAGCCCGCGCTGCGTGAGACCGACACGATGGACACCTTTGTGGACAGTTCGTGGTATTTCGCGCGCTTCACCGCACCGGACGCCAAAACGCCAACGGTGATGGAAGACGCCGCCTATTGGATGAACGTCGACCAGTACATCGGCGGTGTTGAACACGCGATCCTGCACCTGCTCTATTCGCGTTTCTTTGCGCGCGCGATGCAGATCACCGGCCATTTGCCGAAGTCGGCGAACGAACCTTTTAACGCGCTTTTCACGCAAGGCATGGTCACCCATGAAATTTACCTGACCCGAGATGAGAAGGGGCGCCCGGTCTACCACCTCCCCGAGGACATCCATTGGACGGAATCAGGCGCACGGCTTGGCGCTGACGGACCGGAGGTACAGGTTGTCCCCTCGGCCAAGATGTCGAAGTCGAAAAAGAACGTGGTCGACCCGATCAACATCATCTCAGCCTATGGGGCCGATACCGCGCGCTGGTTCGTGCTGTCCGACAGCCCACCTGAGCGGGATGTGGAATGGACAGCAAGCGGCGCAGAAGCGGCCTTCAAGCACCTCACACGTGTCTGGAACCTCTGCGACCGGATCGGCAAAATGGAAAAAGACGCACCGGGCGTCGGAGACGAAGAGCTGCTGCGCGCGATGCATCTCTGCATTCATGACGTGACAATGGGTATCGAAAGCTTTGGCTTTAACGCGGCCATTGCGAAGCTTTACGCCTTTACCGCAACGCTGCAGAAATCCAAAGCCGGCCATGCAGCACAGCGTCAGGCGGTCATGACGCTGGCCCAGCTGATGTCGCCAATGACCCCGCATCTGGCCGAGGACATCTGGGAGCATCAGGGCGGTGACGGGCTGGTGACGACAGCCGCCTGGCCCAAAGCGGATGAGGCGATGCTGGTGTCTGACACAGTGACCCTGCCCGTTCAGGTCAATGGCAAACGCCGGGCGGAAATCGTGGTCCCTGCGGATATGCCCAAAGAAGAGGTTGAAAAAGCCGCCCTTGCCGATCAGGCTGTGCAACGAACGCTTGATGGCGCGGAACCCAAAAAGGTCATCGTTGTGCCCGGACGGATTGTGAATGTTGTCGTTTAGCCGCAAATTCCTGCTGATGATCCCGCTGGCGCTGGCCGCCTGCGGCTTCACGCCTGTCTATGCGCCGGGCGGCACCGGTGCGCAGCTGCAAAACAGCATCACCGTTCAGGCCCCCAATACCCGGGATGAATTTCTGCTGACCCAGCGATTGGAAGAGCGTCTGGGCCGTGCGTCCGAGGCCCCCTATGCCCTGAATTACACGCTACGCTCAAGCCGGGCCAACCTTGCTGTCGATAGCGAGGGCAGCACCACGCGGTTCAACATTATAGGCTCGGCCGATTATTCACTGGTCGAAACCGGTACGGGCCGGGTCATTGCTTCAGATCGTGTGGATAACTTCACCGGCTATTCCGCGGCGGGCACAACCGTGGCCACCCTTGCCGCAGAACGCGACGCGCAACAGCGGCTGATGATCCTGCTGGCGGATCAGATTGTGACACGGATCCTGACCACGGATCTACAATGAAGCTGTCGCCGCGCGATGCCAACGCCTATTTCGCCAAACCCGACGCCGACAAGACCGGGCTGCTGATCTATGGCACCGACGCCATGCGCGTGGCGTTGAAACGTCAGCAGGTTCTGACCGCCCTGCTGGGTGAGGGCGCCGAAGAAGAGATGCGGCTGACCCGAATGGGGGGCAGCGACGTGCGCAAAGATCCCGCCCTGTTGATCGATGCCACCAAGGCCATCGGATTTTTCCCCGGTGCCCGCGCGGTATTTGTCGAAGAAGCCAACGAGACCTGCGCGCCTGCCGTTCTGGCGGCACTTGAGGGATGGCACCCGGGTGACGCGCAAATCGTCGTCACCGCCGGGGCGCTGAAACCAACATCCAAACTGCGCAAGGCCTTTGAGGCCCACCCGCAAGCCTATGCCGCCGCCATCTATGACAATCCGCCAACCCGGGAAGAGATCGAGACGGCCCTGCGGGACGCAGGTCTGGCACAGGTGACAGGCGACGTGATGGCAGCATTGAACGATCTGGCGCAGGCCATCGATCCCGGTGATTTCCGCCAGATGGTCGAAAAGCTAGCGCTTTACAAGATCGGGGACCCTGAGCCGCTCTCCTTGACGGATATCGCCGCTTGCGCGCCCACCTCGACCGAGGCCGATGTGGACGATGTCCTGATGGTTGTGGCAGAGGCGCGCGCCCATGAAATTGGCCCGGTCATGCAAAAACTGGTGGCCCAGGGGGCAACGCCCGTGGGATTGTGCATCGGCGCGATGCGCCACTTTCGGGCGCTGCATCGTGCGGCAAGCGACACCTCTGGCAGGCCCACCATTTTCGGTCCGAACCGCGACCGCATGCTGGCGCAGTCCCGCCGCTGGGGCCCTGCCAAACTGGAAACGGCCATCACGCTGCTGACCGATACGGATTTGCAATTGCGATCCGCCGGTCAAAACGCGCCCGGAATGGCATTGGTCGAACGCGCGTTTATCCGCCTTGCAATGCTCGGCAGCCGCTAGAACCTATTCAGGCGGTGCAAAGAGCGCCATCACCTCTTCAGTGGTCATCTGATGCGTCTTTTGCGCAAAACTGTACCCACCGGGTTTGTTGTCGATGAAAAGCTCGCCGGTCAAAGGCAAATCGCCCAGGTCGTCGACCGTCCCGGCACCAAAGTGATATTCGCCCTCATGCGGCCCCGGGGCCGTCACCCGATAATAAACACTGCTGCCGCAAGTCTTGCAAAACGCCCGCTCCGCCCAGGGCGAAGACGTATAAATCGTGAGGTTCTCGGCACCGTGCACCGTTGTTTTGTCAGATGACGCCTGCACGCCCAGGAAAATGCCACCGCTCCACTTGCGGCACATGTCGCAATGGCAGGCGCCGAATTCCTTGGGTGTTTCGTTCAATGTATAGGTGACGGCACCACACAGGCAGCTACCGGATTTGGACATGACAACACTCCGTTTTTTGAAAACTTCGCCTTAAATGCTCTCACAATCCACTGACAGAATATGTCAGCAGTTGCCGCGCCAGACACAAGATGACAGTCTCTGAGACGGACAAGCCCAGAATAGGATGCTCTGATGTACAAGGTGATCGGCACGACCAAATCCCGCGCGTTTCGCGTGATGTGGACGTTGCAGGAAATGGGTGAGCCCTATGAGCAGATCGCAGCCGGGCCGCGATCCGAAGAGGCGTTGCAGTACAATGCTCTTGGGAAAATCCCGGCGCTTGTCGATGGCAAGGACGTCCTGACGGATTCGGTCGCGATCATGACCTATCTCGCGGACAAGCATGGCAAACTAACGGCACCTGCTGGCACGGTGGCGCGGGCCAAGCAGGACGCGATGACATTCTGGCTGATCGATGAGCTGGACGCCATCCTCTGGGCCGCGGCCAAGCACAGCTTCGTGCTACCGGAAGACAGGCGCGTGCCAACCGTCAAAGACGCGCTCAAGTTCGAATTCGAACGCTCGGCGGCACATCTATCGGAGCGGCTGGAGGGGTCTTTTCTGATGGGCGACACGATTACACTTCCTGATATTCTGGCCTGTCATTGCCTGAATTGGGCCATCGGCGCGAAATTTCCGCGTACGGATGACAAGCTCTTCGCTTACGCAAAAGCGCTGCGTCAGCGTCCGGCGTTTCTGGCGGCTTCCGAAACATAGGCTGCTGCGGCCTGCCCTGCCCAGCGTCCCGTCGCCAGGCACCCAGTGATAAGGTAACCCCCCGTGGGAGCCTCCCAATCCAGCATTTCGCCCGCGCAAAAGACACCCGGAATGGTCTTCAACATCAGGTCTGGGGTCAGCGCATCAAACGCCACGCCACCGGCAACAGATATCGCCTGATCGAGCGGCTGCAGACCGTCGTGGTTCAGCCGGAGCGTCTTGAACACCCGCGCCAAGGCTTTCGGGTCCTTGGGTAAGGGGCGAGCGCATTCGAAAGCCAGTGCTGCCTTGACGGGGTCCATTTTGAGCACCTTGCGCAGATGATTCACCAGACTTGTTTTGCCTTTTGGACGGGCCAGCCGCCTGGCCACCTCATCGGTGCTGAGATCGGGCAGCAGGTCCACGTAGAGCGTATGATCTATACGGACCGCACGGCTGACCTCATAGATGCCACCCCCCTCTAGCCCGGTCCGACTGATGACGGCTTCACCGCGTGAACGCATCGGGCCACAGATGAAGCGCACGCCCTTCAGGGCCTGCCCCGCACGCGCCAGCATATGCGGCGACCATGCCACGCTCAGTCCGACGTTTGCCGCCGCGAACTGCGCAATCATCACACCGCGCTCTGCTAGCTTATCTGCCCAGGCCCCGTCCGACCCCAGACGCGACCAGCTGGCACCGCCCAGCGCCAGAACGGTGACATCGGCACTCAGCACTTCAGGACCGTTCGGCCCGTCGAACACGGCCTGACTGTCCTGCCACCCGTGCCACCGCATGTTGGTGCGTAGATCGACACCCGCCGCCGTCAGGCGCTGTAGCCAGGCCCGCAACAGGGGCGAGGCTTTCATCGCTTTTGGAAACACCCGCCCGGTGGATCCGGTGAATATTTCCTGCCCCAGCCCGCGCGCCCACTCCTGAACCGCCTGTGCGTCAAACGCCTGCAAGATGGGGCGCAGAGGGTCCGCCGCCTCATAGTAGTGCGGCAGCATCTGATCAAAGGGCTCGTCTTTTGCCAAATTCAGACCGGATTTTCCGGCCATCAGGAATTTACGCCCAACAGATGGCTTTGCCTCGCAGATCGTCACGCGCAATCCTGCGGTGGCGAGCGCTTCGGCGGCCATCAGACCCGCAGGTCCGGCGCCAATGACAAGGGCCTGCTTCACGCCTCCACCTGCGGCGACGCTCCCTTGATCTCCACCACCCGGTGCGGATAGGGAATTTCGATGCCGTTCTCTTTCAGGGCGTTCCAGACGAGGAAGAGTACATCAGAGGTGTATTTATTGGGCCCATCATCCAGCCCGTTCACCCAGAATTCCACGGCAAAATCGATCCCGCTGTCGCCAAAACCGCGCAGCTCGCAATCGGGCGGATAGGGGGCATCCAACACGTCCGGGTGCGTGGCAACGGCCGCTTCGATGATCGCGGGCACGGCGTTGATATCCGTGTCATAGCTCACCGAAAACGGCGCCTCATAGCGGTTGGCGGAACCGGAATCGGAATAGTTGACCACACGCGTGGTGATGAAATCCTCGTTCGGCACCACGATCCAGCGGCCATCGAATGTTTCCAGCACCGCCGCCCGCGCCGTCATTTTGACAATCTGACCGGATTCGCCGCCGTCCAGCTCGACAAAATCGCCCACCGTCGCCTGACCTTCGATCAGCAGAATGACCCCGGAGATAAAGTTGGAGGCAATTTTCTGCAGGCCAAATCCAAGACCGACACCAATGGCGCCCCCGATCACCGCCAGCGCGCTGAGGTTGATGCCCATGATGTTCAGCAGCAGCAGGAAGGCGACACCGAAAATGGCGAATTCGATGGCCTTGGCGGTCAGCTGCCGCAGCGAGGGCCGCATGTCCTTTTGGTTTTCGATGAATTGCGTGGTTTGCCGGTTGGACCAGCCGCCCAGCCAAAAGAGGATACCACCGGCAAGCACGCCCCGGACAAGCGACATGACGGAGAAGGAAATATTGCCAAGCGTGATGGTGATCTCGCTCAGTTTCAACATCAGCGGGTCCAGCAGGCCCACCGCATAGAGAGCGGCGATTGGAGTAAGGACGTAGCGGCCCAACAGTTTGAGGAAGGGATCCGTGATGATTTCGCGCACCAAAGTGCGCACCGCCAGGAACATGAAGAGACGTTTGCCAAAGGCGATGACCGCACCGCTGTCAAAGAGCGACCGCACGACACTTTCGCCCATCGCGGTAAAGCCGTAGGCGAGCAGCGGCAACAACAGCGGCAGCGCCAGCAAGGAGGTGCGGCGCGCACGGGCCAATGCGGTTTCCGCGTCTTCGGCAGGGGTCAGCAGCCGTTTCAGGACACCGCGTAGGCGCCTCGCCACCAGAACCGCCAGCAAATAGGCCAGGATCAGCAGGGCAAACTGCGACCACGCCGCCGGGCTGAGCGCCCAGGATTTTGCCAGTTCCCATCCCAGAAGGGCATATTCTGCGCCGCGCTGTACAATCTCCGGCTGGGTGGACAGGTCAAATTCCACGCAAACCCCCTCTTTTCATCCCAAAAACCACAGCTAGACTCTTGCCCGTGCAAGACCTGTGGAGCAAGCCCGGATGTCTGATCCAATCTGTCCCCTGTGTGACCGGCCGATCCCCGGGGACGTCAAGCAAAGCCTGCACCACCTGATCCCCAAACTGAAAGGCGGCAAGGGTGGGCCGACGGTCTTGCTGCATCACATCTGCGGCCTTATGTATCAAACGCACCAAGTCTTTCAGGTTTTGATTGTTTCGGCTATCCATTTGCCAGGGTTAGTTGGGAATACCACCTTGAAGTTGGCAAAAAGTCTTTTGGTTTTATTTATTGCTGTCGTGGGGGCAGTTAATCTCGCTTTCTTTGTTTATTGGTACAGCGCATCAGAAGTAACTGCGATTATGCCAGTCAGCCCGACCGGATACACGGTTGAGGCGCTAGCCTTGAATGTGACGATACTAGAGATGATATTGGTACTTGTCGGATTTATCCTCGCAGCTTTGGGTCTTTTTGGTTATACTGAGATCAAGAACGCTGCTATCCGGGCCGCAGAAAAAGAAGCCAGAGACACTGTATCGGAGCAACTTCGCATCCTGAGAGCCGTTATGTCGAGTAAAGCCGTTGAAGCACCAGAGCATGGCGGCGATTACGGCTTAGAGGATCAGCCCGTTAGGGATGCAACGAAAGCGAAAGACGAATGAGCCTCACATATCCAGAGCAATTGGCCATTATCCTAGAGCACCAGAAAGATGCACCCGTGCAAACTGTTGCGCTGGCCGATGACCTCGGCTTGGCGGTTTGGCATGTCCCGAATTGGCCGGATGATCTTTCGGGCAAGATAATCAAGTCCGATGAACAGGGCGGTTCGTCCGGGTACGCCATTTATGTAAACGGCGGACATCACATAAATCGTAGGCGCTTTACCACAGCGCATGAGATTGCGCATTTTATCCTACATACCGAATTCATTGGCGATGGGATCGTAGACGACGGGCTGTACAGAAGCCGCCTAAGCAACGCGATGGAAGTTGAAGCCAACAAAATGGCAGCTGATATATTAATGCCGAGACATCTTCTAAACCACCACATAGCTAACGGTGTGAATTCAGTAAGCGAATTGGCGAGCATATTCCAAGTATCTGAAAGTGCTATGTCTTTCCGTGTTGGATCACCGAATTAAAGCCTGATTTCGGCAAGCCCGATTGCCGAAACGCATTGCAGCATGTAGGCCGCACTGAACTTACCTCTCGACAATTTGTTTCTGACATTCGGCTCCTTGTCTCCGATCATCTCAGCAAGCTGGGCGTATGTAACGCCCTGCCGCTTCAACTCTGCCTTCAAAATGTTTGCCGCTTTGGCTTCCCAGTCGCTCTGATCTGGCATCGCGCACCTCGATTCGTGATAAAGGTACTATAAATGCGATATTTGCTATTGTAAACGTGATCTATATGCACTATATTTGTGATATAGGTAATCACAGAGAGTACAATGGCACAGCACTTCCTTCTTTCAGCAGCATCTCGGACGCTTTCTTTGCGTTCGATTTACAAGGCTGGCGAGGATGCTGCGTACCAGACCTTCTGTGAAATGCGCTGGCCTGAGACAGATGGCGAAGCTGTTTGCCCATGCTGCGGCTTTGATGAGGCTTACAAGATCACCACGCGGCGAAAGTTCAAGTGTAAGGCGTGTCACCACCAGTTCAGTGTGACCAGCGGCACAATCTTTGCCTCGCGCAAGATGGACTTTGTGGACCTGCTGGCCGCGATCTGTATGATCGTGAACGCATCTAAGGGCGTGAGCATGGTTCAACTGAGCCGCGATCTGGACTGCCAGTACAAGACAGCCTTCGTCCTGGCTCACAAGCTGCGCGAAGCAATGGCACTGGAAGTCCACACGGGAGAAGTGCTGGAAGGCCACGTAGAGATTGATGGCGCATACTTCGGCGGTCATATCCGTCCTGAGAACGCCAAGGCAGACCGCAAGGACCGTCGCTTGAAGCGCCACCAGACAGGCAAGCGCCGCGTTGTTATCGCCATGCGTGAGCGTGAGGGTCGCACGCTGCCGTTCGTATCAACATCTGAGGCTGATGGTGTGGCGCTGGCGAATGAAAACGTCAGTCGTATGTCCACCATGTCCGCCGATGAAGCCAGCCATTGGGACCTGCTGCACGCAGGTTGGCACGTTGAACGCGTGAACCACTCCGAGATTTACAGCGACCACGGCAAGCATACTAATTGGGTGGAAAGCTACTTCTCTCGCCTGCGTCGGATGGTTCAGGGCCAGCACCACCACGTATCCCCACAGTATCTTTACCAGTATGCAAACCACGCTGCATGGTTGGAAGATAACCGCCGTACCGATAACGGTACACTGGCGCAGATCGTGGTCAGCAATTCGATGGCAGCGCCGGTATCGCGTCAGTGGAAAGGGTATTGGCAGCGGGCGGCGTGATAGCCCATATCGTTGTGCCGCATCGCAGAACCGCAAGCTGTTGTGGTGTCAGGCAAATTGATGTGGAAAACGAAAAGAGCCAGTGCTAGACTGGCTCTCAAGACAGGGTGGCGGAAAGGTTACGCAGTCCCTTTGCAACGGTTCTCATGCGGGTTCGAATCCCGTCCCTGCCTCACAAGCCCTGCTCGCGCGGGGCTTATTTCATTGAAATGATAGGACATAACAGATTGCGATTCAATGAATTTTTTCAATAGGTTACACGAATTCGAAAAGGACTCTTTTTTCAAGGACTTACGCCCTCAAACCACATCAAGTTGTCCTAAAATTTCCTCCCAATACTATATCTGGTGCGATTCGCGTTATTTGCCAACCAAAATAACGGAAACAGCTAGTTTCCTGCGGCAGCCCGCCACAGCCGACCCTCATGCATGACAAAGCCCTTTTGCTTTTGTGTCCAGAGGCAGATGTAAACCCGCCTGTAGACCTGTTTGTAGTCCATATGCGGCTTTCTGGCGTTCACTGACTTGGCAATCTTTGCGCCTGTCTGCGGCCCCTCTCTGAGGGCTTCCAGCACCATCCGGCGCAGTTCGCCCTTTCGGAAGTCTTTGGGCGTCTTGCGGGGCATGTTGAGCGCCATAGGTTCCGCGCCGTACATGCGCAGCAGTGCGTCCACATTCTCCAATCCGTCACGCTCATCGCGGACAATTTCCTGCCGGATGAAATGCAGAGTATCAATTACAGTTTTGGGCTTTAGCGGGCGGAAATATCTACGTGTCATGAGGATTCATTACCAGAATCCAATGTGTTATGCTTGGTGCGTTTGATACATAAGGCCGCACATCTGCCACCGGGAAATTCACGCGACGCTGAGCGAAGCTGAATTGGCGCGGGACTATGCGACCGTCACTGCCCTGCGCGCGCATCCAAGACTGGCCAAATTCATCGCCTGGGTCGCCAAGAGACCGCCCGGTTTCCACTCAAAAGTGCCCGGCAAACGCAGAAAGACCTGATGCTGATGGGGGCGGTTCATCACAAGCTGTCAGGCGGATTTTCAGGACGACCCGGCACACATGCGTTTGATGTCCTGCGCCAGCGCTGCCTCGGCTGCAACCGTATCGGCGGTCAGATCGCGGGCGTGCGCCAGGATCTCATCTGCGGGCATGATCCGGTCGATCAGCCCAAACCGCAGCGCTTCTTCCGCCTCTATCTTCTGCCCGCCCATCAGGATCAGTTTCGTGCGCGCCGGACCGATCAACGCGGACATGCGCAGCGGATCACTGGGTTGCGGCAAAAAGCCCAGCTTCATCACCGGATAGAAAAACTTGGCGTGGGGCGGTGCAATTCGGATGTCGCAGGCCAGCGCCATGCCCATCGCGCCGCCCGCAAGCGTGCCGTTCAGGGCTGCGATGGACAGCCCCGGCAGATCGGCGACAGCCGCAGAGAGCTCCTCCCAAAGCGGTGAGGTCGCCAGACCGGCGCGCGCCGCGTCCAGATCCGCCCCGGCACTGAACACACGGCCCACACCTGTCAGGAGGACCGCGCGGGCGGCACGTGCTGCCTGCATTGCCGCGATCAGATCTTGCAACATCGCTTCGGTCAGCGCATTCGCCTTGTCCGGGCGGTTCAGGGTGACCGTCCAGACATCCCCCTCACGATCCAGATCGATCATATGAGGCCGACCTTTCGGCGGATGTCTTCATCGCGCAGGGAAATCTCCTGCCCGCACCACGCGTCCGCCTCTGGACCGCACATCCACAACAAGGCCCGCGCGGGCCAATCCGCCGGAATATGCACATCCCATTCCAGCTGGCTGACCGGATTGATACCGCTCGATTTGATCTCGCGCTGCATCTGCGTGGCCACCGTCCCCGGCGACAGGCCAATCGCGCGGATGCCCTGCGCGGCCTCCTCTTTGTCCAGGCAGCGGGTCAGCATGTTGGCCGCCGCCTTGGAGGCGCAATAATGGCTCCAGGCCTCGACCGGCCCATGTGCGGCCCCCGAACTGATGGTCAGAACCGACCCACCCCCGCGCGCCTTCATCACCGGCACCGCCGCCCGCATACCGTAAAAGACACCCTTGAGGTTGATGTCGATCACATCCCCCCAGGCCTCCGGATCAGCCTCTGACAAATGCGCGATCGGCTCAATGACGCCTGCGTTGTTGATCAGCACATCGAGGCCCCCGAAGGTCTCGACGGTCGCATCTACCGAGGCCGCCATTTCCCGGCTGTTGGCCACGTTGCAGGGGATGGCAATGGCCTGTTCGCCGATCTCACCGGCCAGATCGGCAATATCCTTCTGACCACGCGCCACCAGGGCGACATTTGCACCGGCACCCGCAAACACCCGTGCGGTCTCTGCGCCGATCCCACGGCTGGCGCCGGTGATCAATACTGTCTTTCCCGTCATATCCATGTGCTGCACTCCCTGAGGCTGTTGCCTTGTGGTAATCTGCCACGCAGCCTTGGTCCAGACCCGGTTCCCCTTGACCATTGGCAGGCCTTGCCTGACGATGCGCGCAGACGCTGTTCATAAGGATTTACACATGTCATTTTTTAACCATCGCTTCACAGCAGCAACTGTGTTGGCCATGTCCACCGCATCGACCGCTTATGCGGACGTCAGCGCGCAGGATGTCTGGACCGACTGGAAGTCCTACTTTGAAGGCCTTGGCTACGGCGTGTCGGCCTCGGAGGCACAGTCCGGCGACACTCTGACCATTACCGATCTGACAATCGATATTCCACAAACCGAGGACATGGGCGCGTCATCCATGCGGCTGGATCAGGTGGCCTTCAGCGAAAACGCGGATGGCACGGTCAGCGTCGTTTTCCCTGAGGTGATGCCTTTTGCGATGCAGGTGACAGGCGAGGAAGGCGAGGTCGCCGATGTTGAGCTGGAAGTGCGCCATACCGGCATGGTTTCCACGGTTTCGGGCGTGCCGACGGAAATGACGAATGCCTATACGGCACAGACAGTCGAAGTCATCATGACCGGCCTGACCGTCGACGGCGAAGTGCAAAGCCCTGACATGGCGCTGGTCAAACTGGCGATGCAGGGCCTCTCCGGCACAACGAAAACAACCATCGGCGGCAAGCGCGTCTATGACCAGAGCATGCAGGCTGGCGACGTGACCTACGATCTGGCCTTTGCTGACCCCGAAGGCTCGGGCAACGCCAAGATGAACGGTCGCATCGATGGTCTGAACTTCACCGGCTCCAGCGCCTTCCCGCTGGTGAAAATTGACACGGGCGATGTCTCTTCGCTGTTGGCGGCGGGCGTGACCGGTGAAGGCACCTTCAACTACACCGGGGGCGCATCGGATATTTCCGTGGAAGAAAACGGTGCATCGGCGTTTTCTGCGACGACCACCTCCAATGGTGGCTCGCTCGATGTCGCATTGGGTGAGGATGGCCTGAACTACGCTGGTGATCAGAAAAACCTGCAGGTTGCCATGATGTCTCCGGATTTTCCGGTGCCGATCGAGTTTGACATGGTCGATGCCCGGTTCAATTTGGCGATGCCGCTGCAGAAAACCGAGGAGATGAAGGATTTCGCCTTTGGCTTTGCGTTCAATGATTTCTCGATGTCCGACATGTTGTGGGGCATGTTTGATCCGAACGCACAGCTGCCCCGTGATCCGGCGACCATCGTACTGGATCTGACCGGCAAGGCACGGATGCTCTTTGATTTTCTGGATCCGTCAGCCGCAACGGTGTCGGGTGACCCGAACATCACGCCCGCCGAAGTGGAAGAGGTCAACATCAACAGATTGCAGGTCAAGGCGGCTGGCGCCGAGCTGACCGGAGAGGGCGCGTTCCGGTTTGACAACGCGGCACCGGGTGGTGCGCTGAAGCCAATCGGCGCCGCAGACCTGTCGCTGGTCGGGGGTAACAAGCTGATCGACTCGCTGGTTGCCATGGGTCTGCTGCCCGAAGATCAGGCGATGGGCGCGCGCATGATGCTCGGCCTGCTGGCGGTGCCGGGCAATGCGCCGGACACCTTGAATTCGCGGATCGAGACCAATGAACAGGGCCATATTCTGGCCAATGGTCAGCGTATTCAGTAGCCAACACCAAAGGCGCGTGAGAATGAAGGGGCGCACAACAGGCGCCCCTTTTTACGTACCACCCTTGCAGCGCGGCGAGCACACAGCTACCTGAGGTGCAATTGCTTTGGAGCACAGCCTATGACGCAATCGCCGCAGATACTGACCGACCGCCTGTTGCATGCTGCCCGCAAGGCGGGTGCTGAAACGGCTGATGCGGTGGTGATGCAAGGCACATCGCTCAACATCGAGGTGCGCGCCGGAACGCTGGAGCATGCAGAACGCTCCGAGGGTATCGATCTTGGCCTGCGGGTTTTTGTTGGCCACAAAAGTGCGACGGTCTCGGCCTCAGATACGCGTGACGAGACAATTCAGGAAATGGCGGTGCGTGCCGTAGCCATGGCGCGCGAGGCACCTGACGATCAGTTTGCCGGGCTGGCATCCCCCGATCAACTGGTTGTCGACCCGCAGACCGCCGCGCTGGAACTCTATGATCCGAGCGCGGAGCCTTCGCCCGGCGACCTGCAGAACGATGCCGCCCGTGCCGAAGCTGCGGCCCTCGAAAACAAGGGGGTGACGCAGGTGCAATCGGCAAGCGCCGGATACTCCGCCCACACCGTGCATCTTGCCGCGACCAACGGGTTTTCGGATGGGTATCGCCGCACCAGCAGGGGGCTGTCCTGTGTCGCGATTGCGGGCACGGGCACCGCGATGGAACGGGACTACGACGGCGACAGCCGCATCTTTCAAAGCGACCTGCGCGACGCTGAAGATATTGGGAAATGTGCCGCCGAGCGTACCGTGGCAAGGCTGGACGCGCGCAAACCACCCACGGGCAGTTTCAACGTGCTCTTTGATGAGCGCGTGTCCTCAAGCCTGATCGGGCATCTTCTGGTCGCCATCAACGGCGCATCTATTGCCCGCGGTGCCTCGTGGCTACGTGACGCGATGGGGAGCGCGGTTTTGCCGGATCATCTGTCGCTTGTCGAAGATCCGCACCGCCCCCGCGCCTCCAGTTCGCGCCCCTTCGACGCCGAAGGTTTGCCGACGAACCGGCGCAATATCGTGGAAAATGGCATCCTCACCGGCTGGACCCTTGATCTGGCCACGGGGCGCAAGCTGGGCATGGCGTCGACGGGCAATGCCGCGCGCGGCACCTCCTCAGCCCCCTCGCCCACAACCTGGAATGTGGCGCTGACCCAGGGAGAGGCAAGCCGCGACGATCTTCTCCGGGATATGGGCACCGGCCTGCTGGTCACCTCAATGATCGGCTCGACGATCAACCCCAACACCGGGGATTATTCGCGCGGGGCGGCCGGGTTTTGGGTCGAAAACGGCCAGATCACCCATGCGATCAACGAATGCACCATCGCCGGAAACCTGCGGGACATGCTGCGCAATATTACCCCCGCGAACGACGCGCGCACGCACCTGAGCCGGGTGGTCCCGTCGCTTCTGGTGCCGGGAATGACCCTTGCAGGCAACTGATCTCGATCTGCTCACCGATGCCGCACGCCTTGCCGGCAAGGTCGCAACCAGTTTTGTCGGGAAAGGCGCGCGCAAGTGGGACAAGCCGGATGGCGCCGGACCGGTCACCGAAGCGGACCTGGCGGTCAATACCGCCCTCGAAAACGCCCTGCGCAGCGCGCGTCCCGACTATGGCTGGCTGTCTGAAGAGACCGAAGACACGCCCGAACGGCTGCGGCGCGAGACGGTTTTCATCATTGACCCCATCGACGGCACACGCAGTTTTGTGGATGGCTCCCGTACCTGGGCGCATTCCATCGCCATCGCGCATCAGGGTCAGATTACCGCAGCGGCGGTTTTCCTGCCCCTGCGCGACAAGCTCTATTCCGCAGCGCTGGGGCGCGGCGCATTTCACAACGGTGAGCGTATCACGGCCAGCGAGGCGGCTGATTTGAACGTTGCGGATATCCTGGCCACCAAGCCGGTCATGAACGCCGACCACTGGCCGGGTGGATTGCCCGGTTTCACGCGCGCGCACCGCCCTTCGCTTGCCTACCGGCTGGGTCTGGTTGCGGAGGCACGGTTTGACGGGATGCTGACCTTTCGACCAAGCTGGGAGTGGGACATTGCCGCCGGTGCGCTGATCGTGACCGAAGCGGGCGGCATCTGCACCGACAAAACCGGCGCGCCCCTGCGTTTCAACAACGAACAACCGAGGTTGAACGGCGTGATCGCCACGGGTCCGCGCCTGCATGAACATGTTCTCGGCGCGCTTGCACCCGCCTCACCGACGGCGTCTTGACCCGGACGCTCAGATACGCGACGTTCCGCCGACCCGGCTGACCAAAGGAAACTCCCATGACACAAAGGCTACACCTCGTCTTCGGCGGCGAACTTGTCGACCCCAGCAAAAATGTATTCAAGAATGTGGATGACATCCATGTTGTCGGGATTTTTCCGGATTACGCAACTGCCTTCAACGCCTGGAAATCAGAAGCCCAACGCACCGTGGACAATGCACATATGCGGTATTTCATCGCCCATCTGCACCGCCTGCGGGACGAAGAGGCCGAAGCGTCATCTACCGAAGAACTGGAGTAATACTTCATGGGCCGCTCCTTAGGACTGGCGGCCTATCGTGCGCTGTCTCGCAGATCGGCAAGCCGCCTGTTTGTGCCCAGCAGCGCACGGCCTGCAGGCGAGCTTGTCTGGATCCACGCGGCAGAGCCATCCAACCTTCTGGCCATTCAGGATCTGGCCGAACGGCTGCACACGGCGCGCAATGATCTGCATGTTCTGATCACGCTGCCGGACCGCGAAGCGCTGGAAAAAGTGCACACCAACATCGGCACGCAATCGACGATCTTCTACGAGGAAATCCCGTCGGAGCACCCCACCGCCATTGACGCCTTTCTGAAAAACTGGGCGCCCGACATGTGCATCTGGACCTGGGGGCGATTGCGCCCGAACCTGTTGTCGCAGACCCGCGAGGTGGGATGCCCCATGGCGCTGATCGATGCCGACACCGGCGGGTTTGACGGTCGCCGGGACCGCTGGCTGCCCGACCTCTCGCGCGAACTGCTCACCGGGTTCATTGCGGTCATGACACGGTCGGCCCAGGCGTTACAGCGGCTCGAAACTCTGGGTCTGCCGACAAGTCGCATCGAAATGACAAGGCCGCTTCAGGCCGGTGGGCAGGCGCTGCCCTGCGAGGACACCGATCTGACGGACATGACATCGTCGCTTGCCGGTCGCCCGGTGTGGCTGGCAACATCTGTCCAGCAGTCCGAGGGTCCGGTTGTGCTGGCCGCGCACCGCCATGCCTTGCGGTATTCGCACCGGCTGCTGTTGATCCTGCACCCGGCCAATCGAAATCTGACCTCCCAATTGGCACAGAACGCACGACAAGAAGGCTTCCGGGTATGTGATTGGGTCTCTGAGGGTGATCCGTCCGAAGCGACACAGGTGATGTTGGCCGAAGAAAGCGACGATCTGGGCCTGTTTTACCGGTTGGCACCTGTCTCCTTTTTGGGCAGCTCGCTCACATCCGGCCATGGCGGGTGCAATCCGTTTGATGCCGCCGCCCTCGGATCTGCGGTTTTATACGGGCCCAACGTGCGGCGCTTCATGCCGTTTTACACGCGACTGGCCAGTGCGGGTGCCGCGCGGATCGTGAATGACGCGCATTCGCTTGGCACCGCGGTGACCCGGCTGATTGCACCTGATCAGGCCGCCGCCATGGCCCATGCGGGCTGGGATGTGGTCAGCAGCGGGGCGGAACTGACCGACAAGGTTATCGATCTGGTGGAGACCACGCTGGACGAACGGGTGGAGCTGTCGCGTGCGGACACCTGACTTCTGGTTCACACCGCCAGACAGACCGTCGGGTTTGGCTCGGGTGCTCGCGCCGCTGGGCTGGCTTTACGCAAAAGGTACCGCGCGCCGTCTGGTGCGAGGGACCCCGTTGAAACTCGACATTCCGGTGGTCTGCGTGGGCAACATCAATGCAGGTGGTACCGGGAAAACGCCAACCGTGATCGCCGTGGTCGAGCGTCTGTCTGGCCGCTTCCACACACCGCATGTCGTCACCCGTGGATATGGGGGCCGCCTGAAAGGTCCCGTGCGCGTGGACCCCGCGCGGCACACTGCAGCGGATGTGGGCGACGAGCCATTGCTGCTCGCCGCCTTTGCCGAGGTCTGGGTGGCGGAGGATCGCGCCGCAGGGGGCAAGGCCGCGCAGGCAGAGGGCGCAACCGTCGTGATCCTAGACGATGGGTTCCAAAATCCTGCCTTGCACAAGGACATCAGCATCGTGGTTGCGGATGCGCAGCGCGGATTTGGCAATGGACGCTGCCTGCCCGCCGGTCCGTTGCGCGAACGCGTGGATGTGGGACTTGCCCGGGCAGATGTGCTCTTGACCCTCGGGGACGCCGCCGCGCAGGCCGCTTTTGATGCGCGAAATACCAAAATACCCATCCCGCATGTGCGTGGCGCCTTGGAGCCGCTGCAAACCGGGATGGATTGGAAGGGTGAGAAACTCGTGGCCTTTGCCGGGATCGGCCACCCCGAGAAGTTCTTTGCCACGCTGCGAGGGCTGGGCGCCAATGTCGTGCACGCCGAACCGCTGGAGGATCATCAACCGCTCACCACCGCGCTCATGGGCCGGTTGGAGGCGGATGCGCGGGCGCGTGGCGCGCAACTGGTCACCACGGAAAAAGATGCAGTGCGGCTGCCCAACGCCTTCCGCACCAAGGTCATTACCCTGCCGGTGCGGTTGCAATTTGCAGAAGACGATAACGCGCTCTTTGCCCGGCTGGACGCGGTGCCCGCGCCCTAGGCCCGGTTATTCGTCATGTTCGCCCAGTTTCGGGGCTGGCTTGTGCAAGGCCAATTCCGCATCCGAAAAAGTGAAGGGAGAGCGCACGCCGGGCACCCCCTCCAGGGCCACCTGCAGGCCCCGCGCCTGCACCTGCGGGTCGGCCATGACGTCACCCATATCGTTGATCGGACCGGCAGGCACGCCCTCGGCCTCGCAGGCCGCCAGCAGATCATCCCGCGTGCGCGCCTTTGTGGCCGCGGTCAGGCGCGAGATCATTTCCGCGCGATGGGCCAATCGGTCTTCGTTCTTCAAGAACTGCGGCGCGGTGATCATGTCATCCAGCCCCAGCAGCTTGCACAAGCGCCGATATTGGCCATCATTGCCGGTGGCGATGATGATGTGCCCGTCCAGGCAATCGAAAACCTGATAGGGGGCGAGGTTGATATGCGCGTTGCCCATGCGCTGCGGCGGATGGCCGGTGGTCAGATAGTTCATCGCCTGATTGGAGGTCACTGCAACCGCCACATCCATCAGGGACATATCGATATGCTGCCCACGTCCCGTCGTCTGGCGCTGATGCACCGCCGCCAGAATCGCGGTGGTCGCATAGACACCGGTCAGAATATCCGTGATGGCAATGCCGTATTTCTGCGGCTGTCCTTCCGGCTCACCGGTCAGGGACATCAGACCCGACATGCCCTGAATGATGAAATCATAACCTGCCCGCGGCGCATAGGGTCCGGTGTGCCCGAAACCCGTGATCGAGCAATAGATCAAGCGCGGAAAATGCTGCGCCAGGCTGGCATAGTCCAGCCCGTATTTGGCCAGACCGCCGGTTTTGAAATTCTCGATCAGAATATCCGCATCTGCCAGCAGGGTTTTGACCTTTTGCTGGCCTTCTTCGGTTCTGAAGTCCGCCGTCACGGAGCGTTTTCCGCGATTGGTCGAGTGGAAATAGGCGGCTGAAACATCCTCATCCCGTGTGATGAAGGGCGGGCCCCACTGGCGGGTGTCATCTCCCGCGACACTCTCTACTTTGGTGACGTCGCAGCCGAGATCAGACAGCGTTTGACCGGCCCAGGGGCCGGCCAACACACGCGCCAGTTCGACGACTTTCAGACCAGCAAGGGGTGCCGTCATTACTCCGCCGCGGCGTCGATCAGTGCCGCCATTTCGGAATAGGCCATGTTGGAATACTTCTGGCCGTTGATGACAAAGCTTGGTGTGCTGTCGACACCATCGGCCTCAGCGTTCTCCTGATACCAGGCCACCAGCGTGCGGGCATTGTCGCCATCCTGCAGGCAGGCTTCCATGGTGTCGCCGTTCAGCCCGGCCAAACGACCGATCTTTCGCAGCTCTTCGATGATGGCAGCAGGGTCCCCGGCACGCGACCATTCCGACTGACCGGCATAGATCAGGTCCGTCATGCCAAAGAATTTCTCCGGCGTGCCCGCGCAGCGCGCGATCATCGACGCCCAAAGGCCATAGCGGTCAAAATAGACCTCGCGGTAGACGAAGTTGATCTTGCCGGTATCGATGTAATCCGCCTTCAGCTGTTTGTAGGGGCCTGCGTGAAACGACGCGCAATGCGGGCAGGTGAAGGAGGCGTATTCGATCACGGTCACGGGCGCATCCGGGTTGCCCAGCGACATTTCCGCAATTGTGGAAGTATCGATATCGGCTTCTGTTTCCTGCGCGTTGGCGGCGCCAAGCGGGTCCACCGGCGTGACCGAAGACCCCGGTGACGTCACGAAATACGCCCCAATGCCCAACACAGCCACAGCGGCAGAAATAATCATCATACGCGACATGGGTTTTCCTTTTTCAACGGTTTGTCTTGTTCAGTATGTTTTCGCCGAGCCGCGCCAGGGCATCACGCAAACCGGCATCCCGCACCGGACTGGCGGTATCAGCGGCCTGTTGGCGGATAAGCGGGTCGATCACGTCCTCTTTTTCAGCCGGTTGTGCAGGCTCAAACGCTACCCGGCCTTCGGCAAATCCGGTTGCCGCCGTTTGCGTGATCCGCACCCGCGCGATGGCGTTATAGCCATAGACCGCGTTGACCTTGGCACGCATCTGTTCTTTTTGCATCTCCAGCATGGGCGCGTTGGCACCGGTCGTCAGCAGCGTCAGCGTCGCCCCCATGCCACCGCGGCCATAGCTGACCTCCACGGGGCGTGAGACCGCCGCAATATCCTGGCCCATGATCTCGGTCCACTGCGTCAGCAAGCGGCTTTGGGCGAATCCCCGGCTCTCCGACGCCGCCCTGATCCGGCCCGTCAGCAGACTGGCCGTGCGCTTGAAACCTTTTGTACTGGCACGTCGAGGTGGCATCGCTATCTTTCAGTGAAACAGTTGCTGTATCTTACCGAATTGGGGCCTCAGCAACCAGATAAAGCCACAGGACGATTATAAACATTGCGTGAGATGCCTCAAAACCCCGTGACGCTGAGCGACGAATTGCTGACGTGGTACGATGTCCATGCCCGCCGCATGACCTGGCGTGTCCCGCCGCAGGATCGCAAGGCCGGGCATGTGCCCGATCCCTATCGCGTCTGGCTCTCTGAGGTCATGTTGCAGCAGACAACCGTGGTGACCGTCAAAGACTACTTTGAGCGGTTCACAACTCGGTGGCCAACGGTGGCGGATCTCGCGGCTGCGCGCGATGCCGATGTGATGGGCGAATGGGCGGGCCTTGGGTATTATGCCCGCGCCCGCAATCTGCTGAAATGCGCACGGCAGGTGGTTGCGGAGCATGAGGGTTGCTTTCCCGCCGATCACGCCGCCTTGCTGAAGCTGCCCGGGATTGGCCCCTATACCGCTGCCGCGATCTCCTCGATCGCCTTTGATCTGCCCCACGCGGTGCTGGATGGGAACGTCGAACGTGTGATGGCCCGGTTGCACGACATTCACACACCCTTGCCGGAAGCAAAACCGGAGTTGATGGCGGAGGCGGCACGCCTGACCCCGCCCAAACGCCCCGGTGATTATGCGCAGGCCGTCATGGATCTGGGGGCCACGATCTGCACGCCAAAATCACCCGCTTGCGGCATCTGTCCCTGGCGTGATCCCTGCGTGGCCCGTGCACGAGGCACCACGCAGGAGTTACCAAAGAAGACACCGAAAAAAGCCAAACCGACGCGACACGGTATCGTTTATCTGGGGCGCCGCGATGACGGCGCGTGGCTTTTGGAAACGCGTCCGGAAAAGGGGTTACTCGGCGGCATGCTGGGCTGGCCGGGATCGGATTGGGTGGACGTAAAGGAAGACGTGCCAGACACCGACCCCCCCGCAACAGCAGATTGGCAGAAACTACCCGCGGAGGTGCGCCATACGTTTACCCATTTCCACCTGACGCTCACAATCTACGGCGCCCGCATGGGGAATAACGCCAAGGCTGATCGCGGGGCCTTCCTGCCCCGGCCGGAATTCCGCCCCTCGGATCTGCCAACGGTCATGCGCAAGGCGTTTGATCTGGCAAGCGGAGAGATTTGAGCGCGGCGTCACGCTTGGATGCGGACGCGGATTGGACATAGAATGATGCCAGATGCGATGCAGGACCTGAATGATGGCACGTGAAACGAAATCTGTTCCCCTTGCGGACCTCATCCGGTTTTCGCGCGCGGCCCCGTTCTGGATTTCGCTGCTGCTGGTCCCTCTCGCATGGGTCGGCGCGTTGCAGGGCGGATGGAACGTGATCTTGCTGCCCGTTGTCACATGGTACCTCTTTTCAGCACTTGATGCGCTTTTTGGACGTGATCTCGCGAATGCCGATCCGGACGCGCCGCAGGACGCGCTCTATTGGTACCGCGCGATCACGGTAATTTGGGCGCCGGTGCAATTTTGTCTGCTGTTCAGTCTGATCTGGTACGTGCCCCAGGCCGAACATCTGGGCACGCTGGAACGGGTGGTACTGTTTTTTGGTGTTGGCGTGATCACCGGCACGGTGGGCATCAATTACAGCCACGAATTGATGCATCAGAAAAACAAGATGGAACGCTGGATGGCCGATATTCTGCTGGCCATGGTGCTCTATTCGCATTTCCGTTCCGAACATCTGCTGGTGCATCACCGCTATGTCGGAACGCCCAAGGATGCAGTCACCGCGCGCTACAACGAAGGGTTTCATCGCTTCTATCCGCGGGTGCTGAAACAGTCTCTGCACTCCGCGTTTCAGGCGGAAAAGAAGATGCTGGCCCGGCGTAATCTGCCCTGGCATGACCGGGCAAACCCGTTCTTCAAATACGGGGCGCTGCAACTCTTCATGCTGCTTTTGGCATTTCTGCTTGGCGGGTGGTCCGGGGTCATTTTGTTCCTGGTGCAGGCGGGCACCGCGATCTGGCAGCTGGAGCTGGTCAACTACATCGAACACTACGGTCTGACACGCAAACATCTGGGCGACGGCAAGTACGAGCACGTCAAACCACAGCACTCGTGGAATGCCGACTTCAGGATGTCCAACTGGCTGCTGATCAACCTCCAGCGCCACTCCGATCACCACTTCAAACCCGACCGCCGCTTCCCGGTGCTGCAGACCTATTCCGCGTCCGACGCGCCGCAATTGCCCTATGGCTACCCGATCATGACGATGGTGGCGATGGTACCGCCCTTGTGGCGCAGCATCATGAACCCCAGGGTGCGCTTGTGGCGGTCAAATTACTACCCCGAGATCACGGATTGGGCACCCTATAACAAGGCCGAAAACCCAATGCCGGGTTAACCCTGAACACGTTATATTAAGGCTTTTATGCGACTTTCAGCGCTCAGGTGGACTGATGTGAGAGCCAAGCATGCAGCAACAAAGTGCGATGACATATCCGGGTGCGACGACGAAAACCTGCTTGATTGTCGAAGATAGCATCTTCGACCAGGAGCGGATCAAACGCATCATGGACAAAAGCTTTAACGGTGTCTTTGTTGCTGTTGCCTCGACAATTGACGAGGCGCGCCAACACATGGCGCGGTATCAGACCAGCATGATTTTGCTCGATAACAATCTGCCCGACGGGACGGGCGCCAATTTCGCACTGGAATTGGCGGAAAAACCTGAATTTGCCAAAATTCCAATTGTCATGGTCAGCGACTGGCCAACGCCATTCATGTTTGACAAGGCCCAGTCGGCGGGTGTGATCCATGTGGTCAACAAGTCGGATTTTGGCGCGCGCTATATCCATGCCGCGCTCAACTACAAACCACAACGAAAGCAGGCCAGCTAGGTAGCGGCTGAAATATGAAGCCGTACAAAGGCATGAGGCCATTCTGCTTTGGACTATGTGCTTGCCGCGCACCGAACGCTGGCGCATGAAAAAACCCCGCCAATAAATGGCGGGGTCAGTTGAGTGCCTAAACTAGGCAGCCTCTTACAAAAGGCCACAGGCACCGGCGGTGTTCGAATAGTGAAAGATCAGTTGGCCATTTCGGAGCGGATCTGTTGACGCAGCACGTCAATCGGAACCTTCTTTCCATCCTGTTTGAAGGTCCAATAGGTCCAGCCATTGCAACTTGGCGCGCCTTCCAGATGAGCCCCTACCTGATGGATCGACCCTTTGACGTCATTGCCGATCAGCGTGCCATCCGCGCGGACTTTGGCGATTTGGCCTCGGGGGGAATACAACGCCTCGCCGGGGCGCAACATACCACGCTCAACCAACTGCCCAAAGGGAACGCGCGGCTCTGCCCGTTTCGAGGTGGAGACCTGAAGCGCCTCCCGGTCAAACTTGCGCACCTTGGCAATGCGTTTCTCCGCAACCTTCCGATAAGCTGCTTCGCGCTCGATCCCAATGAAATCACGCCCCAGCATCTTGGCCACAGCGCCCGTTGTGCCGGTCCCGAAAAACGGGTCGAGCACGACGTCGCCTGGATTGGTCGACCCCACCAGAACGCGGTGCAGCAGGCTTTCCGGCTTTTGCGTCGGATGGGCTTTCTCGCCTTGGTCGTCTTTCAAGCGCTCATGCCCGGTGCAGATCGGCAGCACCCAGTCGGAGCGCATCTGAATGCCTTCGTTCAGCGCCTTCAGCGCCTCATAGTTAAACGTGTATTTGCTGGCTTCATCCCGACCCGCCCAGATCATCGTCTCATGCGCGTTGGTGAACCGTTTACCCCTGAAATTGGGCATTGGGTTCGACTTGCGCCAAACCACATCATTCAAAATCCAATACCCTTGATCCTGAAGCGCCGCGCCAACTCGGAAAATATTATGGTAGCTGCCAATCACCCAAATCGCGCCGTTGGGTTTCAACAGACGGCGTGCCGCTTTGAGCCATGCCCGCGTGAAGTCGTCATAGGCCTTAAAGCTGGAAAACTGGTCCCATTCGTCGTCAACGGCATCCACCCGGCTGTTGTCGGGGCGGTGCAGGTCGCCTTTGAGCTGAAGATTATAGGGCGGATCTGCAAAAATCAGATCGACCGAAGCCGCCGGCAGCGCGTTCATCATCTCGATGCAATCGCCGTCAAGAATCGTGTTCAAAGGAAGCGCCTGGGCGCCTTTGAGTTTGGTCATCATGTTCTGCCTCTGTGCCGGTGCGCTTGCACTCATTGGTTGAGACAAACATGAGTCAAAGGCGATTCGCGGTCAATTTCTTTTTTGAATCAAGACCTTAAGTTTTTATCTTGATACAACATATTGTGCACCGGTTTAAAAGTACGTCTATGGTGTGGGGTCGGCCCCAGATTTTGAAGCGCAGACATGTGGCTTTTTGATCCATATCCCATGTTCGTCTCCCACCCATAGCCGGGGTGCTGTTGCGCTAAATCCACCATCAGCCTGTCGCGACATATTTTGGCCACAATTGACGCCGCAGAAATCGAAAGACACCGCGTGTCTCCCTTGACCACGGGCTGCGCCGACACGTTCAGCCCGTGCGGGATCATCGACCCGTCAATCAGCACATGATCCGGCGGATGCGGCAGCCCGGCCAGGGCGCGACACATGGCGATATGGCTGGCGCGCAGGATATTGTGCTGCTCGATCTCTTCCACGGATGCATGCGCAATGGAAATCTCCGCGCATTCCTTCAGCAGATCCGCCAGATAGATCCGTTTCTTGATTGAGAGCTGTTTGGAATCATTCAGGCCTTCGGGAATGCAGGCCGGGTCGAGCACAACGGCCGCCGCCGTCACGGGACCCGCGAGCGGTCCCCGGCCGACTTCATCAACCCCGGCCACCCGCGCCTTGCCGGCCGCCATGGCGGCCTTTTCCATCTCAAAATCCGGACCCATGATCTTTTGATCCAATGATCCGACCCAAAGCGCAAGACCAACCTGTCGCGCCACGCACAGCGCGCACAGGAAAACGCGCCCCCGGTTGCGGGAGCGCGGTACTCGTTATCAAAAGGAAGGAGGCGCCCGAACGCCCCCTTCTAGGTCAAAGCCGGTTTTTGGGGGACCCCGCCGGCTTTGCATCGACGCGTCCTTAGCGGCGCGCCAATTGGTATCCCTGATTGCGCAGGCAACGCGCCTCATATCCAAGGCCATGTCCGCGCACCCGGACGGCACAGGCATTAGGCAAGCGGTTCACAAATTTATAATTGCGCTTCAGACAGTGCTGGCCGAAGTAGCGCAGCCGACCCTGACGCGTCTCAGCACTGCGCAGGCAAGCCCCGGGCAAAAGCTTGCGTTGCGCGCGTTTGGGAAACGGGCGCGGTTTCAGATCATAAACGCGACCATGGTTCTGATACACCGGCGCCTTGTGGGCGTTCCGGGTCACCGTGTTGCGTTCTTTCTCGCGTTTGTTCCGGTCGTGGATCACCTTGCCCACAATCGCGATGCCAGCGATGGCGGCCAACGCCCGCAACAGGTCTTCGTCCGCGCGCGCCGGGGCGCTGCCGATGGCGGTGACGGCCAGAGCCGCGGCAACGATGGTGGCGATGAACTTGCGGTGCATGGGCGTGTCCTTTCAGATGTATTCTAGTAGACCCCGACAGTGCGACGGGTGTGCTTCGGACAATCTGGGTCAGCCCCCGGCGGACAGGCAATATCGCCGCATTGTTATCGGATAGCAGGAGGGCTAAGGCCCCTTTGTTATTGAATATCTCGCGTCTGGGGCGCAGGATCGCGCATATGAAACAAACAGCCCTGATCACCGGATTAATCGCGGCGCTGGCCCTGACCGGGCCTGGACATGCCGCTGATTGCTATGCCGATTACAAGGCAAAGCAGGATAACCCGCTGCGCCTGCACTATGGTGTGGCGCAAATTTCGCAATGCTCCAAAAGCGCGGCCAAGGCGGAGCTGTCCGCGCGGCTGGCAAGCCGCGGGTGGACGCTTTTGAACATTGTTTCCGTCTTCGATGAAAGCGGGCTGGCAGAAAGGAAACAGAGTGCAGGACCCAACTACCTCCGCTTCTGACATGCGCCGCTCGGGCGGTCGTATCGTGGGGTTCGGCATTGCGGGGATCGTGGGCATATTGATTGTCGCCGCTGCCCTGCTTTTTTGGGCGCTGCCCGATGCCAATGCGTTCAATGCCCGCGTCGAACGCCTGTTTGTGGAAAACAACGACCTGACGGCGCAAACGGAAATCAAGCTGCTGGAAATCCTCGCGCAATCGGGTACCGCCTTTTCCGACACGCTGGCAAGCTACCGGCTGGTGATTTTCGTGCTTCTGGTTTTCGCTACCGCAATGCTGATCGCCGCCCTGATTTTCCTCGTGTTTCTTGTCGGGTTCAACCGTCGCATGGCCCAGATCGAGCGCGCGGGCATCCAGGTCAATTCCCTGCTGATCAGCCGCGAAGAAAACACCGTTTATCTTAATAACCTCGGTTTCAAACTGACCGACGCCGCGATGGAGACGATGTCCGTACTGGCGGAGGCCCGTATGGATGATGACGTGCTGTCTGGTTCCGAAATCGAAGGGGTGATTTCGGGCAGATCATCCGCCGATTGTGATGAAGCGGCGGGGGCGACACGTATCAAGCGGTTGCGTGATACGCTGGGGAACCAGATCGTCGCAGAGCTCTTGGTCAAGAATATCGCACGGCGCGGTTACATGCTGGCGATCGACAAAGATGTGATCAAGGTGATCTGAGTCTGCTCAAGGCGACACCCCGCAACGTTCAAAAGCCGTTGATCCAATGCTCGTGCTCAACGACCGAACCGGGATCCGATGGCCATTGTCGCAATCGCGATCAGGCTGACGGTGGCATAGTAGGCCCCTTCTTCTGGGATGCCAAACCAAGACGCCACGATCAGACCCAGGATGACGCCGATCACTAGGCTGATACCGGCCTTTTTATATTTACTCACAACAGAGCCCCGACAAGTTTCAAAACACTGGTCGCACGGCGATCAATCCAGCGCTGACCGGCCAACCGTAGCCTTTCGATGTTCCAACCACGCCGCCACAACGATTGATCCGACTGAATGGTGGTGACCCAAAGCTGGATATCCGCTTCGACCTGCGCTTGAGAGGTTGAATTGCTGAGATCGGAAACCAGAACAATAGCATCTTTCGCGCCCTTTGAAGTACCGGGGGACCATGCAATCAGAAATGGGCCGCGCCCCGATAACTCATCAATACCATCCGTCCGCTCGGACGCGGCATTGGCCTGCTTGATCGCCTGCTGGGCCTGCAAGAGCCCATAGTTATCCCGCGCCAGGTCGCATGCCTCTTTTTCATCGACCGCAGCAAAGGCTTCATCCACAACGGCCTCAGACGTCACCGGCAAAACCGTAACCATCTGCTGTTGCGTTGGAATTCCCTGCGCCGTTGCATACTCGGAACTTACGATCCCCGATACGAACGCACCGCAAAACCGATCAAACCGGGCTCCGTTGGCGGTGTTTGCTTTTGGGTTGGTCGGAAATGCAAGGATTCCGTAAGCGGCAAAATCTTGGGGTGGAAATTGGCTTGGTGCAGCAAAGGATCTTGTTGCCGCAGTGACGCCTTCTTCCAGCACGATCGCCTCCTCCAAAATCGGTGGATTGGCGACATCGCATGCACCAAGCAGAACAAGCGATGCGGCAAAAAGCTTAAGATGAAATGTCACGGGTAATATCCGATTGTTAGCAATGTGGAAGACGCTACCATAGCGAGTGGTTTTATCAAACGATCGTAAGAAATGGGGGCGATTGGTGCTGGCCAATGCGATCCTCCGAAGTTTAGTGTCCGGCCATACGCATCAAAAAGGATCGCCAAATGCCCGCCCCTCAAAACCCGTTCAAAAAAGCACTCGCCGATGGGCAAACCCTTTTTGGTTGCTGGATGAGCATTGCTGAAGGCTATACGGCCGAGATCATGGGCGGTGCGGGATTTGACTGGTTGCTGATTGACGGAGAGCACTCGCCCAACGATATCAGGTCGATCCGAGATCAGATGGTGGCGCTCAAAGGCAGTGACAGCCATCCAATCGTGCGGGTGCCAATTGGCGAGACGTGGATTATCAAGCAGGTCTTGGACGTTGGGGCCCAAACCATTCTTGTCCCGATGGTCGAGACAGCCGAACAAGCCTGCGAGCTGGTCCGCGCGTGTCGATACCCGCCGAACGGGACGCGGGGTGTTGGTTATGCCGTGGGCCGCGTGTCGGACTTCGGGCAGATGGAGAATTATGGCCCGACAGCGGACGACCAAATCTGTCTACTGGTGCAGGTGGAGAACAAGACCGGGTTGGACAATCTTGACGATATCCTCTCTGTCGAAGGCGTGGATGGTGTCTTCATCGGCCCCGCGGATCTCTCTGCCAGCCTTGGGTATCTCGGCCAGACCATGCACCCTGACATGCAGAAAACCATCCTCGACGCGATCCGGCGGATCAGCGACAGTGGTAAGGCGGCGGGCATACTCACGCCTGACGACGGCATGATTCAATCATCGCTGGACGCAGGTGCAAGGTTCGTGGCCGTAGCGATGGATATCGCGCTTTTGCTCAATTCGGGCAAGGCGGCGGCGACCAAGTGGAAAGACAAGAAGTCTTGAGGCCCCTTCCCTCCGACGCCCAAGGGGTATAACAGGCGCGCACCATCACTTGAACATTGGAGTAAAACAGATGGGTTACCGCATCGTCATTGCGGGTGCCACAGGTAATGTGGGCCGCGAAATGCTGAACATTCTCTCTGAACGCCACTTCCCCGTGGATGAGATCGCCGTGCTGGCCAGCCGGAAATCCATGGGAACGGAAGTGAGCTTTGGCGAGAAGACGCTGACGACAAAGGACCTTGATACGTTTGACTTCACGGGCTGGGACATCGCGCTCTTCGCAGTTGGTTCCGACGCGACCAAGCAATACGCCCCGAAGGCGGCGAAGGCGGGTTGTGTCGTGATCGATAACTCGTCTCTTTACCGTTATGATCCTGATGTTCCATTGATCGTGCCTGAGGTGAATGCGGATGCGATTACCGGCTACGCCAAGAAAAACATCATTGCGAACCCAAACTGTTCGACTGCGCAGATGGTTGTGGCCCTTAAGCCGCTGCATGACCGGGCGACCGTCAAACGCGTGGTTGTGTCAACTTACCAATCTGTTTCCGGAGCTGGCAAAGACGGCATTGATGAGCTTTGGGATCAGACGAAGTCGATCTACAACCCGGTCGACGACAAACCTGCGAAGAAGTTCACCAAGCAGATTGCCTTCAATGTGATCCCACATATCGATGTTTTCATGGAAGACGGCTCGACGAAAGAAGAGTGGAAGATGGTGGCGGAGACGAAGAAGATCGTCGATCCGAAAATCAAAGTGACGGCGACCTGTGTACGCGTGCCTGTTTTCGTTGGTCACTCTGAGGCCGTGAACATCGAGTTCGAAGATCATCTGGACGAAGACGAAGCGCGCGAAATTTTGCGTGAAGCGCCAGGCGTTATGGTGATCGATAAACGCGAGGACGGGGGCTACGTCACGCCGGTCGAATGTGTCGGCGACTTCGCCACCTTCATCAGTCGTATCCGTCAGGACAGCACGATAGATAACGGTCTGAACCTTTGGTGCGTATCTGACAATCTGCGCAAAGGGGCCGCATTGAACGCGGTTCAGATTGCGGAATTGCTTGGGCAGCGTGTCTTGAAGAAAGGCTGACAAGCCACATAAAGCGTTTTGAGCCCGCCGATCTAAGATCTGGCGGGCTTTTTTGTGCCTCAGCATCTTTTAGAAGATGGTCACCCAAACTTCATGCGGGGCGTTTCAGGGATTACCCTACTTTGATGTAGTGTTTGAAACGCGCCAATCTGTAAAACAGGCTAGCGGACGATGAATTCCGCATGAAGTGCTCCAGCAGCCTTTATGCTCTTTAGGATGTCAATCATATCTCTTGGCGAAACACCCAGTGCATTTAATCCAGCGATAACCTCGGACAACGAGGTGCCGTTGGGGATCTCCGCCAAACCAATGCCAGGTTCCTCTTCGATCTCGGCATTTGTTCTTGGCACAATAACGGTTTCACCATCGGCAAATGGGTTCGGTTGAACGGCAATTGGGGCTTCCTGTATCCTCAGTGTGAGGTTACCCTGCGATACGGCCACCCGAGAAATCCGCACGTCTTCGCCCATCACGATCGTTCCCGAACGCTGGTCAACAACCACCCGGGCCTTGCGCTCTGGCTGAACGGATATGTTTTCAATCCTGCCAAGCGCATGCGCGACTGAGGCCATTCGCGTTTGTGGGATATCGAGCTGCACGGTGCCCGAATCCAGCATGAAGGCAACCGGTCGCCCAAAATCAGAGTTGATCGCCTGTTCAATACGGGCAGCTGTCGTGAAATCTGCATCTCGCAGTGCGAGCCGCAAATTCGTCAGGTTCGAAAGATCAAACTCGATCTCACGCTCAACCCGGGCACCCGATGGAATAACGCCGGAAGTCGGCACACCTTGTGTAACGTTTGCCCCGTCTCCTTCCGCAACGGCACCCCCTGCAATGATCGTACCCTGGGCAACCGCATAGATTTGACCATCGGCCGCATTAAGTGGTGTCATAATCAGCGTACCGCCCAGCAAACTGCTTGCGTCACCGATCGCCGAAACGGTCACATCAATTTGACTGCCTCCGCGTGCGAATGGGGGCAACGCGGCCGTTACAAAAACAGCGGCCACGTTTTTGGGTCTGAATTGTTCACCTGCAACATTCACGCCCAGCCGTTCCAGGATATTGGACATTATTTCTTCGGTGAATGGCGCATTCCGCAAACCATCACCACTGCCGTTCAAGCCGACAACCAGGCCGTAACCCACCAGATCATTGCCGCGAACACCGTCGAATTCGACGAGGTCTTTGATGCGGACCGGTCCCGCTATTGCGCTACTCACGCTGATCGAAATGAAAAGTGCGACCGATAGAAATAGTTTCATAGGAAATTCACCAAGGAAAGTTGTGAGCTTCGCACCGTAACGGAGTACAGGCTCTGCAAGTGGAACTGCACGCTTTCCAACTCCGTTGCGGTTCTAAAGGGATCGGCTTCCAGCAAGGCGTTTCGCGCGAACTCTGTGCTGGTTTCTTCCGCCTGATTGCGGGCGGATATCATCTCGATGCGTTCTTCGGTGAAACCGATGTCTGCGCGTAGGCTGGTCAACTGATCTTGATTGGATTGCAGGCCAATTCCGGTAATACCAAACAGTTCGGATTGTTGAGAGACATCCAGCCCCAAGACGGGATCGTCTGCGAGAGCAGCAACCGTGGTGTGCAGCAAGAGATTTTTAAGTGCGTCGTCATCCGCCCGCACATCCAATGTAACACGTTCTGTTTCTGAGAGGACAAATGGTGCCAACGCGGTTGTTGATCCGGAATAAGCCGTCGCGTCGAAACCTGCCGGGTCATTAAACCACGTTTCTGCGGCCGCAACGATATCTTCTGGTGTCGTTTGCCCCGTCACGGCTGTTCTAACCAGCGCAAGCAGATCTTCAACATTAGGTAGCGGGGTTTGATCCGTCGCAGTGCCAGCAAACATGCTTCTTCCAGCAATATCGCTATTCAAAGAATTGATCATGCCTTGCAACTGCGTGCGCGCATTTTCGGATGGATTACCGGCGATAACTCCAATGGGACCGCCACTCGCGAGCAATAGATCCAACCCCAGATCGCTCCCAAATGTCTGAACGCGATCCAGGGCCGTTTGCATTGCACCAGTGAAGTATTTGGCTTCTGCGTTCGCGACTGAGTAACCATCAAGTATTTCCAGCGACCTTTCCAAACCGGTCAGGTAGTTGTGATTGCCTGAAAGTACTTCACGAATGTCGGAAACCTTACCGCTCGACAGTTCGTCAGTCAGGCGATTCAGATCTTGACGCAAGGAAACGCTGCGACGCTGAAGCATAAATGACTGAGCCAGGTCGCCTAGTGAAACGGAAGTCATAAGTTATAGCCTCAAGATTGTTTGCATCATTTCGTCTGCCGCCTCGATCATGCGAGCATTTGCTGCGTAGGTCTGTTCAACCAGAAGCAAGCGTTGAAGCTCTTGATCCGTATCGACGCCTTCTGCCAAAACCAATTGCGTCAACTCGTTCAACTGTGTTGAGGAGAAGGTCAGGCTTTGTTCTGCTTGCGCCCGGTCCGCACCAAGTTGAGAGGTAAGTGTTGCCGCAAGGTTAATGGCGGAAAATGCGCCACTGGCAAAATTGCCGCTTGCGGGCGTTCTTTTCGTGCTCAAGGTGGTTGAAAGGGACTGCAGAAGCCGCGAGTCGCCGACATCGCCCTGAACGACCGCATTGATACCGTCTCGCAAACGCCAGGCTTCGCCGCCCTGCCGTTCGTCCACGGCAGCATTCACCGTGAGCCTCTCCGACAGACCGACCTCATTCAAAGGATCAAAAGCGATCCCGGTATCTGTGAAGAACCCCGGATCTCCAATTGCCAGCGACGGATCAACCGCCGGATCCTGGAACCTCTCGACAAGGTCGCGCGCGAAAGCGTCAAGCTGTGTCTGCGCGTCCACGCCAAGTTCATCTCTGATTTCAAACTGCGCCCCGAGCGAGCCGCCACCTAGCGCACCGCGCGTGCTGTCAGTTGGCACGGGATAGCCATTTATTGTCAGTCCAGAGAGCATGCCGCCAGCTTGCGTCATGTAGGGCGTCACTTGATTGACGGCGGAAAACTCGATTTCGGCGACGCCACCATCGATCAAAATAGCACCGCCCGTTGAGTAAAGAGCGATCTGGCCATTCTCTCTTGGAATTTGGCGCACAGACACAATGGTACTGATCTCATCTACCAACGCCTGACGATTGTCTTGCAGCGCGGAGGTATCACCCCCAACAGCGAGCGTCTTTGTAATCTGAAGGTTGAGTTCCTTGACCCCGGATAGTGCTGAGTTAAGCTGATTTACCTGAAAGTCGATATTTCGGTCGGCTTCGCTGCGCGCTTCCTGAATATTCTTGGACGCGGACGTGATCAAAGACGCAAGATCGCGCGCTGAGTTTACCGCGCCTTCCAGCCTCTCCGGTGCATCCGGGCGGCTGGTTGCGGTAATCAGACTGGTTTCGAATTCCGCAATACGTGCCGACAAGGAATTGGGGTCATCCGGAGTACCCAAAGCGTTCTCATAATTGATCAGAAAGTTTGTCCGATCACTTGCGTTGTTGAACGCGGACTCGGCGAGACCGCGGTCACCCAAAAGGGCCGGGTTGACGTTCCGGGTAATGCCATCGATGCTGACACCGCCAATTTGCGCGGATGACAGCGCGACAGAGCGCACGCCATAGCCGGGCGTCATCGCATTCGCGATGTTGGCCGAAATTGTCTGAGAATTGCGTCCGGCAGCACGCAATCCAGTCATCGCATTTGATAGCGCTGAGGAAATCGTCATATCAGGCCCTCTTTTTTCTGTTCACTGCAAACGCGTCAGAATCAACGCTTGATGTTTGTTGTTTCCTGCAACATTTCATCCACGGTCTGGATGACCTTTGCATTGGAGGAGTACGCCCGCTGCGTCTTGATCATATCGGTCAATTCACCCGCCACATCCGTTGTGGATTCTTCGCGGGCAAAGGACACGATGTCACCGGTCGGTCCGTCGCCAGCATCCCACAGGAAAAACGACCCACTTTGCCGGGATGGCAGATATGTCTGGCTATCAAAGGCCTGCAGCCCGTTTGGATTGGCCACATTGATCAGGGGAACTTGGTAAATCGTCCGAATTTCACCCGTATCAAAGCTCGCGCGCACAAACCCATTTGCGTCGACGTCCAGACCAACGAAGTTACCGATGGCGGAGCCGTCCTTCGTTACCGAAACCGGTGCAAAGTTATAGGAAAGCTGCGACAACCCTTCGGTGTCGCCAATTGTACCAATGTCGATGTCGATGGGGCCCGCAGCAACCGTTACCGATATCTGACCTGTCGCCGCGTCATAGGCGGGGCTGGGTCCGACAGGAGCCGTCATGGCGATCGGGGTCACGGTCGCAAGCGTCCCGCCACCTGTGCGCGCGTCAGTGAAGGTCAAGGTGTATCGCCCGATCTGGTCACCGCCTTGAGCGGAATCCGTCATGGTCATCGTCCACTCATTTGTCGCTGGGTCACCTGCCAGGGCCGGGGCCGTCGGCTCGAAAGATATATTGATGCTTTGCGAAGTGCCAAGATTGTCAAAGTACTCAACAGAAAGCTGTTCCGTCAGCGCAGCAGCGCCAAACTCGGTCTCCGTTGCAGGCAGGTTTACACCCAGGCTCATCGACAGTGTTGGATTGCCCGCCAACTGGCTGGTGTTAATGCGCACCGGCTCAAGACCATCCGCCGTATCACGCGGATAGTTTGGGATCGATCCATCCGCCGCTGCGGGCCATCCCATAAGCACAAGGCCGGATTGCGATGTCAGATATCCCTCAGCATCTGTTCGGAAGGAGCCTGTCGTCGTCAAAAACATTGGCGCATCCGCACCCGCAGTCTGCACCTGCGCTGACTGCGCGACCGGCAGCATCCCCGCCCCTCGAACTGCGAGATCGGTTGAGTTGGATGTCGAAATCAGCGTCCCACGCTGATCGATCAACCGCTGCGTACTGGCGCGCACACCACCGGCAACATAGGAGCCGCCGCCCGGGGACAACACCATGGACTCAAAATCCGTTTCCACTCGCTTGTAGCCATATGTTGAGGAGTTCGCGATGTTGTCCGAAATGGACGCCAAACGCTGAGCATTTGTTTGTAGTCCTGCAACACCTGCATTCAGCGAAGATGAAATTGACATGGGCACGCCTTTCTGAAGTGATAATCCATTGACCACTCAGATAGACGCCCGGGCTTAACACCGCGCTAACATATAAAATGCGCCCTATTTAGGCCATAATTTAGCGCAGAAACACAATTTCAACTCTGTCGTTTCGTGTGGCCATCGGATTTCGGTGCACCGGTTCCCGGTCGGCATGGCCCGTGACCCTGTGCATCCGCGCCGCACTCAATCCACCGGATTGCAGCATCATTCGGGTCCGTGACGCACGCGCAAATGAATTGTCCCACACTGGATTTTCCGCCAAAACGATGGGTCCCGCACGCACGTGCCCGCCGATTGCCACATCATTCGTGACACTCTGACCAACACTCGCCACAAGATCGACCAGCGATTCCATCAAGGGCGTTGGCTGATCTGTGCCTTCAACAAACAATGGCACCCCATCCAAAGCAAAGAGCTCGATCACCAGGCCTTCGTCGGTAATGCGGGTCACCACATGTTTCAGCGCGTTCTCCATGACAGCACTCTCGCCACCACGGGCAGTGAGCTCCGCAACAACAGCTTCCAGCTCGCCATCGGACCGGTTGCGCTCGCCACCCTCCTCGCTCACACCGGATTCGCCCGACGCCTTGTCTTTGCGTGTCGCATGCTGTGTCGATGCGCCCAGCCCGTTTTGTGGCAAGGTTTCTTCCGAAAAAATACTGTCGCCCCCAAACGAGCCGTCACCGCCCCCCGAAATACGGTTGATCGGAATGGTCGGCGAAAAGTAATCGGCCAACCCCTGACGTTGTTGCTCGGTCGTTGCGTTCAACAGCCACATCATCATGAAAAAAGCCATCATCGCAGTCACGAAGTCCGCATAAGCGACCTTCCAGGCGCCACCATGGTGACCCCCCGCGACAATCTTTTTTCTCTTGATGATGATCGGTGCCAGATTGCTCTGCGCGCCCATATCGTCACCACTCTCATATTCACCCGAAGACAGGGATACCTCAGGATGTCTTTCCACACCCTTAACGGATGGATTGTTTCCTTGCGTCGGATCACGAGTTGCGCGCAGATACGGGGCAAGGGGGCGTGGATGCCGATCACTGACAGCAGCTATTCCTGGATCAGGCTGGTCCTGACACTGGTGATCGCGATGATCGTCAATGTCGGCATGTGGGCGATCATTGTCATCATGCCCGCGGTAGAGGCCGAGTTCGGTGCAGGCCGTGCCGAGGCGTCGATGCCCTATACATTGACGATGATCGGCTTTGCAGTCGGTAATTTCGTGATCGGCAAGGCAGTGGATCGTTTTGGCGTCACAGTCTCCCTGATCGGGGCCGCATTGGGCGTCGCCCTTGGGTTTGGTCTGGCGACGCTCAGCCAATCCATCGCCGTCCTGTCGCTGGCCCAATTGCTGGTGGGTTTTGCGTCAGCCGTGGGGTTTGGCCCGCTGATCGCGGATATTTCTCATTGGTTCGTGCGGCGCCGGGGCATTGCAGTCGCTCTTGTCGCCAGTGGCAACTATCTGTCGGGCGCAATCTGGCCGATGGTCCTGGCCGGCATGCTCGAAGCGGCAGGCTGGCGCGCCGTGTATCTATTCATGGCCGTTGTGACCCTCGCGAGTGTGATCCCCCTGTCATTTGCCCTCCGCAGACCCCTGCCCACAGATGTGCAGGTCGCGGCACAAGCGCAATCCATGAAAAACGCGCTTTCATCAGGGCTTTCGGCGCGGGCCTTGCAATATCTGCTGGGCCTTGCCGGGATCGGATGCTGCGTGGCGATGTCGATGCCGCAGGTGCATATCGTGTCCTATTGCGTTGACCTCGGCTACGGGCCCGCCGTCGGAGCAGAGATGCTGGCGCTGATGCTTTTGGGCGGTGTCGGTTCGCGCATCGTGTCGGGGCTCGTCGCGGACAAGCTTGGCGGCGTGAAAACCCTGCTGATCGGCTCAGCGCTGCAATGTCTGGCGCTGTTTTTATACCTGCCGTCAGGCGGATTGGTATCGCTCTACATCGTCAGCCTGATCTTTGGTCTCAGCCAAGGTGGTATCGTACCCAGCTATGCCTTGATCGTACGCGAATACATGCCCGCACGCGAGGCGGGCGCGCGGGTCGGTTTCGTGATGATGGCGACAATCCTCGGCATGGCACTGGGCGGCTGGATGTCCGGCTGGATTTACGACGTCAGCGGATCGTACCAACTGGCCTTCATCAATGGCATCCTCTGGAACGGCCTCAACATTGCGATCATGATCTGGCTGCTCATGCGCAGCCGACCCAGAACGCCCTCTGCCGTGCCTGCCTGATCTCAGGAGGTGCTGCGCGCCCGTGCCAGCATCATTTGCTTTTGACGCTCGCGGAACCGGGCCTTATCCGCGTCCGAGGTCTCATGCACGCATTGGTGACAACTGACGCCGGGCTCGTATTCCGGGCGTTTCACGTCTTCGGGCAGGATCGGGCGTCGGCACCCGTGGCAAAGCGCATGCGGTCCTTCGCGCAGCCCGTGTTCGACACTGACCCGATTGTCAAAGACAAAACAGGACCCGTTCCATCTGGTCTCCTCCTCCGGCACCTCTTCGAGGTACTTCAGAATGCCGCCCTTGAGGTGGTAGACCTCATCAACCCCATGCCCCAACAGGTAATTGGTTGATTTTTCACACCGAATGCCACCGGTGCAGAACATCGCGATTTTCTTGTTGTGAAAGCGCTCCTTGTTGGCCTCCCACCACGCCGGAAAATCGCCAAAGCTCTCTGTCTTGGGGTCGATGGCACCGTCAAAGGTACCAATCGCCACTTCATAATCGTTGCGCGTATCGATCACGGCGACATCCGGCGCTGAGATCAGCGCGTTCCAATCCTGCGGATCAACGTAATGCCCGACGCGGGCGCGCGGGTCGACGTCCGGCTGCCCCATGGTCACGATTTCACGTTTGAGGCGGACCTTCATCTTGCCAAATGGCGCGTGATCGCTGGTCGCCTCTTTCCATTCCAGATCACTGCACCCGGGCAAGGCGCGCAGATGCGCGAGAACCGCATCAATCCCCTGACGCGTTCCGGCTATGGTGCCATTCACGCCCTCTTTTGCCAGCAACAAGGTACCCTGCACACCCTGGGCATTACAAAGCGCCAGCAGATCAGGCCGGAGAGCATCCGGGTCGTCAAAACGGGTGAAGTGATAGAGCGCAGCGATGGTGTACATGGGCGGTCAGATATGACGCGCCTGCGCCGCTGGCAAGAGCGTATGTGAGCCGCCCATCGGGCGCGCCATATGCAGATGCCATTGACGCACCCCGCGACGCACCTTACCCACAGGATGAACAATGGAGGGATGCGCATGACGCAGGCTCTGATCGTGATTGATCTGCAAACGGATTTCTGCCCCGGCGGGGCGCTGGCCGTGCCCGAGGGCGACGCCATCGTTGCCCCGATCAACGCCCTGATCGCGGAGGCGGAGGCGGTGATCCTGACGCAGGACTGGCATCCTGCCGGGCATTCCTCTTTCGCGTCCTCTCATGACGGCAAGGCGCCCTATGACATGATAGACATGCCCTACGGCCCTCAGGTGCTCTGGCCCGACCACTGCATTCAGGGCAGTCTCGGTGCGCAATTCCATCCGGAACTGCATGTGGACCGGGCGGATCTGATCATTCGCAAAGGATACAATCCACAGATCGACAGCTACTCCGCATTCTTCGAAAACGATCATACTACTCCGACCGGTCTTGAGGGGTATTTGCGCACCCGCGGCATCGATGAATTGCTCATGGTGGGGCTGGCGCTGGATTTCTGCGTGAATTTTTCCGCTGTTGACGCGGCAAAGCTAGGCTTCAAAGTGCGCGTGCGCGAAGACCTGTGCCGCGCCATCGATTTGAACGGATCGCTGGAGGCGGCCCGCACGGGCATGCAGGACGCTGGCGTGACACTGGAGGCCAACCATGGTTGATATCGCCACCCGCGTCTGGAACCACAAATGGAAGATCGATCCGATTGTCCGGTCGCTGATCGACACGGATTTCTACAAGCTGCTGATGTGCCAGTCGGTGTTTCGCAACAAACCGGGCACGCGCGTCACCTTCAGCCTGATCAACCGCTCCAAACATGTGCCGCTGGCCGAATTGATCGATGAGGGCGAGTTGCGCGAGCAGCTGGATCACATCCGGTCCCTCTCCCTGTCGCGCGGGGAAAGCACTTGGCTGCGCGGCAACACGTTTTACGGCAAACGCCAGATGTTCCGCCCCGATTTCATGGAATGGTTCGAAAACCTGCGCCTGCCGCCCTATCACCTGGAACGCAAAGGCGATCAATACGAGCTGACGTTCGAAGGCACCTGGCCTGAGGTCATGTTGTGGGAAATCCCTGCGCTTGCGGTCTTGATGGAATTGCGGGGCCGCGCCGTTCTGGACCAGATGGGCAAGTTCGAACTGCAGGTGCTTTATGCCCGCGCAATGACCCGCGTCTGGGAAAAGATCGAAGCGATGCGCGACATTCCGGACCTGTCGATTGCCGATTTCGGGACGCGCAGGCGACACAGCTACCTCTGGCAGGACTGGTGCGTGCAGGCGATGCAGGAAGGCCTGGGCTCTGCGTTCACCGGCACCTCAAACTGCAAGATCGCGATGAACCGCGAGCTGGAGGCCATCGGAACCAATGCGCATGAGCTGCCGATGGTCTATGCCGCGCTGGCCAAAACCGACGCGGAACTGGCGCAGGCCCCTTATGACGTGCTGTCCGATTGGCATGATGAGCATGAGGGCAATCTGCGCATCATTCTGCCTGATACCTTCGGCACCAAGGGGTTCCTCGACAATGCGCCGGATTGGCTGGCCGGATGGACCGGCATTCGGGTCGATAGCGGTGATCCGGCGACCGCGGCGGAGACCGCCATCGCCTGGTGGAAAGCGCGGGGCGAAGACCCCGCCACCAAGCGGATCATTTTTAGCGATGGGCTGGACGTGGACAAAATACGGTCTCTGCACACCAAGTTTTCGGGCCGGGTGAATGTCTCCTTTGGCTGGGGCACCCTGCTGACCAACGATTTCAGGAACCTCGTGCCCGAAGACCGGCTCGCCCCGTTCTCGCTGGTCTGCAAGGCCGTTGAAGCCAATGGGGTGCCGACGGTGAAGCTGTCGGACAACCCCAACAAAGCGATGGGTCCTGTCACCGAGATTGAACGCTACAAGCGCGTCTTCCATGTGGGCGAGCAGGCAGCACAAGAGGTGATTGTCTGAACAGCACACATGCGCCCGACCCCTTTGGTCATGGGGTGGCGGAGCCGAGCACGCGGCGCGTCACCTATTTGGACACCGACGCGCTGGCGCACCCGGTCAGATCATCAGCCTTGCGGGTAACTTGTTTGCGCGGATAGACGTTTTCGGCGCCTTTGGGCAGCAACAAATGCATCACATCGTTGCGCCGACGAATACCAACACCTGATTTCTTGGCCACCCGGTAGAGGTTGATCAAGACGGTGGGTTTTGACCAACCGGTCTCGGATTCGATTTGATCTGATGTCGAACCCTGCCCCAAAGCATCGATCAGATAGGCCGCAACCGTGCCCTCTTCGGGCAACATCACATCGGCTCTGTGGCGTGCCGGGCGTACAAGAATGCGATCGGAATTGCGATGCGACAGGGCGGTAATGCGTCCGGATCGTGCGAGTTGTAATGTCATAGAAAACTTCCCCCATCAGAACAGGTGATCAAAAAGAGAATTGGACTGGCACCGAAATGAACTGCCGCCAAAACAACCGAGGGGACGGTCAATATGCCGCACTCTTTCACGCACCGCCTAAAACTGCGGTGCCGCAGTGAATTTTTGAGGTACATTTACCAACTCCCCAAGCATTGCCCCACCCAGATCGTCGAAAACGGTTGGACCTCGCCGCCAGTACCTTGGCGCCAACCTCACCCAATTTACGCCACAGTTTTGCTCGAATTCAATGAATCCCTGCATCCGTCGATGTTATGGAAACACTGCAGGCAAACCGGTGCGATTGGGTGTTTGACGGACCCTAATTTTCGCGTTCCCGTATCGATTGAAAGCTTAATTAAAGCAACAAAAACAGTCATTAAGTTCTATTTTCTCGCTTTCCGAGAAGAATTCCATCTGCAATTGAAACCGGTCTGACACCCCCGAATCGCCTGCGAAAACCAGAGTGTTTCGCAGCGTCCTGACAGGTCGATCTGTCGTGAATTGTGACCAGATTGTGGCGGCCCTCACCTCCAACCCTTCGGATGAGCGGCCTGCAAGCCCACGGTATTTCGGATAGAGGGACGGAGCCTACGCGGTGTGCGCATGAACCGCCACAGGAATGCCACAACCCGCTTTCGTTTTCGAAATTACGCGCGTTTTGTGACGATTTTTGTCGGTTTCGCTTGAGAACAGGCGCAAACTAAACCAGTTATTGGGGAACTTTTCAGACCAAAAGATCAGGAGTTCGCGTGTCCCTCTTCCTAATCGTTGCTTTGCCGTTCTTTGGCGCATTGTTACCTGGTCTGATGAACTCCGCGGGCCGTCAGGCCTGCGCAGGGGTCACTTTCACTGTATCGCTGGCGGCTTTCATCGGGCTCCTGACGAACCTGCCCGCCGTCATCGCGGGCGATCTGGTCACGGCACGTGTGGATTGGATACCCGCGCTGGGTCTTAACTTTACGCTGATGCTGGATGGTCTGGGGTTCTTCTTTGCGCTGCTCATCCTCGGCATCGGCTTGCTGATCATCGCCTATGCGCGCTCCTACCTCTCGCGCGACGACAATATGGGCGAGTTCTTCACCTATCTGCTGCTCTTTCAGGGCGCGATGGTCGGGATCGTGCTGAGCGACAACATCCTGCTTTTGCTGGTTTTCTGGGAACTGACGTCGCTTTCCTCCTTCCTGCTGATCGGCTATTGGAAACACCTGCCGGAAGGGCGGCAGGGCGCGCGTATGGCGCTGACCGTGACCGGCATGGGCGGTCTGGCGATGATCGGTGGCATGCTGATCCTGGGTCAGATCGTGGGCAGCTATGACCTCAGCGTCATCCTGCAGAACCGCGATCTTATCCAGGCATCGCCGCTCTACCTGCCTGCGCTGCTGCTGATCCTTCTGGGCTGCTTTACCAAATCCGCGCAGTTTCCGTTCCATTTCTGGCTGCCGCACGCGATGGCCGCCCCGACGCCGGTTTCCGCCTACCTGCACTCCGCCACCATGGTGAAGGCCGGTATCTTCCTGATGTCGCGCATGTGGCCGGTGCTGTCGGGCACACCGGAATGGTTTGTGATCGTGACCACCGCCGGGCTGATCACCATGGTGCTGGGGGCGATCATCGCGCTCTTCAAACATGACCTTAAAGCGTTGCTCGCCTTTTCCACGGTCAGCCATCTCGGTCTGATCACCATGCTCTTGGGCACCGGTACCGCCTTTGGGGCGATGGCCGCGATGTTCCATATCCTCAACCATGCCACTTTCAAAGCCGCGCTCTTCATGTCCGCCGGGATCGTCGATCACGAAACCCACACCCGGGACATTCGCCGTCTGGGCGGGCTGCGCCACCTGATGCCGATTACCTTCACAATCGCCAGTATTGCGGCCCTGTCGATGGCGGGGATCCCGCCGCTCAATGGGTTCCTGTCAAAAGAGATGATGCTGGAAGAAGCCAACCACACTGTTCTCTTCAACTCCCATTGGTTTGTGCCCGGTCTGGCGGTATTCGGGTCGATCTTTTCCGCAGCCTACTGCTTCCGCCTGATCGGACATACCTTCCTGGGCAAGGTGCGGGACGACTACCCGGCCAAGCCACATGATCCCGGTGCGGGCATGTGGCTGCCACCGGCAATTCTGGTGGTGCTGGTCATCACCATCGGCGTCGCACCCTTCCTGGCGGAACCCTTCGTGAAACTCGTCACCGCCTCGGTGCTGGGTGACACCGCAGAGGTGCCAAAAGCCTATTTCAAGATCTGGCACGGTCTGGTCCCGGCCCTCTACATGTCGATCATTGCCACAGTCGGCGGTCTGATTTTGCTCGCCGTTTACCATCCCGCGCTGCGCCTCTGGGACGGCACACCACGGCCCGAAGCAAAAGTGATCTTCGAGGGCCTCGTCGAAGCCATCGTGCGCGGGGCCAAAGGTTTCATCCACGGGATGCACAACGGCGCGTTTTCCCGTTACGGCGCGATCATGATGATGACGGTGATCATTGCCGGATATTACGCCTGGACAACCGGAACGGTCGGGGCTGCAACGCGGACAATGCAGCCGGTAACCCCGGTGGTTGTCGCCGGGTGGATCATGCTGGTCGCAGCAACCATCGGCATGGTGTTCCTGCACCGCAACCGCTTGATGTCGCTGATCCTGATCGGCATCGCGGGCCTCATGGTCTCCATCGGATTTGTCTTCTTCAGCGCGCCGGATCTGGCCATGACGCAGATCACCGTTGAAGTGGTCACCATCATCCTGCTGCTGCTGGCGCTGAACTTCCTGCCCAATCAGACGCCGATTGAAAGCACGGTCATGCGCCGGTTTCGCGACAGCGCCGTTGCCCTTGCGGGCGGTCTGGCGACAACCATCATGGCCTATCATTTCCTGATGCGCGACGCGATCACGGCGCCGATTTCGGAATTCCACCTCGCCAACTCCTACAAAGGCGGCGGCGGCACCAATGTGGTGAACGTGATCCTTGTCGACTTCCGGGGCTTTGACACCTTTGGCGAGATCATCGTGCTGGGCATTGCCGCCCTGCTGATCTACGCGCTGACCGAAACGCTGCTGTCTGGTCCGGTGCGTGCGCGCTTGCTCAATCGCACGCCCGATCAGCCGCGGGCCGGTGACATGCATCCGATGATGATGGTGGTCCTGACCCGGGTGATGATGCCCGTGGTGATGATGGTGGGTTTCTACATCTTCCTGCGCGGCCATAACGAGCCGGGCGGTGGCTTCATCGCCGGGCTGGTCGTCTCCATCGGGGTGGTGATGCAGTATATGGCAAGCGGCTTCAACTGGGCCTCGGCGCGGCTGCGCTATCCCTATCACGGGGTCATCGGCGCTGGCGTGTTGGTTGCCGGGTTCACCGGCATTGGATCGTGGTTCGTGAGCAAGCCCTTCCTGACCTCCGATTTCACCTATGTCCGCATCCCGCCCTTCGAGAAATTCGAGCTGGCAACGGCAGCGCTCTTTGACGTGGGCGTCTTCCTTGCAGTTGTCGGTGCCGTCATGCTGTCCTTGGAAAGTTTCTCCCGCCTCGCACGCCGCGCACAGGTACCTGATACAGAGCATCCGATGGACATCGACCCGTCCCGCAGCGATCCCCCCGACCCCGCACTCACAACGGCCAAGGAGGGCGTGTGATATGGAGCTTCTCGTTGCATCCGGCATCGGCATTCTGACCGCAGGCGGTATCTATCTGGTGCTGCGCCTGCGCACCTTTCCGGTCATCCTGGGCATCTCGCTGCTGACCTATGCGGTGAACGTCTTCCTCTTTGCCTCCGGACGGCTCGCCATTGGCGCGGCCCCAGTGCTGATCGACGGCGCAGAGCGCTACACCGATCCGCTACCCCAGGCGCTGGTGCTGACGGCCATCGTGATCTCCTTTGGCATGACGGCCGTTGTGGTGATGATCGCGCTGGGGGCGTTCCTGGGATCGGACGATGACCATGTGGATGATCCCGCGGCGGAGGATGCCACGTGACCCATTGGATTATTGCACCTGTTATCCTGCCCGCGATTCTGGCGCCCTTCATCGTGCTCGCCGCACGGTATCACATCGGGATCCAGCGCGTGTTTTCCGTGGCCGGTGTCATGGCCCTGATCGCCGTGGCGGCAGGCCTGGCCTGGACTGCCTCTGACGGCACGATCATCCTCTATCAATTGGGCGATTGGGCGGCGCCTTTCGGCATCGTGTTGGTCGGTGACAGGCTCTCGACCCTGATGGTGCTGCTGACAGCGGTGCTGGCGCTCTTTGTCCTGCTCTATGCCATTGGATCGGGCTGGGATGACCGCGGGCGGCATTTCCACGCGCTGTTCCAGTTCCAACTGATGGGGATCATGGGCGCTTTCCTGACCGGTGACCTCTTTAACCTTTTCGTCTTTTTCGAAGTGCTGCTGATCGCCTCCTACGGGCTGATGATCCACGCGGGCGGTAACGCGCGCCTGCGCGCGGGCGTGCAATATGTGCTCTTCAACCTGCTGGGGTCGACGCTTTTCCTCTTCGCCCTTGGGGCGCTCTATGCGGAAACCGGGACGCTCAATATGGCCGATGTCGCCCAGCGCGTCGCCCTCGTCGATCCCAGCGAAACGGTTGGTATCCGGCTGGCGGCGGTCTTGTTGCTGCTGGTCTTTGCCATCAAGGCTGCCGTGGTCCCGCTGCACTTCTGGCTGCCCTCGAGCTACGCCGAAGCACCCGCCCCGGTTGCCGCGCTTTTTGCGATCATGACCAAGGTCGGCGCCTATGCGATCATCCGCGTCTATACGATGATCTTCCACCCCGAGCTTGAGGTGACCGCCGGGCTGCAAACCGCATGGCTCCTGCCCGCCGCGATGATATCGCTGGCGATTGGCATGATCGGCATTCTGGCCGCGAAACACCTCGACCGTCTGGTCGCCTTCGCCGTGATCGGATCCATGGGGATGGTCATGGTGGCAATTTCGATGTTCACCCAGACCAGCATCACCGCAGCGCTTTACTACACGGTGCATTCCACGCTCGCAGCCGCCGCGCTCTTCCTGATCGTCGATCTGGTCGGCACGGGCCGGGCCGATCTGAAGCTGACCGCACAACCCACCCTGCCAGGCGCCGCGCTGACATCCGCGCTCTTTATGGTGGCGGCCATCGCCATGGCGGGCCTGCCGCCCTTGTCTGGTTTTGTCGGCAAGCTGCTGATTCTCGATGCGGCCTTCCCGACCTCCACCGCGGCGTGGATCTGGGCGGTTGTGCTGATCTCCAGCCTGATTGCCGTCGTCGGATTTTCACGCGCGGGCAGCGTGCTGTTCTGGAAGGCCAAATCCCTGCCACCACCCGAAGATGCAGAGGTGGAAACAGCAGCAGCACCCGCCGTGCTGTCCTATTGCGCGGTCGGCGGCCTGCTGACCATGCTGGTGGCGCATACCGTTTTTGCCGGGCCAGCCACGGCCTACATGGCCTCGATCTCGCAACAACTGTTCAACCCCGAACCCTACATCTCGACGGTTCTGGAGACACCGGGCAAGCTCAGCAAACCGACGGAGGGACATTGACATGATGAAAGCATATCGCTGGCTCTTGCCGCACCCCTTGGTCACGCTGCTGCTGGCCGTTGTCTGGACCGTCCTGCAAAACGACATCTCTGCAGGCATGATTGTCTTTGGCCTCATCCTCGGCGTGATCATCCCCTGGGGGACCTCGATCTGGTGGCCCGACACGCCACAGGGTTTTCACATGGGTAAGATGATCACCTACACCCTCATGGTGCTCTGGGACATCATGGTCGCGAACGTGCAGGTGGCCTGGATTGTCCTGACCCGACCCAATTCAAAGCTGCGCCCGGCGTGGATCGTCGTTCCGCTGGAATTGCGCCAGCCCGAAGCGATCACAATCCTTGCAGGGACCATTACCCTGACGCCGGGCACGGTCTCTGCGGATCTGTCAGACGAAGGGCACAGCCTGCTGGTCCATGTTCTGGATACCGATGACGCCGACGCCGTGCGCGACGAGATCAAACACCGCTACGAGCGCCGCCTGAAGGAGATTTTTGCATGAGCCTTGCAACCGATCTGATGAATATGGCGCTGATCCTGGCCTTTGTGGTCGTCTCCGTCGCGCAGGCGATGTCGATGGTACGGCTGATCATTGGGCCAAGCACCGGAGACCGCATTCTCGCGCTCGATACGATGGTGGTGAACGCCATCGGGCTGATTGTGCTGCTGGGCATTGCGCAGGGCGTCCGCGTCTATTTCGAGGCGTCGATGATCATCGCCATGCTTGGGTTCGTTTCAACCGTCGCCTATGCGCGCTTCGTTTTGCGGGGGGACATCATCGAATGACCGCTGAAATTATTGGGATATACGCTGTCACCCTGGCGCTTTTGGTTGGGGCTGGCTTCGCACTTGTCGGGGCCATCGGTCTGGTGCGGTTCAACGATTCAATGACCCGGATGCATGCGCCGACCAAGGTCGGCACTGTTGGTATCGGCTCCCTGCTGCTGGCCTCGATGATCCATTCCTACACCTTTGGTGACGGGTCGATGCACGAAGTGCTGATCATGGCCTTTCTCTTTGTGACAGCACCCATATCCGCAAATTTCATCGCCAAGGTGAACATCCACAAACGCGCCTGCGACACCCCACCCACGCCGCCGCGCGACGATACCTGGTCCACGCTCAGCATACCGGAAGCAGATCGCGAGATCGCGGAGCCGAAACAGGGGTAGGCCGGGCATAACCTGCACGGGCCGGCAAGCCGCCCGCGCGTCCTGAGTATTCGACGCCTACGCCGTGCGCGCCTTTTGCGCCGCGACATTGCGGGCCACAAGATCCTTGTAAAGGCCACGAATGCGCAGGGTCATCGGCCCGGCGCCGTGATGATCGCCGATGGGTTTGCCGTCGATCTCCGCCACCGGCGTCTGTGCGCCAAAAGTGCCCGTCAAAAACGCCTCCTCCGCCCCGTAAGCCTCATAGAGGGAGTAGTTTTTCTCCCGCACCGGGATGCCGTTCTCGCGACACAGGTCAATCACCTTCTGCCGGGTGACGCCGTTCATGCAATAGTCCCCCGTCGAGGTCCAAACCTCGCCCCGGCGCACGATGAAGAAGTTGCAGGCGTTGGTCGTATTCACAAACCCATGCGGGTCCAGCATCAGCGCTTCATCCGCCCCGGCCTGCTCCGCTTGCAAGCAAGCGATAACGCAGTTCAGCTTCGAATGACTGTTGTATTTCGCGTCCTGAGACATCGGCAGCCCGCGCACCTGGGGCACAGTCGCCAGTCGGATACCGCGCGTGAGCAGGCTATCCGCTGGCTTGGAGTGCTCCAGTATCGCGGTGATCGTCGGGCCGGACCGGCTGAGCCCCGGATGCTGAAACGGTTTGACCTTTTTGCCCCGCGTAATCATCAAACGGCAATGCGCATCCGTGGTCATGTCATTGGCCGCCGCGGTCGCGTTCAGCGCCGCCAGCACCTCCGCTTTGCTCATGCCGATGTCGATCGACACCGATTTGCAGGCATTGAAAAGCCGATCCATGTGCTCATCAAAAAAGGCCCAGACACCATCGTAAAGGCGCAGCCCCTCCCACATGCCATCGCCCAGAATGAACCCGGAATCGTAGACTGACACCACGGCTTCTTCACGCGGTACGATCTTGCCGTTCAGGTATATCTTGATGTCCTTGTTGCGCAGATCTTCGTCGGCATCATGGGTTGAATGGCTTTGGGGGTGTTCGTTCATGGGCTGGCAGATCCTCGGGTGCTCTCAGACGTGAATATCGGGCGGAGACGAACCCCGCCCCGATCAAGGTGTTATTGGATCAGACCCGCTTCACGGAAATACTTCTCCGCACCGGGATGCATCGGCGCTGATAGCCCATTTACCACCATTTCTTCCTTTTTAAGGTTGGCAAAGGCCGGGTGGAAGCCTTTGAACGTGTCAAAGTTCTCAAATACCGCTTTGACCATTTCGTAGATCACATCGTCGGAAATCTTTGAGGACGTGACAAAAGTCGACGGCAGCCCGAAGGAGGGCACATCGGCGTCTACCCCACGATAAAGCCCACCGGGGATGGTCACATGGCCGTAATAGGATTTGCTATCCACCAGGTCATCCACTTCCGGCCCCGCCACCGGGATGATGTTGATGTCACAGGTTGTCGCCGCTTCGAGCACATTGGCGACCGGGTTGCCCGCAACCATCAGGAAGGCATCAATCGAATTGTCGCAAAGTGCGGAGGATTGCTCGGCTGATTTCAATTCGGTCACGAGGCCGAAGTGATCCATATCCCAGCCCATCGCGGACACCAAAACCTCGGCGGTGCCGCGGGTCCCGGAACCGAGATTGCCGAGATTGACGGTTTTACCTGCCAGATCATCCATCGATGCGATACCCGTGTCTTTGCGCGCGGCGATGATCACGGTGTCGGGATGCAGAGAGAACAAGGAACGCAGTTCTTCGTAGGCCCCGTCTTCCTCGAAAAGGCTGGTGCCGTTCATCGAATGGAATTGCCAGTCGGACTGAACAATCCCCATTTCCAACTCGCCCTGGCGAATTGTCCGCAGGTTGTAGACCGATCCGCCCGTGCTTTCGACCGAACAGCGGATGCCATGGGTCTTTCTGTCTTTATTGACCAACCGGCAGATACCACCACCAACCGCATAATAAATGCCAGTCACGCCGCCGGTGCCGATGGTCAGAAATTCTTCGGCCTTCACGGCGGTGCCGGATACCGCCAGCGCCGCGATGGTTGCCAAAGCCGATAGACCTGGCCGGGTGTGACCGATCATGTTGTGAATTGAGAGCATGAATAACCTCCTTGTTTTCTAAGTTTTTTGCACAGAGCCGCCCGCGCGAAACTGACCAAGGGAATAGTCATGTCCAAAGAGTGTCTTTTGCGACGGGGCCGCAAGCCGGGCGAATCCTTATCCGCAACAGTAGAATGCGCGAGTCATATTGTCGACAATTTATAGTTATGTCGACAATCACTAAGTAACGGGCAAGACTTCAGTGACGGTCGACGGTGGTGCCGCTGAACCTTTGCCACCAGATTTTCCAACGCGCTATCGCCCGACAGGCGCAGCAATGCTATTGGAGAAATGATCCACCCAATCTGGAACAGCGATGAAAAACGACACCACAGCCGCCAAACCGCCCAGCGATACTCTCAAGGACCGAACACTGGATACCTTGCAACAGATGATCGTGATGGGTGATATGGCACCCGGCTCGAAAGTCCTGGAAACTTCGGTTGCCACGTCGCTGGGGATCAGCCGCGCGACACTGCGAGAGGCCATGAACCGCCTGGTCGAGGTCGGCCTGCTTGTGAATCTGCCCTTCCGCGGGACTTATGTGCGCAAACTCGACCGTGTCGATCTCACCGAAATCTATTCACTGCGGGCGGGGCTTGAAAAAATCGCGTTCCAGATGTGCTGGGACAAGAGAAATCTGGTCAATCTGGCAGAGTTGGAGTTCAGAAACGAAGTCCTCTGCGACAAGATTTCGGAAAACGATCCTTACGGTGCCATTTCAAGCGAATTGCACCTGCACAGTTGGTGTTATGAGCTTTCGGGGCATGGCCTCCTGTTGCAAAGCTGGGAAAGGCTGAAGCCGAATTTGCAGTTCTATTTTGCCATGCACCAAAAGGCTCATGGGCGTGGCGGCCCCCTGCGGCAATCGCACGACGACTACATCCGTCTTGCGAAGGGCGACGATCTGGAAGCCATGTTGGCACATCTCGACGATCACATGCAGCAGGGTCTGGCGAAAACGCTGGAAATGACCCACTGGTGATCTGTTCTCACGCGCAGGACGCTTCAGCCTGCAGGACACCCCGACATCAAAATGCGGCGTTCTTGGCAACAAGAATGCGCAGATCGCCAACCGTGTCGAATCCGGCGCTGCGGGCGTGCTCCAAATCCACCCCGGATTCGTAGCCGACAATCGGCAAATCCGGCGCGATGGCGGCGACCGCTGCGGTTGCCTGCGAAAATGCTGCGCTTGAGGCGGCGCGGGCAAAGACATTCGAAAGACCAATGCAATTTTCAGACCGGTTTGCGATGCATCCTGCCTCGATTTCTCCACCTGTTTTCAGACCAAAAAAGAACATGTCGTCTCGGTTCAGTAGATCTGCCGTGAACATGCGGCGCTCTGTGGCTGACTCGTTCCTTTTCCAGCCTTCTTCCCACAGCGCCAAATCCGCCTGGGTTTCAATCGGTTGCCAATGACTGGCCATCGTTTGCACGCCAGCATCCCGCCAGATCCACGATGCGCCAAACAACGTGTCGAACCCATGCGCTGCCAAATCCAACTGGCAAAAACTGTCTTTCAGGCCAACCACGCCCTCGAATTGCGCCGCAATATGGTTGATTTGTTGAATGATTTCAGCCTCGTGGTCCGGCGACAGCACCGTCAAATTCGAGTAAAAGGGCAGCGGACGATCCTTCCCCACAAACGCAAAAGGCAGACGCTGATAAGCCAAGCCATGCGCGGAGAACATCGCCTCATAAAGATCAGCATTATTGTAGGCCGCGATAACGGCCCGATGGTCCACACTCATGCACTGGTCCTTTTTGTGATACCCGAAAACGCCAACCGCGCCAGAGGCTATCGTCTCACATGAGTTTAGACATCAAGGAACCGGGCACAACTCATTCCTCACGTGGGTTCTTGGGCTTGCCCGGCCCGAAACGGCGCAGGAAAGTCACGTAGGAAAACCCCAGATCCGCCGTATTGCAGAGCTTTTGACCGCTGGTTTCGGTGTGCAGTGACAAGCCACCCCAGGCGATCTTGAGAAAATAGCCATGACGCCGCAGACGCTCATCAAGATCAGCCCAGTCAGTGGCATCCGCCATGTCGCGAAACAGCAACTTCTGCAGCGCAAAAATCAGGCGTTCGTCGGTGATCTGTGGCGTTCTCTGGTTGCCTTTATGCGCGGCCACATGAGCGACAAGAACGTCTTCCACGATCTTGCCAACGGTCCCTTCCTGTTCAGTGGCCATGTCATGCACGGCGAGCATCAAATCAGATGGCAATTGAATCGTTACGGTCCGGGTGTTCATACCGCCGAGGATTCCTTAATTCTGGTTAAGAAAAGGTTTAAAACCGCTCCGCTCTGAGCACTTCGCAGTCCACAATGCTGACCACACCGATGTGGCGTTCTACAACGCTGAAAGCAGCTTCGATCAGCTTGTCGACATTCTCCGCTCGAACGATGCAAATCACCTGCACCATCCCGCTCGCGCGGCCGATCTCGCCTGCCCGGACCCAGGCGCCGGACCGACCTGATCCACCCAAAACCGGCAGGACCGTAAATCCGGTCACCCCGGCCTTGATCAACGCCTCCGACAACCGCGATTGCATGATCGCTTCGATGGTGATTTCAACCCGTTTGGCTTGATGCGTTTGCATGATGTCAGGCTCCTGTCAGGGCGGTGGCAAACGCAACGTACAGCGGGATGCCCAGTGTCAGATTAAATGGAAATGTCACGCCAAGCGAGAGCGTGAGGTAGATGGAGGGGTTGGCTTCGGGCAAGGCGACGCGCATCGCCGCCGGCACGGCAATATAGGAGGCCGATGCAGACAGCACCATCATCAGCGCAACACCCCCGGTGGAGAGACCCAGCAGCAGGCCAGCGCCCAGACCGAACATACTGCCCACGACGGGCATCAGGAGACCAAATGCGAGAACGCCCGGGCTGAGCGCACCACTCCGCCCGCGCAGGCCTCTCCCCGCGACGAGGCCCATATCCAGTAGGAAAAGGCAGAGCACACCCTTGAAGGGGGCCACGACGAAACTGGAAATCTCTGCAAGCCCTTCTTCTCCGGTCGCCCAGCCAATGAAAAACGCCCCCACCAGCAGAACGATGGACCCGTTAAGCAGAATTTCCCGCCACAGATCGCTGTCCATCCTCCGTCCGTCGCCCCCACGTGAGATCAACCAAAGCGCAGAGAGGATCGCCGGTGCTTCCATCGCCGCAGCCACCGCCACCATATATCCTTCGGCGGCGATGCCACTGCTTTCCAGGACGGATGTGGCCGCAACAAAAGTTACAATTGAGATAGAACCGTAGTGTGCCGCAACCGCCGCCGCGTCCAGCCGCGAGAGCTTGGTCATCACGTTGAGCAACCCGAACGCGACCATCGGCAGCGCGGCGGAGAGGATGACGCCGGCCAACAGGGTCAGCCCCAGTTTCGCGTCAATGCCATGGGCAGAGACACTGACGCCCCCTTTGAAGCCGATGGCAAACAGCAGGTAGATCGACAGCGCCTTGGCGGCTGCTTCCGGAACGCTGAGGTCAGAGCGGGCCAGCGAGGCTGCAACGCCAAGGGCAAAAGACAGGATGATCGGCGACAGCAGGTTGTTCGCGGCCAACGTTAAAATCTGTTCCATGGGGCGCTCCCAAAACGTTGCGAACGCAAATAGAAACGCTCGTTCAATTGATCAAGATTAAACCGGTTGGAAAACCTGCTTTTCAGGATTGAAATACTCCAGCCCACCCTCGCCGATATCCGTCCAAAGACCATGTAGTGTTAACAGGCCGTCACCTACCCGGGATTTCACAAAGGGGAACGTCAGCAGGTTTTCCAGACTGGTCAAAACTGCATGTTTTTCAAGCTGTTGCGCCTGGGTGATCGGATCGTTTTCAGCAGCAACAAGATCGAATTTCGGCTTCAGAATATCCATCCAGCGGCCAACGAAACTGTTTGGCCCTTCCAGCTCCGGCGCATGACCTTTGCACATGTCGATACATCCCTGAATCCCACCGCAACTGGAATGTCCTAGCACGATCAAATGCGCAACATTCAGCATGTTCACCGCATATTCAACCGCAGCGGATGTGCCGTGATGATCGCCATCCGGTTGATAGGGCGGCACGAGGTTTGCGATGTTCCGGTGAATGAAAAATTCACCCTGATCCGCGCCAAAAATCGAGGTCACATGGACGCGGCTGTCGCAGCAAGAGATCACCATCGCGCGCGGATGCTGTCCGTCGCTGGCAAGGCGTCTGTACCACGCTTTGTTCTCCGCGTAGCCCGTGGCTTTCCAGCCGTGGTAGCGTTGTACCAGATAGCCTGGAAGCGGTTTTACTTGGTTCATTTCCATCCCGTTCGTCAGTGCGGTAGAGAGCAATTATACGCAATTCATATTGAATTCGAGGGAAAACAGCCCGACGCCTCAACACTTTGGATAGATTTTCCATGCGATACCTCACGCGTGCCGTGGGGGCATAAAAGGGTGAGAGTAATGGATCAGTTCCTGAAGATCAGGCTGAAAGAGACCGTGCATGTCGATCAGGATCGACTTGCAGCGCTTTATGCTGAGCTTGGCGAGGCTGGCGCAGAAGACGTGGTGTGCCGCGCGATGGAGGAATTGGCGTTGCGCCTGTCCCATTGCAGCCGCCTGCACGCAGTGACGAATATGGTTGAACTGCGTAAATGCGCTAGATCGCTGATCGCAATTGCAGATCAGATTGGCATGCATGTGCTGGCCCGCGTAGCCAACGATGTCATCGACGCAATTGACAGCGACGACGGGCCTGCCATCGCGGCGACCCTTGCGCGTCTGATCCGTATCGGCGAGCAATCTCTGACTGCAATCTGGGACTTGCAGGACATCACAATCTGAAGCCTTGCACAGAGGGCATGACAGTCTAATCTGGGGATAACTTCGCCCGAAAGGCCCCAGCGCATGACCCTGCCCTCCTTTGCCGATCCATCGGATTCGGCCCTGCCCCTCCACATCATCGCGCAATCTGAACTGGATGACTGGCTGTCGCAACAGCCCGAAAACGTCGCGACGTGGGTTGCAACGCATGGGTTCAAGGGCGCGATCGGTCAGGCATTGATTGTTCCCAATCACACAGGGGCACCTGCTTTTGCTCTGGCGGGCTACGGCGCACCGGACACGCGGGCGCGCGGACGGTTTCATCTGGCCGCCGCGTTCTCGAAGCTCCCGAAAGGCATCTACACCATCAGCTCCGGGCTGCCCGCCGAAGAGGCGGAAGTCGAAGCACTCGGGTGCCTTCTTGCTGGCTATCGGTTTGATCGATACCGCGAGCAAACAGCGATGGGTGCGCGACTTGCGCCACCGGATGGTATCAATCCGACAGAGCTGCAGGCCATTGCTCAGGGCGAGGCCCTGACGCGCAATCTGATTAATACACCGGCGTCAGACATGGGGCCGGACGATCTGGAACAGGCCGCCCGCGATCTGACCGAGCAGCATGGTGCGCAAATCAGTGTGATCTCTGGCGATGATCTGTTGGCTCAGAACTTTCCGATGATCCACACCGTTGGACGCGCCGCAGAACAGCCACCGCGCCTGATCGACATGTCTTGGGGCGAGGCGGGTCCAACGATCACGCTTGTCGGAAAAGGCGTTTGTTTCGATACAGGTGGTCTGAACCTCAAGCCCGGTGCGTCGATGGGCTTGATGAAAAAGGATATGGGCGGGGCTGCCGCCGTGCTCGGCCTTGCACATATGATCATGTCCACGGGCCTGGCCATCCAACTGCGCGTGCTGATTCCGGCCGTGGAAAACTCTGTTTCAGGCAATGCATTCCGTCCCGGCGACATCCTGACATCGCGGAAGGGTCTGACCGTGGAGATCAACAACACGGATGCCGAAGGGCGACTGGTTCTGGCAGACGCGCTTGCTTTTGCACAGGAAACCGAACCAGATCTGATCGTGTCCATGGCAACATTAACGGGTGCGGCGCGGGTCGCGGTTGGCACCGATCTTGCGCCCTACTACTGCGATAATGAGCGGTTTTCAGACCTTTTGGACGCAGCGGCTCAAACCCAAGCTGACCCGGTTTGGCGCATGCCGTTTCATACCCCTTATGAGGTGATGATCGAGCCCGGAATTGCCGATCTGGACAATGCGCCGAAGGGCGGATTTGCCGGATCCATTACCGCCGCTCTCTTCTTGCGACGTTTCGTTGACACATCGACCTACGCGCATTTTGACATCTACGGCTGGCAACCCAGTGATGCACCGGCGCGACCAAAAGGCGGTGTTGGTCAGGCCACGCGCGCCCTGCTAAAAACACTGCAAGAAATGGCTGGGCAATGAGTGATCCGCGCACAACACCTGACCCGGACCTGGTCCAATTGTCCAAGCCAATGCAGATCAAATCGAGCATTGCCGATTTGCACCGCGCGCCGACCGGACCACGCGACCGCCAGTTGATCTACGGGGAACATGTCACGGTTCTTCAGGAGGCGGGCAACTGGCAGCTCGTGAGAGCCGAAAAAGATGGGTATTGCGGCTACGTCAGATCAGACGTGCTCGGACTACAAACAAATGCCACGCATATTGTAACGGCGCGCTCATCGCAGGCCTATGAAGCCGCCGACATAAAATCTGCCGATCAGATCGCCCTGTCGTTGGGCAGCAGAGTAACCGCGCAATCCGAAACGGCCACCTTTGTCGAAACAGAGCTTGGGTTTATCCCGCGTCAACATCTGCATCGTGTCTCAGATTTCGCCATTGATCCTGTCGCCATCGCCTCCCTGTTCCTGGGCACCCCTTATCTTTGGGGGGGCAATAGCGCCTGGGGGATTGATTGTTCGGGATTGGTGCAAGCGGCCTGCCTAATGTGTAACATGCCTTGCCCCGGCGACAGCGATCAGCAGTTCGATCATCTGGGGGATTTTGTGACAGAAGGGACAGATTACATCCGCGGCGATCTGCTGTTCTGGAAAGGACACGTGGCTTTTGTCTCCAGCCCAACAGTGATGCTTCATGCAAACGCGGGTCACATGGCCGTTGCCGAGGAAGACATAAAGACGGGAATTGCACGCATCGCAGCACAGGGTGATGGCCCCGTCACGGCGCATAAACGACTGGTCCTGCCCACAGGATAGGATCTAAGTGCCGAGCGAGACGTCCCTAAACATCACCAGAGGCGAGCTTGTGGCCGAAAGCGGCTAGTCGACGGCACGGATCAATTTGCGTTCCAGCACCCGCAATACTGTTTTCAGATCGTGGCCGCGGCGAAGAATTTGGCCGTCCATCCCCACAACCGAATACATTCCTTGTTTGTCCCGCATTTTGGGTCGTTTTTCGATTCTGTACATGGGGTTTTCCGCCGTGCGCCTGAAAACGGAGAACACAGCGACATCCCGCAAACAGGAAATTCCATAGTCACGCCATTCACCGGCGGCAACAAATCGTCCGTAAATTGAGAGGATCACCGAAAGTTCTGTGCGGTGAAAAGCGACCTGCTCGTTGGGAAGGTGATGCAGATTGCTGGGCGGAGGCACCTGAAAATTCATACCTAAGACTTGCGCTCTTCGCCGTTCAAATCAAGCCCCGAGGTTGCAATATACAGCGCAGCACTTTCATGTTACAGATTTTCACAGGTAGGGAGAATTCGGAAACACATATGTCAAGTGGACTAACGCCGCAAGCGCGCGCCGAAAAATGTGCGGTGCTGATGATGGAAAAAGACGCTGCAAGCCAAACTTTGGGAATGGAAATCGAAAAGATCGCGCCCGGTCGTGCTACGCTCTCCATGACCGTAACAAAGGATATGCTCAACGGGCATGGGATTTGTCATGGCGGGTTTACTTTTGCGCTGGCGGATTCCGCCTTCGCCTTTGCTTGCAATACCTACAATCAGCTGACGGTCGCGCAGCAAAATCAGATCACCTATTTGAAACCAGGACAGTTGGGAGAACGCCTGACCGCAACTGCCGTCGAAGTTTCGCGCGCGGGGCGATCCGGTATCTATGATGTTGAAGTCACAAACGAAAACAGGAGCTGCATTGCGCAGTTTCGCGGCTTGTCACGCACTGTCAAAGGCCAACACTTTCCCGAAAACGGAGACCTGACATGAAAGATCTCACACCCACGCCGAAAGCGCTTGATCCCATTGAAATCGCCAGCCGGGATGAGATTGCCAGCCTTCAGACCGACCGCCTGAAATGGTCCCTCCGACACGCTTATGATAATGTGCCGTTTTACAAACAGAGTTTTGATGATGCAGGCGTGCAACCTGATGATCTGAAAACCCTGTCAGATCTGGCAAGGTTTCCCTTCACCGTAAAGACGGATCTGCGCGCGCATTATCCATTTGGCATGTTTGCAGTGCCGCGCGAACAACTTGCCCGCATTCACGCATCATCCGGCACGACCGGTCAGCCCACCGTGGTCGGATACACGACGCGCGATCTGGAAAACTGGGGTAGCTTGGTCGCAAGATCCCTGCGCGCGGCAGGATTGAAACCCGGCGACTTATTGCACAATGCCTATGGATACGGCCTCTTTACCGGTGGTCTCGGCATTCATCTGGGCGCTGACGCACTCGGGCTCACAACCGTGCCCGTTTCGGGTGGCATGACGCCACGCCAAGTGCGCCTCATCGAGGATTTTCGACCCAACGGCATCACGGTGACGCCCTCTTACGCTCTCTCAATTCTCGACGAGTATGCAGCTCAGGGCGTTGACCCGCGCGCGTCATCACTGGACGTCGGCATTTTCGGCGCAGAGCCTTGGACGAACGCGATGCGCGTTGAAATCGAGCAGGCATTCGATATGCATGCTGTTGATATCTACGGTCTTTCAGAAGTCATGGGGCCCGGCGTATCGATGGAGTGTGTCGAAACCAAAGACGGTCTGCACATTTGGGAAGATCACTTCTTTCCCGAAGTGATCAACCCCGAAACGGGCGCGTTGGTGGGGGAAGACGAACAGGGTGAGTTGGTTTTCACGTCACTCACCAAAGAAGCTTTTCCAATCATTCGCTACCGCACGCGCGACCTGACCCGCCTTTTGCCCGGAACTGCACGCTCGATGCGACGGATGGAAAAGGTCACCGGCCGCTCGGATGACATGATTATTCTGCGCGGGGTAAATGTCTTTCCCACCCAGATCGAGGAGGCCTTAATGGCCACGCCGGGCCTTGCGCCGCACTTTCAAATCGAACTGACCAGACCAGATCGCATGGACAAGATGCGCATTCTTTGTGAGGCCGCCGACCCTGCGTTAAACACGGAGGATTGCGCGGCAAGTGGCAAGGCGCTGGCCGCAAAAATCAAGCAGACCATTGGGATCAGCGTCGCCGTTGAGGTCGGAAGATGCGGCTCCGTCGCCCGCTCCCAAGGCAAAGCCGTCAGGATCTTAGACAATCGCAAAGAAGTGTGACAGATAGCTGCTCAGTCGGTTGCAGCCTGATCGGGAACTTGTGCATACTGGAACTTAAGTCCCGTTCATGGTCCTCAATGCAAGTGTTGTCGGCAAAATCAGGAATTGCGCAGTGGCCCAAAAATCTGATCGAATGTCAGAGCTCAGAAAGTACATCCGTAAGGGTGAGTTGGGCATAGAAATTGCGCCATACTGCACGCCCATCGCACCTAAAAACGATGGATATCAAACCATCGTTATGGACGTTTACGACCCCGAAACGATCCGCAAGAGAGCATCGCAGGACTCGACTATTGAAGCGGAAAAGATCTCTTTAATCGAAGATGTTGATGTGGTCGGTGACGCAAGTGATATCGCAGCATTGAATAAATTAGCTCGCACCGATCAACCCATCAGTTGCGTTGTATCTTCACATAATTGAACATCTGCCCAACCCTGTTAATCCCTCATCTGGTACGCCGAGGTCTTTCAGGAAGACAGCGTGCTGGGTAGACCACTCCGTACTAACGCGTTGCTTCGATCACTTCCGATATCCCGCATGTTTTTCGGATTGGTTAGACGCTTATCATTCACCATCTGAGTTACATGTATCAGATAAGGTTCCCTGCGGGCCAATACTCTCTTGGTGACCTTGTCGCTTCAGTGGCGTCAAAGTTCAAATTCTACAATTTAGAGTTTCTTATCTAAGGCGACACGAGCCAAATTCGCTAGTGTGTCTTTTAGCACCGCGCTGTCTTGCTCGGACACTCCAAGTAAATCGCTCAAAAGTAACTGCGCACCAAACTACCAGCGATCAAACTCCACCCATCGGCGATAACGAAGAAGGCGAGCTTAAACGGAAGCGAAACGATTACAGGTGGCACCATCATCATACCCATCGACATAAGAACCGCCGCAACAACTAGATCGATGATCAAGAACGGCAGAAAAATCAAAAACCCGATCTGAAAAGCGCGCGAAATCTCCGATAGCAGAAAGCTTGGAACCAGCACCGACAGCGGCGCATCAGGTGTTGGCGTCGCATCAATTGTGTCGGGTCGCAATTCGGCCATCGCGAAAAATGTGTCTGGATCAACGCGGCCAGCCATAAACACCCTGAAAGGCTCCAATGTACGAACAAAGGCCGTTTCAATATCAATCAGTTCATCGTTCAATGGCATGATGCCTTGGGTCCAAGCAGCAGTGAAAACCGGTTCCATGACAAAATACGTCAAGAACAATGCGAGGCTTACAATGAGCATATTCGGAGGAGATTGCTGCAACCCGATTGCTTGCCTCAGAATGGACAAAACAGTCACCAAGAAGGGAAAACAAGTCACCATGATCGCTAGGCCTGGCGCTAAGCTGAGCACTGTGATCAACGCGAACAGTTGAATAGTGCGTGCGCTGATCGAGTCGTTTTCTCCCAGGGAGAACGCAACTTCTTGCGCGCTGACCTCGATCGGAAAGGCTGCAAATCCCAGGGCCAGGATGCAAAGTAATGTGCGAAGCTTCATAGAAGCTCAGAGGCTCGCCTGAAGGTCGATAATCTCCGTGAGCCGAACCACCAACTGGCCATTTTGGTCGTCTTCGTTTTCCTCCAGCATGCCTCGGGCAATCAGACGATCGCCGACATAGAGTTCGACAGGGTCTTCTACAGTTTTATCCAACGGCAACACTGCATTTTCCCCCAGCGCGATCAGATCTCTAATCAACGGTCGGGCCTTACCGACACATACACTGAGCTCAATTGGAACGGACGTGAATGGATTTGTCGGATTCACAGCCGGTTTTTTTTCAGCGGACAACTCATCCATTGTTCATCTCCTGTCCAGTTTCATGAAAAAACGCGGAAAGCGCGTCGGATACGCCGGAGATCACGGAATCAAGATCAATACTTCTTTCCGTTGACCCGACGCGCACAAACGCTTGGCCGGCACCCAGTGAGGCTTCTTCGACCACCTCAAACGGGTCGGTCAGACTTTTCTCACCAAGCTCTTTGATCGTTTCCACGCTTGCGGGCGCGACAACAATTTCAATGGGCTGTCCGGCGCAATCCTTCAACATCTCGCACAACTGTTCGATGACATGTGCGCCCAAAGCCTGTCGGGCCAGTGCGGGTAGAAGCTTATCGACGATTTGCGCCATAACAGGTTCAATCGAAAGCGTTAGTTTCGACAAGGCCTCTTGATAGGTGAACGACATATCCTGGAGGTTTTGGCCAAACTCGGCGCTGATTTTCATTTTCTCGTCGGCCTGCGCTTTTACAGCGTCATCCCACCCGGCCTGATATCCTTCCTCAAAAGATTGCAGCTTTTGGTCTTCTATACCATCGCTGCTCATCTCCTCCTTGGCGCCGGGCTCGGATTTGGACCCTCCAAAATTGCGATATCTGTGTGACAAAGACATCAGACCTTCTCCTCTTTGTCTTCCAGCCAACTGCGAAGAATCTCAACGGTTTCTTCCTGACGCTCGCCAATCATGTTGCGCAAACGATCTACCGGATCGTCCGAAAGGCCGCCGGCCATATTCAGATCCGGCAAACCGCCCGCCTCATCGCCACCAAATCCTGAAATGATTGGCAGCTCGGGGAGGTCGAGTTCGTCGGAAGTGACTTCGCCCGTCAGGCCCGGCTCGTCGCCCTGCGTTTCATCCGCACCAGGTAGCGCGGGCACGCTTTCCGAAACTGGCACGCTCGGCTTCATCAGCAATGGGCGGACTACGAAAATACCCAAAATCAAGGTAACCAAGGCAAGAACAGCCATTTGGATCGCAGACATTACATCAATATTGATGCCATCCAAAAGCGATGTGCCTGCAACCGTACCCTGTGGTGCCACGTTTTGCAGAGCCATTGATTTGATCGTGATGATGTCACCACGCTGTTCATCAAATCCAACAGCCGAAGCGACAAGGTCTTTCAAAGCACTCAATTCAGCTTCTTCACGCGGCGCAAAAGTCTGCTCGCCTGTTTCCGAAATTGTCTGAGCCTCGTTCACCAAAACGGCAACCGTCAGCCTTTTGACCGCACCTGGGCTTCGAACGATTTCGCGCTCCGTTTCTGACACTTCGTAGTTAATGCGTTCGCGGCTCTCACTGTTCTGGGAAGACGAATTCTCGCCTTCACCACCCTGCTCGTCCGGGAGGTTTGAGGCAACTGTAACGTCCCCCCCGCCAGCCTCGTTGGACGAGTTGGTACGCTCTTCAGTATCTGTACTGATGGCCACCCGGCTCTCAGGATCGAAGATGCGTTCCCTGATGGCTTCGCTTTCAGTGACCGTATCGACGCTAACCTCGACAACCGCGTTACCAAAACCGACTCTGGCTTCCAAAAGGCGTTGAACCTTGTCACGCAGGAGCTGCGCTTTGTCGTCCCCGCCGTTTGTCGGTGCCGCTTCATCGGTCGTACCGACCAAAGATCCATTTGCGTCGATGACGGCGACATCGTCAGACGCCAGTCCCGCGACGGCGGAAGAGACAAGAAACCTGATCGCTTTCGCTTGCTGGCTGGTAATCGCCGCCCCGTTTGGTGTGACCGCAACCGATGCTTTGGGAGTTACGCCACGCTGAAATGGGTTCGATCCCGTGCTCGCGATGTGGACCCGTGCCATCGCAATATGTGGGCTGGAGACAATTGTCCTGGCGAGCTCACCTTCTTTCGCGCGCCAATAGGCTGCGTCGAACATCTGGGATGTCGTGCCGAAGCCCGAGAGTGTGTCGAGCAACTCATAGCCGCGGTTCGAATTTGCCGGAAGCCCTTCGCTTGCGAGCGTCATTCTGAGCTGATCACGATCTTTGGAAGATACGAAGATTGAGCCACCGCGCACTTCAAACACAGCACCACGCTGCTCCAGGGCACGGACAACATCCCCAGCGGCGCCATTTTCAAGGCCAGCATAGAGCAATGTCATTGATGGCGCCGATGCCATTCGCGACATTGTCAGAATCGCGAAAAACATCGCGCCGGTGGCCAAGATAACGATGATCTGTCGGCGCAGTTCTAGCCCGGTCCACGCATTTAATAGTTGCTGCACAATCACCTCCGTCAAACCGAACGTTCTATTCGGCGTGACAACAGCAATGAACGATCTGGCTTAACAATCGGTTAGTGCAATCGCGTCTATAACGATTTTTGTAACCGCAAATGGATATATCATGGCCGACGCAACGACTGTTGATCCCCCAACCGAAACAAAATCGTCAAAAATGCCTTTAATAATTGGGCTTGTCTTGCTGTTGGCAGGCGGTGGCGGAGGATTCTACGCAACGTGGAGTGGCATGATTTTAAACGCCGAATCAGCCGAACCCGCAGCTGAGGAAAAGGTGGAGGATGCTCAGCCGAAAGTGGTTTTTGTACCTTTGGATCCGATCACCGTATCGCTTCCGCAGCAGAGTCAGCAAAGACATTTACGGTTCCGCGCGGAACTGGAGGTGCCAAAGGAACACGCCTCGGAAGTGGAGGCCGTCTTGCCACGTGTCGTAGATGTGCTGAACAGCTATCTGCGCGCGATCGAATTGAGGGATATTCAAGATCCCTCCGCATTGACGCGATTGCGTGCGCAAATGTTGCGGCGCGTACAGGTCGCGACGGGTCGTGATCACGTCAATGATCTTCTCATCATGGAATTCGTGCTGAACTAGGAGGGTGAAATGGACCTTATTGCAGATATTTTGTTAGCCGCGGGCGCGTTAGGTGCCGGAATCTACTGTCTTGTTCTTGGCCGGAGGCTCAACCGTTTTAATGATCTGGAAAAAGGTGTGGGCGGCGCGGTCGCTGTTCTGTCCGCACAGGTTGACGATCTGACAAAAACTCTTTCCTCAGCGCAAAATACCGCTGCGGGGTCGGCGCAGACGTTGACGGACTTGACGCAACGCGCGGAAGAAATGTCCCGGAAACTGGAATTCCAGATGGCGTCCCTGCACGACATTCCCGACACGCCTGCAAGAGAAGCACCTGCGACACCCGCGGCTCCTGTTTCGGCGCAGACGACAAGCGAGCCGATGTTTGTGCGGCATAGAGCTGCGGAGGCACATCAATGAGCCTTAAAAAGCTGGTTTCAGGACGAAATGGTCGGGGGTCGGTATTATTGATCGCGGGACTTCTCATGGGGTCTGCAGCGATCAGGATTGGCGCAGGCGCTGGACAGGCCGTTGCCACAGAGAACCCGCTCGCCACTTCAGCTGAAGCGGAAATGAGTGTTGCCGCCTCCGACACTGGACAGAAGATGCCGGAGGCGGACAAAGCCAAAATGTCCAAGCTATTGAAATCTTTTCAGGAACGCGAAGCGCGCATCGCAGAAAAAGAACAGCAGATTGCCGTGAGAATGAAGGCACTGAGTGTTGCAGACGAACAAATCGAGAAGCGCCTTACAATGCTCGAAGATGCCGAAACGTCGTTGAGAGGCTTGCTCGCATTGGCTGACACAGCCGCTGAAGACGACCTGGCGCGCCTGACTGCGGTTTACGAAAACATGAAACCCAAGGATGCCGCGCTGCTGTTTGAAGAAATGGAACCGGTATTTGCCGCAGGGTTTTTGGGCAGAATGAAACCAACTGCAGCAGCTGGCATTTTAGCCGGGCTATCGCCCCAGGCAGCCTACTCGATCAGTGTGATTCTCGCCGGGCGAAATGCAGACGTGCCAAAAGGCTAGCAAATGCAGAGGCTTTTTTAACCTCCTTTTGCGAATGTGCCGTTATCAATTGAACCGGGGACAGTCATGGTTGGAATAATTGGCATTGTTGTGATTTTTGTCATGGTGTTTGGTGGCTACCTTGCTGCTGGCGGCAAGATGGGCATCATCATTAAAGCGCTTCCCTTCGAGATGATGATGATTGGCGGTGCCGCTGTCGGAGCTTTTCTGATCAGCAACAGTATATCGGAAGTAAAGCACACAGCCCGAGACATGAGCCGCGTCTTCAAAGGCCCGAAATGGGCACATGATGACTACCGTGATCTGCTTTGCCTTCTGTTCGAAATCATCCGGCTTGCGCGTCAGAACCCCGTCGCAATTGAGGAACACATCGAAAACCCAGAAGAATCGGCAATCTTTTCGAAATACCCAAAAATTCTGAAAGATGGCGAGGCCATTGCACTTATCTGCGACACCATGCGGTCCGCATCGATGAACTACGACGATCCGCATCAGGTGGAAGAGGTTCTGGAAAAACGTATGGAAGCCAATATGCACCATGCTTTGCATTCAAGCCATGCCCTTCAAACAGTTGCTGACGGTCTACCGGCCTTGGGAATCGTTGCGGCGGTTTTGGGCATCATCAAGACAATGGGCTCAATCGATCAACCACCGGAAGTGCTTGGCAAACTCATCGGTGGTGCCTTGGTTGGCACCTTTCTAGGTGTTTTTCTTGCATATGGTTTTGTCGGTCCTTTCGCGGCAAAGGTGAAAACAGTTACTGAGGAAGACGGGCACTTCTATCAGCTCATTCGTGAGGTCTTGGTGGCAAATCTGCATGCCCATGCCACCAACATTTGCATCGAAGTTGGTCGACAAAATACACCATCGCATTGCCGGCCAAGCTTTTCTGAGCTGGAAGAAGCTTTGAAATCGGTGAAGCAAGGTGCTGCATGAGAAAATTTCTCGCACTAGCTATGTTCTCGGCGTCTTTGGCGTCCACTGCGGCCTTAGCTAACCCAATTACCGTGCGTTCGGGAGATCATGACGGCTTCACGCGGTTGGTGATGCAATTGCCGGCAGGCGTCGAATGGGAGGTGTCCGGGGTTCCAGGCAAACAGACAATTTCGCTAAGCGGCCACAACAGCGGCTTCGATCTCAGTCGCGTATTCGACGTCATCCCAAGGGATCGGTTGACCAATGTCGTTCAATATCCTGCGCGCCTTGAACTGGAACTGTCCTGCGACTGCCGGGTGAACTCCTTTCTGGAGCAAGGCGATTTCTTGGTTGTCGATGTCATTGATGGGCCTCCTTTGACGTTAGAGCCCGCAACGAATGAGCCCTCGTTCGTGGTGCTTGAAACAGAGTCGGGGTTCAATTTTGGTGAATTACTTTGGTCAGAAGCGATCGTTGATCCCAGAGAGACAGTGCCGACTGCAAATAACCAAAACACGGTAGAAAATCACGCCAACAGCCTTGACCCATCAGCAAGTGCAATCGAACTTGAAATTGTCAAAGACACCCGCGAGCGTCTCTTGAAGGGTCTTGGAGAGGCCACCTCTCGAGGGTTGTTACGCGCGGCGACTCCAGATCTGGAAACGCTGGATATAAGACAAGAACCTTCAGAAACAGCTGAAATTCTCGATTCTTCGGAACAGCAGGCTCCTGAAATTGAGGTTCAGCCCGGAAACATGAGGGTGACCAGCAGTCATGATGTTTTGGATGTAGAAGACGATTTTGACTTAATGACTTCTGGTGCCGTTTGCGCAAATCCCAAGAGTGTTGATGTAAGCGGATGGGGTGACAATCAGCCTTTTCATTTGCAGGTTTCTACGTTGCGACAACAACTTTACTCCGAGGTGGACCGGCTTGACGAGGAAAAGGCCATTGCGCTCGCGCAGCTCTACATCTTCTTCGGGTTTGGCGCAGAAGCAAAGCAAGTGCTTCGTCTGTCTGAGAATTTGGTGATCGCGAGTCCCGAACTAATGGATCTGGCGGATATCATTGAATTTGGATTTGCCCGAAACCCTCGTTCTGTTCACCGGTTTTCCGACTGCGATTCCGACTTGGCACTATGGGCGATAATGGCTGCGAGGACACTCCCGGAAACTCAGGTGATCAACGAACAGGCAGCGTTGCGAGCTTTGGCCAAACTACCGGCTCATCTGAGAGGCTTTATAGCCCCGACGCTCAGTAACCGCCTTACTCAGTTGGGAAAGCTGGAAGCTGCGGCCATAGCGCTTCGCCGGGTTGAGCAGGGTGAAGACTCTGATGCACTCGACGCCAATTTGGCAAAGGCCAGGATTAAACAGCACTCCGGTGAAACGGAGACTTCGGATCAAATCTTCTCTGAAGTCGCTGAAACAAATAGCAAAGAATCTCCGGAGGCTTTGATTGCCTTTGTTGAAAATAGACTTATTGACTTTCAGCCTGTGCCAGCAGACATCTCTCTGCTGATCGAAGCATATGCTTTCGAATTGCAAGATGCGCCGATTGGTATCGATCTCTTAAGAGCTCACGTGGTTGCATCAGCACTTTCAGGGCAATTTACTAAAGCGATTGAGGTGCTTAACAATAATCCAATCGGTAGTAACCCAAATCTGAAAGCGGAGCTGCAATCTCACGTTTTTTCTGCCTTAGCGAAAGTAGCGGACGATTTTGAATTCCTAGAGTTGACCTTTGCTCATTTTCCCGAACCGGCAAACGCACTTCAGTCACAAGCGGTAGTGGGTGTTTCAGCGCGCGTTCACCAATTGGGCTTTCATGAAGCAGCCGCAGACATTTTGGCGAACGTTCCACTGGATGAAAGAACCAAACCTATGAGGCTTTTGGAGGCCGAAATCCTACTATCCGTTGGAGAACCAGAAAACACTATTGCGGAGTTGCAAGATTTGTCAGGAAATACGGTAGACGAACTGCGAGCTCGCGCGTATTCGGCTTTGGGCGAGAATCAACGTGCAACACGCCTTTTTCAAGCTAACGATATGATTGAAGAAGCCAGTCAGTCTGCCTGGCTTTCCGATGATTGGATTGAGCTAACCGAGGGACAAGAAGATTTTTATAGTGGTGTCCGCGCGCTCACTCAAACCCCGGTTGACAGCATTGAAGCCGAGAACGGAATGATCGCCGCCACACAAAGTGCGCTTGACGAGAGCGGCACTGCGCGAAGTGTACTCGCTGATTTACTGGGTAATGTTCAAGTTTCTCCCTAGCTCTACACGCTACGATCGGAGAAGCTCTGGTTACGGAAAATAAACCTCAGACAATTATGGTTAAAGAGGCTGCAGAACGCAGTTGTTTTGAGGGTGCAGAATGCAAATCTCCAGATATTTGATGATCGCTATATCAAGAACTGCGCTGATCACCTTTTTTGCCATTCCAGCGATTCAACCGATCGCTTTTGCATCAACACAGAACGTATGTGATCAAGCCGCAACTATCGCTTCGCAAGAAACAGATGTACCCCTTTCGGTTCTATTAGCGGTAACTCGAACGGAAACAGGCCGATCACAAAGCAGCGGTCTGGAACCATGGCCATGGGCAATCAACGTCAACGGTGAAGGATCCTGGTTACCAACCCGAGTTGCCGCAGAAGAATTTGCGATCCAACAATTTAGACAAGGTCAAAAAAATTTCGATGTTGGTTGTTTCCAATTGAATTTCAGATGGCATGGACATCAATTTGGATCTATTTCAGAAATGTTCGAACCCGTTTCCAACGCGCGATACGCGGCAAGATTTTTGTCAAGGCTTTTTACAGAAAAAGGCAATTGGATGAATGCTGTAGGCGCCTTTCACTCCAGAACACCCGAACACTCAGAAAAATATAAAAGCAGGTATTCTCGCATCTATTCGGAGATGGCGCAGAAAGATTCTATTTCCAGTCATTCATCAACGAAAATAAGAAAGTGGAACCAGTTTCCTTTCTTGAAGCCTTCTGGCGTGACACCTCTCCGCGGGTCTCTTGTTCCATTGGGAAGTCAAACAAACAGGCGCAGCTTAATTTCGAAACGCGGGGAGACATAGCGTTGCAAAACCTTACAGTAAAAGCGCTCTTTAATCCGACGATCATGTTGGCGGTTGCATTAATGGCTGTGATCGTAATGATGATCCTGCCAATGCCTGCTTGGGTACTTGATGTTGGGTTGGCAGCATCATTCGCGCTGGCAATCCTGATTTTCACGATTACGCTCTTTATCGAGAGGCCGCTCGACTTCTCTGCCTTTCCGACCATCCTATTAGCGTCGCTCATGTTAAGACTATCGCTCAATGTGTCTTCGACAAAACTCATTATCGGCCAAGGACACACTGGCACGGATGCCGCCGGTGATGTGATTGAAGGTTTCGCTCAATTCGTCATGGGTGGCAGCGTCTTTCTTGGCCTTGTCGTGTTCTGCGTCTTGCTCATTGTCAACTTTATGGTCATCACAAAGGGTGCCACCAGAATGGCTGAAGTCGGCGCTCGCTTCGCGCTTGATGGCATGCCAGGAAAGCAGCTGGCGATCGACAGCGACATGTCGGCAGGGGCGATCACTCACACAGAAGCCAAGGAAAGGCGCGAACGAGAACAGCAGGAAACGACATTTTTCGGATCATTAGATGGTGCTTCCAAATTCGTTAAGGGCGATGCTATCGCAGGCCTGCTCATCACGCTGCTCAATCTGGTAGCCGGGCTCGTCATGGGCATTGCCGTTCACGGTATGCCAATCGGACAAGCATTTGAAACATATGCCATGCTCACCGTTGGCGACGGCCTCGTTTCGCAAATCCCAGCAGTTGTTATTTCAATTGCCTCGGCGTTGTTACTTGCCCGCGGCGGCGCACAGGGTGCGACCGATCTGGCGGTGTTTAGCCAACTAGGCAAACATCCGTCCGCGCTCGCCACGGTTTCGGGACTGATGATTTTGTTTGCGCTTTTCCCCGGTTTGCCGTTTGGGCCGTTTATATTCGGCGGCGCAATCCTTGGCGGGTTGGCATATTGGATGCACCGAAAAGCCAAGGAAACGGTTGGCCACCAAGATCAGGAAACAGAACTCTCTGATTTACCTCAAGAAAAGCCACTCGGCGACATCCTTGAACTCGACGATATTCATGTCGAATTTGCGCCCGATCTTGTGAACATGGTTTTGGACCCCGGAACTGGGCTGGACGCGCGTATTTCAAATATGCGGACGCATGTCGCATCCGTTTTTGGTCTTATCCTTCCCGAAATCCGTCTGACAGACAGCGCCATCCTACCCATGGGCACTTATGTCCTGCGTATTCAAGGCGTCGAGCAGGCTCGCGCGCAACTCAACCCAGATCAGATTTTAGCGTTGATCCCCGAGGATGCATCTTCATTGCCGAGCGGTGCCGACACGACTGAACCAGTCTATGGCGCACCCGCAAGGTGGATTAACAGTCGGGATCAGGAGCAGGCCGCGTTGGACGGGCTTACTCTCGTCACACCCGCAGAGATCTTAGCGACCCACCTTCTGGAGACGGTGAAGCGCAACTTTAGCCGTCTGCTGTCGCTAAAATCCCTGCGCCGACTTTTGTCTGAAATGACCAATGTTTCTGACCCAACCCGCGCCGATGCCAACCGCAAATTGCTGGACGAAATGATTCCAGACAAAGTACCGATCGACGTGTTGCATGCGGTGTTGCGCCTCTTGTTAGATGAACAGGTGTCAATCAGAAATCTGCCGCTCATTCTGGAAGCAACAGCCGAGGCACGTGCTCAAAATGCGCAACCCGAAGCCATCTGTGAGCACGTAAGGCAGCGCCTGGGGTTTCAGTTGGTCGCCGAAATGAAACGCGAAGATGGGACACTGCCGCTCGTCCAGTTGGCGCCAGAGTGGGAAGATACTTTCAACACATATCAAGTGGAGGCCGACCGAGGATTGGACATTGCGCTGCCGCCCGACATTTTTAACTTACTTGCTGAAAACATGTCGGAAAAACTGACCGCAGCAAGCCAAAATGGCATAAATGCTGCGATTGTGACGAACACCCGTCGGCGCCGTTTTTTGCGCACCGTGATGCGTGCCAAGGGCATCTCCAACCCTGTGCTATCTTTCGAAGAAATCGGTTTGGATGCCCGTCCATCACTTGTCGGTGTCGTAGCGGCATGACGGCTCTGGCCCAATTACTTCCACTTGCGAATGAAGCATTGTGGCATGGGTTTCTGGTTTTTCTACGTGTTGCCGCTCTTGCTTCAATGCTGCCAGCATTTGGTGAACAATCCGTTCCATCGCGCATCAAACTCGTCGTGGCAATCGCATTTACGGTTGTTGTCACCCCTGCTGTTGCAGTCGTTGATATCCCTCAAGAGTTAGGTGATGTATCGACGCTTCTCTTTACCGAAATTCTTGCCGGTTTGGCTCTGGGGATCGGTATACGGCTATTTGTTCTCGCGCTTCAAACAGCCGGCACCATCGCCGCGCACTCCACTTCTCTTTCTCAGGTTTTTGGTGGAGCCGGCGTCGATCCAATGCCTGCAATGGGCTACATCTTGATCATCGGCGGTTTGGCTCTTGCGGTGATGACCGGATTACATATCAAAGCCGCCCAGCTGATAATCCTATCGTATGATTTCATGCCGATGGGTCGTTTTACCCAAGCTTCGGAACTTTCTGATTGGGGTGTTGCGCAGGTCGCACGCGCTTTTACACTTGCTTTCACTTTGGCCGCGCCATTCGTCATACTCTCGGTGCTCTATAATTTGGCTCTCGGTGCGATCAATAAAGCAATGCCACAGCTTATGGTGGCTTTTGTTGGCGCCCCGGTCATAACTGCTGGCGGCCTATTTCTGCTGCTTGTTTCATCTCCATTGATCCTTTCAGTTTGGGTGCAGGCGATGGATGGGTTTCTGAGTAATCCTTTTGGAACGCCGCAATGAGCGATCAAACAGATCAAAACGACAAGACATATGACGCGACCCCTCAAAAGCTGCTTGAGGCCCGCAAAAAAGGTGAAATCGCACGCTCCACAGAGCTATTGACCGCATGCGCCTATGCGGGGTTGCTACTGGCCTTCCTTGTGGCAGGTAGCAGCGGGCTGACGCAGCTTGGCACCTCGATGATGGTCCTGATCGATCAATCTGCACAATTGGCACCCTTGTTTTTCGATGGCGCAGCCGGCGCTCCGACACAAGGACTGATACGCAGCGTTGCCTGGTCAATTGCGCCGATGTTCCTGGTACCCGGCCTGACCGTATTACTTTGTCTTTTTGCGGTGCGCGGTATCGTTTTTGCACCCACAAAAATAACCCCGAAGCTTTCAAAAATTTCAGTGATTTCGAATGCAAAAAACAAGTTCGGGCGGACCGGGCTTTTTCAATTTGCCGTCAGTTTTTCCAAATTGCTGATCTATTCCGCTTGTCTTGCTATTTTCATCAATGCCCGCCTGGAGGAGATGGTTGCTGTTCTGCAGACCAACCCGCGTATCGCAATCGCCCTGCTTGCGGAAATCTGTCTTAGCTTTCTCTTCGTTGTTGTCATTGTCTCTGGTGTGATCGGCGCGATCGACGCGATCTGGCAGCATTTCGAGCATCTGAGAAAAAACAAGATGTCGCGCAAGGAAGTGATGGACGAGACAAAAAATAGTGAAGGCGATCCACATATGAAGCAGGAACGCCGTCGGCGCGCGCAGGCCATTGCAGGTGCACAAATGATGGCAGATGTGCCGACCGCTGACGTGATCGTGGTTAACCCAACGCACTATGCCGTTGCGTTGAAGTGGGAAAGAAAACCAGGACAAGCACCAATATGTGTTGCCAAAGGCGTTGACGAGATCGCCTTGAAAATAAGAGAGGTTGCCGCGGAAAACGATGTCCCAATCCACAGTGATCCACCGACGGCGCGCGCGCTTCACGCAACAACCGAAATCGGTGATCAAATCGCGCCGGATCATTACCGCGCTGTCGCCGCTGCAATTCGCTTTGCAGAGGCGATTCGCCAAAAAGCAAAAAGTCGTTTCTGATGAAGATTGCGGAGTTGCGAAAAATGCACGCCCTCGTTGAAGCGAAATATGAGGTACGACGCCAGGCTTTTGGAGTGCTCCTTAAAAAGGAAAATGAATTGCGCGCAGAGATAAAGCGCTTGGACAAACAAGCTGAAGAGGCGAGAAAACGCAGCGATCCCGACATGCAAACAATAGGCGCTGATGTTATCTGGAAGTCTTGGGTCGGCAATGCCAAAGTTTCGTTAAACAATAAACTGTCACTAGTCCTGGCTGAAAAAGAACAACACGTCAGACAGGTGAAGCAAGCTTATGGGAAAGTCTTGGCGACGGAGGCACTCATCAAAGAGCTGAGCTTACAAGGTAGAAAATCCAGTCACGAGGCGATGCTTACCAGCGCGATTGAAACAACGCTCTACAAACTTCGATAAATTGAAGACGAACCTTTTCAAGTGAGGGTCTGCAGCTGTCTCCGGCCCTGACTCCTAAACAGCTAATTTCAATCGCAAATCAATACGAATGGTGTCAATGAAAATCCAAGATTTGACTTTTGACGGTGGTAAAAAATTCAAAAGTCACTGCTTGTCAGAGCTGCTGGCTATGGAGTTAATGATCCGTTCCAACAGCGAAGCCCACCCACATCAAAGAATGGATTGACTAAAAATGAAGCTCCGCGCGGGTACGGCAAAGATGCCGCCGCCCGGAGTGGCGGATCTTTTGCAAGTGTTTCAGTAGTCCTGGCGCGCGATTTCAAAGATCAAAACATCATTTGCGATGTCCGCGCCCATTACTCCAACTGCAACCTCTCGCAGGTTGCCTCGCACCACATCCAGGTTTTCATTGTTGATGAATGCGCCATCAAAACCGCCAATGCTCGCATGATCAAAGAGAACCCGCAAAAATTCATCACGCAGCTTCGGTTCTTTATCGAAAACTTCTTCACTGTAGCCGCTGGCAACCTCAATACTGAGAGCCATGACGACCATCGCCGAGATGCGGTCTTCTTGCACGAGCGGCACGACAAACTGATTTGGGAGCCGGACATATTCCATCGCTTCTGATGACGCTTCAGCGTCGTGCTTTTCAGAGTGGGACTCTTTGTCCTTAGTCGGTTCTGCTGACTTCTCAGTTTCTTCATAAGCGGCTGCTTCCTCGACCGGGGCCGGGCGCAAGAAGATACCAGCGCCTACACCCGCACCAGAACCGACTAAAAGCATAATTATGGGCAGTAATTTCTTCACACTATCATCTCCTAGAAGGGCAGAACGCCGTCAAGAACCTGTTGCCCAAGACGCGGTTGCTGCACGTCCGTGATCTGCCCGCGACCGCCATAAGAAACGCGCGCGGTGGCAATCTTGTCATATGTGATTTCATTTTGCCTCGAGATGTCTTCTGGCCGGACATACCCGGTCACGAGCAATTCACGCATTTCAAAGTTAACGCGCAACTCCTGGCTGCCCGAAATCGACAAAACACCATTTGGCAAGACATCAACAATGGTTGCGGCGATTCTGAGAGTGAGCTTTTCATTCCGCTTCACCGAGCCATCGCCCGACGAATTGCTGTTCGAGTTGATGCCCACGGCTTCGGACGTCGACGCCCCTTCCGGCAGCCTTTCATCAATGCGTTGCGGCAAACCGAAAAGTCCCGAGATGCTTAGGCTTTCCGAACCTGACCGGGAACGATCCGTCGCATTTGAGATCTCAGCTTCTTCATCAATCTCGATGACCACGGTAAGGATGTCGCCCTGCTGAATCGCACGCCGATCCCCCAGCAGTGATTGCCGAGCACCAGACCAGAGCGACGCCTGATCGGTTGGGCCTGTCGCATCAGCCCGCAAGGGCAGTCCAGGTGACAGCATTGCATTGTGTTCCGCAGTGCCCGTAGGCGAACTGAAGGAGGGTGCCTTCCCAAGATGATCCGAGCGACCGCAAGCCGCTACCAAGACAAGGCACAAAAGAGCGCAGTATTTCTGGTTTTTCATTTGAGACCTCTAATTCTTTACATGTACCGAGCCGTCAGCATGGATTTGTCCAAACAGCGTCGCCCGGGAGCTTAGGTTCATTATTCTGACCCGATCGCCAATACTGCCACGCTCTAATGATCGACCTTCGGTCGTTATCACGAGACCTCCAGTTTCGAAGCGGAGCATGACGATCTGATTGCGCGTCACAAGCGCTGGCGGACCAACGTCATCGAACAAAATCGGCCGACCCGCATAGAGTGTGGTTTTGGCCTCTTGACCAATCACATCCAAGGCGCGGTCAAACCCGTTAGCAATCCGCCCGGACTTTGTAACCACATCGATTTCAGTGATGATTGCGTTTGCCCGGATGGTGCGCGTCGGAACCACCGACTCTGCAAGGGCATCGGCACCAAGGCATACCGCCAGCAAAAAGATCCAAAAACGCATCATCTGATTTGCGTCGTTGCGCCCATCATCTGATCGGCTGCCGAGATGACTTTGGCATTCATTTCGTAACCACGCTGAGCTTCGATCAATTCGGTGATTTCGCGCACGGCGTCAACGGAGCTGTCTTCCAGATAGCCCTGCCGCACCGTGCCAAGCCCATCTTCGCCTGGTGTAGAAACAAGCGAAGGACCAGAGGCCTCAGTTTCAGCAAAAAGGTTGCTTCCCAACGCTTCCAGCCCCTTCGCATTGGTAAAGCCTGCCATGTTGAATTGACCCAACAGCTGCGCGTCCGGTGTTTCCGCAAAATACGCGTAGACTTCGCCAGATGCATTGATTGAAACGCTGCGCGCGTCATCCGGGATTACGATCTGGGGTTCGACCGGAAAACCATCGGAGGTCACAATCAAGCCTTCTCCCGTTCGTTTGAGGGCACCATCGCGCGTATAGGCTGTCTGTCCAGATGGCAGGGTCACCTCAAGATACCCCTGACCTTCGATCGCCAGGTCAAGATCGCCGCCAGTTGCGCTCAGCGATCCTTGCTGAAGTTGAACTGATACCGCGGCCGGTCTTACCCCCAAACCCAGTTGAACACCGGTTGGCATGACAGTGCCGTCGGTTGCACTGATCGTGCCCGGTCTTGTCAATTGTTGGTAGTGCAAGTCCGCAAACTCGGCACGCCGCGCATTGTAACCCGTCGTGCTCATGTTCGAAAGGTTGTTAGAAATCGTTTCAACCCGCATCTGCTGGGCACTCATTCCGGTCGCTGCAATCTTAAGGGCGCGCATTGGGCACCTCCTCTACCAAGAAATCTACTGTGAAAGCGCGCGCAGAGCTGAGCGCACGCGTTGATCTTCCGCGTCTAAGAAACTGGCGCCCAGCTCATAGGCGCGCTGGACCTCGATCATGCGGGTGAGTTGCGTAATCGCATCAACATTCGAATTTTCAACGAACCGCTGGAGGACACGTGCTTGTTCCGCGGGTTCATACCCATCGTCCGCACGAAACATCACGCCGTCTTCGCGGACCATTTCGCGCGCATTCAGAGGCTGAACGACCCCGATTTGACCAATTGGGTTGCCCTCGCTTGAAATTGTGCCATCCGCCGAAACGGCAACATCTGCGGCACCCGGCGGGATGAAAACAGGCGCGCCGCCGGCATCCAGAACGCGGTACCCGTCAAAGGTTACCAAATCGCCCTCCGCGTTCGGAGAGAAAGCGCCCGACCGTGTCAGCCTTTCGCCCGCTGGCGTCTCGACCAGAAAGAAACCTTCGCCTTCGATCGCGAAATCAAACGTCCCGCCAGTCTGCGTCAAAGCACCCTGTTGAAAGGAGGTGTGACGCACGTTGCCCTGCCCCATGGAAAGGCTTGACCCGCCCTCAACGGACTTCACGTATTCTGAAAACACCAAACCTTCTTGACGATACCCGGTCGTTGCAGAGTTCGCGATATTGTTCGCGACAATGCGCATTTCCCGCATCAGACCCGCTTGTCGCGTGAGCGTTGTATACCCAGAGTTCTCCATCTCAACCTCCAATAATCAGTGGTACGATGCGGTCGTGAAAAAACGAGACCAGCGTTTGTGTCATGAAACCCATCGACATCCAGAAAACGATGACGATTGCTGCGAGTTTCGGAACAAAAGTAAGCGTCATTTCCTGAATGGACGTGAGCGCCTGAACCAATCCGATGGACACCCCCGTAATCAAGGCCGCTGTCAAAATTGGCAGCGAGATGATCACCGAAATCCACAGACCCTGCCGCAGCGTGTCGAAGAAGAGAACTTCGTCGAGCATGTTAAACGGGCATCCGCAGGATTTCCTGGTAGGCTTCTACAACTTTGTTGCGCACGGTAACCGCCGCTTCAACGGCCAGTTCAGTTTGTGCAAGCGCCTGGACCAAAGCATGCGGATCAGCGTCACCAATCATCGATTGTTTGGCCGTTTCCTCGGTTTGCGCCAGTGTTTGGGCAAAATCCATCGCGGCTTTTCCAGCCAATTGGGCAACGCTGGGTTCTTCAGGCGTCGGCTCGGTGGCCGGGCGCGCCTGAACATAGTTACTAATCGCCGATGTAGATCGTGCATCAGTGAACTTCTGTATTGCTGAAACAGCTTTCATATCCATTCTGGATCTCCTTGAAGTCTTGCAGCAGTTTTAGCCGCGTCTTGTTCAATTACTTGCGCAGCAGGTCCATGAGGCTGCTGGACATTTTCCGTGTCTGTTCAAACACTTTCAGGTTTGCTTCATAGCTGCGTTGTGCTTCGCGCGCGTCACCCAGCTCGATCATCAGGTTGACATTGGACCCATCGAAGTAGCCGGAGTCGTCAGACATCGGGTGGGAAGGATCATAAACCCGTTCCAATTCCGTCTTGTCCAATCTGACCCGGCTGGTCTCGACCTCCGATACACCGCTCCCGGCGTTAAAGGATGTCTCAAATGACACCAGCTTGCGACGGTAACCAGGCGTATCGGCGTTAGAGATGTTCTCTGCCAAGTGGCGTAAGCGTGTCGCCTGAGCCTTAAGGCCGCTAGACGTTACTGTTAAAGCTTTAGCAAAATCGTTCATGATACGTTCCCCGATTAACTTCTTCTAAGCGTCGCGCGCAGGATGTTAAGCGAGGACTTGTAGATGGCCATTGCACGATCATGCTGACGTTTCGCACCGAGCGATTTCAGCATTTCAGTCTCCAAGGAAACATTGTTGCCGTTTGGGGATGCAACGGATGTCTTATCGACAATCGGCTGTGCGACAGAACTATTCATGGTGCCGTGCAGATGCAGCGCGCGGGTAGAGCGCTGACCGGTGACATCCCGATTCGACATGTTGTTATTGTAGGTCTCGGCGAAGGGCGCGAGATCGCGCGCCTTATATTCAGGTGTATCGGAATTTGCGACATTCTGCGCAGCAACTGCTTGTTTCTGCCCGGCATGGACCGCCATTGCATGCGATATCCTGAAGACTTCCAAATTTTCAAACATCGGGGCTTCTCCCTCGTGTGATTTCATCAAGACTTAACTCTGATTCCTTTAGAAAGGGTTTGCGCACTTCAAAGGATTGCCATGAACACGCCTCTTCCCTTCGACGGATTGACCGCTCAGATTACGGACCTTAACCCCGTGCGTGCCATTGGCCGCGTCACGCGTGTAGAAGGTGGCGTGATCCAGGTTTCCGGATTGGCCGGTAAAGCGCGCATTGGCGATCTGATTGTTGTTTATCGCCAGGGGGAGCCTCTGTCTGGCGAAGTTTTGCAGCTGGACGGCGATATCCTTGTTTTGTTGCCCGACCAGGCCCCTGACGGTGTTGCCTTACAAGATCGTGCGGCGTTGCTTGAAGCTCGCGGCATCGCGCCATCGGATGCTTGGGTCGGGCGCATTATCGATCCTTTTGGCAATCCAATCGATGGCAAACCGCTCCTCCGAGGCGCACAAGCGAGAGCGCTCAGACGCGCGCCTCCAGATCCCGCGATGAGACGTGCAATGGGCGCGCGCCTCAACACCGGCATGGCTGCATTGAATACAATGCTTCCCTTGGTCGAAGGTCAGCGAATCGGTTTGTTTGCCGGGTCTGGCGTCGGCAAGTCTAGCCTGCTTGGACACCTTGCGCAGAACATGACCGCAGATATCGTTGTCATCGCTTTGATTGGCGAACGCGGTCGCGAGCTGCGCCACTTTATTGAAAACGTGCTCGGCCCCGAAGGATTGAAACGTGCTGTTGTTGTATGCGCAACCTCGGATCAATCACCGCTGATCCGTCGGCGTTGCGCCTGGGCGGCAATGTCTGTTGCCGAGCACTTTCGTGATCAAGGTCACTCTGTGCTTTTATTGGCAGATTCGATTACACGTTTTGCTGAAGCACATCGCGAAGTAGCTGTTGCTTCCGGTGAAGCGCCCGTACTTCGCGGTTACCCGCCATCAACTGCACACTTGATTATGTCTCTATGCGAACGCGCAGGCCCAGGTCAGGAAAACCAAGGTGATATTACCGGAGTTTTCAGTGTTCTAGTTGCTGGTTCAGACATGGAAGAACCGATTGCGGATATTCTGCGCGGTGTGTTGGACGGGCATGTCGTTCTTGATCGGGCAATTGCGGAGCGTGGGCGATATCCCGCGATAGACGTGCTGCGTTCGATATCGCGCAGCTTGCCTGCCGCTGCCACTGAAGCGCAAAACGCACTGCTGGTTAAGGCTCGCAATTTGCTCTCCGTCTACGACAACAATGCAATGATGATTAGGGCGGGTCTCTACTCAGCAGGAAGTGATCCGGAAATTGATGCAGCTGTTCAAATTTGGCCTGAGCTCGACGCGTTCCTTGCGAAAGTCGAAACACAGAGTGTCGACAACAGCTTCACTCAGCTTGAGCTGATCCTGCGCCGCGTGCGCGGCGCAAATCTGCCAGGACAAAAAATCCGCCCCTCACCGGCAGCTTGATCAGTTTTCAGGATTGCAACAGCGTCAAGGCGATTGAGGCAGAAGAAGCGCCACTATTGAAATTTGCCAACTGTGATCGCACAATATACTTCGTGATCAGATCGTCGAGTATTTCAGGATCTGAGAATTGATTGACCTGGTCACTCCCAAAAACCGACTGCGTGCGCTCTTTAAAAACAGCGAGTTGTTGGTCGATATCAATTTGCCCGAATTCGGATGGAAGATTCAGTGCTTTTTCGAACAGTGTGCGCAATGGAGGCTCGCCCATAATGGTAAACCACTTTGCATCATTTGAAATATCACTATCAGTAAATGACTCCAGTGCGAACTGGCCATCGACGATCTCGACCGGTAGATTATACGTAACGCCCGCAGGGAATTCATAGTTTTCCGCAATGTAGCGATCAGTGATGCGCGTGGAAAAGCCCTGCTCCGCAACTTGGGTGTCCTCAGCAATACCAAATCCAAATGCTCGGGAAAACTCGGCATATGCAGGGTTGTCCAACTGGTTCGCAAAGGCGACATTCGAAATGCTGCCCTCTTCCAAAACGCGTTGGATTTTTTCCAATTCCGGACTTACGAGCGTTGTTGCATCTGGTACGAAAGACGCGATTGCTTCGAAGTCATCTTCTAATCCAAACGCCCCCAACGCGATCTCAAGCAGTCGGAGATCTCCGACCAACTCCTCGGGCGAAGTAATCGATCCAATGTTGTTGGCGAAATAGTCTGTATCGTCCTGAGCTTCGGATGCAAATTGGGCAACTGAAGCCGAAATCTGCTCCGCAGCCAATCTTTCAGCTGACTTTTGAGGTGGTGTTGCCAAATCACCCAATACACGTTGAGCATAAAGAGCTACCCGCATGGAATCGTCTTGTTGTCCTGCGGAAACTTCAAAACTGTTAGATCTAAAACGCGCTAGAATATTATCTGTAAAGCCGTTACGATCAATTTGCGAGGTCTCGCCAGGACCTAGCCCAAACGCCTCAGAGAATTCCTTATATCGGTTGTCGGAAAAGCGATTAGCCAAAGAATCCTGTGCTGTAGTTCCTTCTTCGAGGATCTTCTGAATGAAAAACCGGTTGTCGATATCGTCCTGAATACCAAAAGCACCGAGAGCGACCTCAAGAAGTCTTCTATCCGATGTCAAATCTTGTGCAGTTTTTACTTTGCCAATGTTCTCTGAGAAGTAATCAGCGCTTCGCGTGAGCTGCGAATTGTTGGACAAGGATTCGAGTTGCGTGTCGTAGGTTCGTTGAAGAAACCGCCAACCCGTTAACCCGCTGGATGGAATGACGGGTACAAACATCAGGACGGCCGCGCAGCCATTAATCTATCTTCACGCGGCAGCAGCGCTCGAAGAGCTTTCAATGCGCGGTAGTGCTGATTTTCTACCAGGCCCCGTGTTGCCTCGGCCAGCACATTTCTGCTGTCGGAGTCTGTGAAAACCTGACTTAGTTCTTCTATTTGCCGCAGCAGAGGAAGATGTGCATCCTCAGGATTTTTGTCTCCGGACAATACTAACTGCATGGCGAAACACGCCCTGCGCACCGGCGTCTTCGCGTCTTCAGGATGAATTGCATCTCTTAAGCGCAGGATATTTGCACCGGGTGTCATTATTGCCAAACGGCTTCTACGGTCACCGTTTTCAATGACAACGCCATTGATGAGAACCCGTTCTTTGGGACTTAACTTAAGCACCAATCCACTCATTTACTTGAACCTTCTTGTTTTAGCCCACGGAGTATCGCCGCGTTGATTTCCAAAAGCGGGATAGCGCTCTCTTTCCTGCGCAGAACTTTCTGAGTGTGAAGGCGCGTAAATTCGGAAAGATAGATGATCCGGGCTCGCAGTTCGTCAGGCAATAGATTATTGTCATCTACTACGTCCACCGCCAAAGCGATCCAGAGCTTGTTATTCTCGTACAAGGCCTCTGCCAATGCTGGGAAATCATCTTCTTTAATCGCCAGTTTCAGACGATGCGAAATCCTCGCTATGACCTCGTATTCTGCGCTGCGCGCGGTTCTCGTCGGAGCTGCGGGCGCATATGCGCTTTGGGCCTGTGCGTAAGCGTTCACGATGCAACCTTTGTCTTTGTATGTTTATCTGTCATCGGGTCAGAGGCCCGCCAAGACGGGCCTCTTGGGTATCGCTTAACGGAAGAGCGACAGAATGGTCTGCGGTGCCTGGTTGGCAATCGACAGAGCCTGAACACCCAGCTGCTGCTGTGTCTGCAGGGCCTGGAGCTTGGCCGAAGCCGCTTCCATGTCTGCATCGACAAGCGAGCCGATACCCGATGTCAGACGATCGGTGAGTTTGCTCACGAAGTCTGCTTGCGTTTCGATGCGACCAGCGGACGAACCGAGCACAGCAGCGGAGTCGATCGAGTTCTGGATAAGGGACTCAACGGCGACCAGTGCAGCCTTTGCGCCACCCTCTGTGCTAACATCAATATCTGTCAGTAGATCAAGTCCACCACCTGCAGTACCGCCGGAAGTAACCACCATATCCGTTCCGGCAAAGGCGGCAGCACCTGCTGCGCCGGAGTTATTGGTGATCGTGAATTCTGCGGTACCATCAGCGTTAGCAATGAAACCAGCCGCGAAGTCATTCTCATATCCCGCCTCGGCGAGTGCCATATTTACCCGTGTCGCAAGACCTGAAGCGATGTCGGCGGTTGTATCACCCGCCTTGGCCACATATGCGATGTCATCGGTGATATCAGTACCTATCGCGGCGGAGAGTTTGCCAAAGAAGGAGGCCTGTATCTCGTATGTATCACCCGCGATAACCCGGTTTGCTTGTCGGTCTGCGGCTGTGATATCACCGTTGATGCCAAAATTTTCAGTGGCGCCATCTGCGATCGTAGCGGTGTTCGCCGTTAAGGCTTCTGTTGCGTCAATTGTTGTAGCGGAGGCTGCAACTGTACCAACCGTTTGGGCACCCGTGTCGAGCGACTGTTTATCGAGACCGATTGATGTTGAAGTCACTCCAGAAGACGAGCGATCGAGCGAAGATAAAATATTCACCTCACCCGCTTCTGCATTTTCAAGCTGCTCGGCAATGGTATTGGTTGCACCGGTGTTAACAGATTCCGTTTTGATCAGATTCAGACCGTTGAACTGAGCTGCGCCTGCGATCGAAGCAATCTGATCACGCAGAGCGACAACATCGTCTTGAATTTTCCCACGGTCGACGTTCTCTTCTTGGGAGGCGACAATCTTGCCTTTGATCTCTTGCAGCAGGTCGGTGATGCTTTCGGATGCGTTCAGCGCCACGCCCACTGTCGACTGGCCAAGTGCGAGCGAATCGGAGATGGCCTCGAAGCCCTTCACGTCGGAGGACATCACCTTGGAGATAGCCCAAACGGATGCATTGTCCTTCGCGCTTTCCACAGTCTTACCTGTGGAGATCTCGCTTTGGACTTTGCCGAGGTTCATGTTGATGGATTTCAGGGTCTGCAGCGCAACCATTGCGCTGTTGTTGGTAAGAATGCTGGACATAGCATGTTCCTTTGATCATTCACGCTTTGCGTGGATTGTGCCCCGACCGCCTTTGCGGAGGAGCGAAACTGTCTTTCTGACCAATGCGACCGCCTGGAATTGGCCGACGCGCCACCCGACCTCGGATGCAGCGCCAACATGCTCACTCAAAGGCTAATGAGTGCTTAAACCGAATGCGCCCAGTCGTTCGGTTTTTATTCAAATGCCACCTCAGGCGCGTTTCTCTACATTACTTTCCGGCGTCACGTCGATCGTATGCCGTGCGCCTTTTTCATCATATGTCTCAAGTGAACTGCGCACGCGGCGCAGGGCTGCCAAGCGTCGAGCCACGGATCTAATGCCTTCCAAAGCGTGATCCAGCAGCGCCTGATTGCGCTCAACCTTCGAATTTAGGGCTTCCAAAGGCTCCCGCGAGGCAAGCTCCAATTGCGACAATTGATCAATCAGAGATTCTTTGCGTTCCAGCAACCGCCCAACTTCGTCCAGATTTCCGGTCAACAAGGCTTCACGCTCCGCCTCGAGAACATCGTCCAGCGCGTCGATTACATCTTCAAAGTCTTCATGCGTCATTTTGTTTCTCCTTCAGTGCCTGAAACAGTGATTCGCTTAATCCGATCCCGCCGGTCTTGACCATTTGCATTGCTTGCTCCTGCACCAGGAAAGACCCGAACTGCTCTTCTCCGGCGCCTCCGCCAAAATGATCGCTTGTCTTGCCTAAACCTGCGGATTTCAGCATTTCCGCCAGAAAACTGGCCTCCAGTTTCTCGGCGACATCGCGCAATGCTTTGTCCTGGCTTACAGCAGTATTGGATCCGGTGATCGGTGGAATTGCGGACATTTCAAGTATCTCCAATTGCAACTATTTTTCGCTAGCATGCGCGCAATCGGTAAAGATGCAGTAACCAAGGAATGTCATAAGGTCGGCGAAACGCGGAAGAACTCCCGGAGATGCCTGTGCTTGACATACCTATGCTGCAACCATCGACAAAAGTGACCTCTAGTGGCGATACGTCCACCAAAGAGTCTTCTAGAAGTAGGGAAAACGATTCCTCCGAAGTCGACTTTGATGCGACCTATACGTCTGAGGCAGAAGATGAAGCTGCCCGCGCGGATAAAGAGAAAAGCGATCTCGCCGGCGATGCTTCGGAAGGAAAAAGCACAGCAAAATCAGACGTATCAGCCGATGAAACCGCGACCCCTGACGCACTTCCAGAAGAGGAGCAGCAGGACGGTAAGCTGGCCGCAGTTACAGCAGATGACCATCTGTCGAAAAAAGATACCGTTCAGAAATCGAATGTTGGAGCAACCGAGCTGGCCTTCGCCCAACGCGTGGCTTTGACGCAAGAAGAGAGAACGGCAAAGTCAACCGAGGTCGGAAATGAAACCAAATCGATCCCGAGCACACAACAAGTCGGTGACGAGGATGTGGTAAAGATCGCGTCCGCGACTGCACAGGAAAAAAGACCAGCAGAGAATTTACCGCTCGATGACAAACGAGCAAATAAAGCAAGTCTTCAGGCAGACCGACAAGCAGACTTGAATGTGCCAAAAGCTGCTCAGGTGGCGGCTTCGGCGCAAACGCAGACTGGATCTCAAGCGCAAATTGATGTGTCGCCGAATGCCGGGAGAAAGTCGGACGACGTCGCAAAAAGAGATACTGAGGCGCAAGTCAAACCTGCTGTTGAAGTCAGTGCGCGCACAGATCAGAAGTCAAAGCTGGCGTCACCCACTGCAGTTTCTTCAATGGCGTCAGCGACAGCCCCGTCACTGACACAAGTTGCAGCGGCTCAGGATGCTGGCAATCCCGACATTCCGTTCGTGATCAATGGCGATGTCGAGGCGGCAACCAACTGGGATTCCCGCGCGACGACCCCGGCCAGCCTCGCGCAGACGCTCGCGCGACCGGAGACGCCTGGCATGATCGGACGCCAAATGGCCGAGGTGTTGCAGCGGTTACCAGATCGCCCGGTTGAGCTGGCTTTGAATCCAGAAGAATTGGGCAGAGTACGTCTCAGTATTTCCGCTGCGGAATCCGGTATCACGGTGAGCGTTCTTGCGGAGAGACCTGAAACGCTCGACCTTATGCGGCGGCACATCGATCAGCTCGCCCGGGAATTTCAGGCGTTGGGCTACACAAATATCAACTTTGCCTTCAACGAAGGACAGTCTGAGCACGGCGAAAACCATGATGAAGCCGGAAACCCCCGAGGCAACACCCACCCCATAACATCCGACGCCGCGCCTGAAACGGAATCACCGATCAAGCTCGGCGCCACGACAGGCGTGGATCTGCGCCTTTAAGGAGAAAAGACATGGACGTAACAGCTTCGCAAGCGGCTCAGACCACGAGCCAGACGGCAGCAGCATCCGCGCAATCAGCGGCCGTGCTATCCTCTGATTTCGAAACATTCTTGCAGATGTTGACCGCACAGGCCCGGTACCAGGATCCGCTGGAACCGATTGATTCATCAGAATACGCGGCACAGCTTGCTCAATTCTCGATGGTCGAACAGCAGGTGCTGTCAAACGATCTGCTTCAAGCGCTCTCAGGACAGATGGGGGCTGGAAGCATCGGAGAAATGGCCGGGTGGATCGGCATGGAAGCGCGCACGATGTCGCCGGTGAATTTTGACGGATCGCCCGTTACCATTGTGCCGAACTCCGAGCCTGGCGCTGATCAGGCGGTTTTGATTGCCTACAACGCCAATGGTGACGAAGTGCAACGTCGACAAATTCCTACAGGGGCCGAACCGGTCGAATGGGCGGGTCTGGCCGATGATGGCACGCCGTTTGAAGCTGGCCTATATAGCTTCAAAGTGGAAAGCCGGTTGCTTGGACAGGCCATTGGCACAAATCCTGCTGAGACATATTCCCGTATCACCGAAGCCCGCAAACAAGGCGAAGAAACCATGCTGGTACTGGATGGCGGGGTCAGCGTGACGACAACGGATGTGACGGCGTTGCGTGAACCCGCATAGAAACCCGGCCTATCTATCGGCCAGCATAAGGCCCACATAAAGCGGCGGCATCACGATCCGCCGGGCGCGGCCAAACGGGAATTTTTGCAAGGGCTGGCGCAGAGCCTCGGGGTACAAATCCGGCGCAATACCTTGCACCAATTCAGCCAGCAGCTTTCCACCAAAACTGCCCATGGCAATGCCATTGCCATGGTAACACATACCAGCCCACCAGCCAGGACGTCCGGGTACAGCGCCGATGAACGGCAATCTTTGACGTGCCAGACACACCATACCTGACCAGACATGCGGTGTTTCAACATGTGACCATGCGGGAAACATCGCTTTGAAATCGCTACGAACACGATCTCTGGCCCGGGTATCTGCGTAAAGTCCGCCGGATAACCCGCCACGCATCCCGAACAAAAATCTACGGTCCGGCATAAGACGAAAATAATGCAGCAAGTTGCGGGTATCGTAACTCATCTGCGCGGTGGACCAGCCCTGCCTTGCAATTTCTTCATCCGAGAGGGGGCGGGTGACCAGGACATTCGACTGTCCCGGCATGTAGCGTCCCGCCAGCCAACTCGGTAAGTCTTCGGAGGAATAGCCGTTCGTCGCAACGATCACGTGTTTGGCAGTCACTGACCCAAGTTCACACGTAAGCAACTGTCCATCAGGTGCAGCCTCACTGTTCTGTACTTGACTGTTGTGGAAAACAGAGGCGCCTGCCTCTTCGGCAGCCCGCGCCAGCCCAGTCAAGTATTTCAGCGGATTGAGCCCAAAACCAATCGGCGTGGTCAAGGCGCCGAAAAATGGACCGTCCATCCCATGAGCCGCGAGGTCAGATTTCTCAATGATACAGGCGGTGACCCCGTAGTCGCCCTGCATTTCTGCTGCCCGGGCGCGCAAGCCGACCATATCCTTCGGGCGATGCGCCAGTTCGGTCTCGCCATCGGAATGACGATCAACATCCAGACCCAAGCGGTCAATGAGCTGCGCCACCAAGTCAACACCCGCGCGTTCTGCTTGCCTGAATGCCCGTCGGCCTTCGCGACCGAAACGTGCTTCCAGAGATCGGTTGTCGACCATACCCCCGCCCAGGCAGCAAAAACCGCCATTGCGACCGGAGGCCCCCCACCCTGGAAAATGTGTCTCTAGTAAAATGGTTTTGACGCCCGCCTGTGCCAAGTGCAGCGCCGCCGACATTCCCGTAAATCCACCGCCAATAATGGCGACATCCGCACGATGCGCGCCCTGAAGCGCTGGCCTCTCAGGAACATCACAAGTCTCTGGCCACCAACAGGTTTGGCGGGGGCCAGCGCCATAGGCATAGTCGGAAAAAATCCGTTTCATGCGGTGCGAGCAGCGGCCTGTTCGTCTCTTTGCTGCCGCAGGCTGTTACGCTTCGAAATCAAGGATGCACTGATCACGCCAACGGTTACGATCCCGATCATAATCGTCGACAGCGCATTGATTTCCGGTGATACGCCAAGCCGCACGGCGGAGAAGATTTTGATTGGCAGGGTCGTGGCGGAGGGACCTGCGGTGAATGATGCGATGACGAGGTCATCCAGGCTCAAGGTGAAGGCCAATAACCATCCGGAAATGACCGCGGGCGCGATGATTGGCAAGGTCACCAACCTGAAGGCCATGAAACTGGAGCATCCCAGATCAAGCGCCGCCTCTTCCAGGGACCGGTCAAACGTCATCAACCGGGACGACACCACCACCGAGACATAGCACATCGAAAAGGTCGTATGGGCGAGGACAATCGTCAACACGCCGCGATCCAGGCCAATCCCGATAAAAAGCAGCAGCAGGGAAAGCCCGGTGATCACTTCCGGCATGACCAGCGGCGCATAGATCATCCCCGAAAAAACCGTGCGGCCTAGAAACCGCCCCCCCCGGACCAAGACATAAGCCGCCATCGTGCCAAGGACAGTGGCCAGTGTTGACGACAGAACCGCCACTTTCACCGTGACCCAGGCAGCATCCAGGAAGGCTTCGTTCTGAAGTAATTCGCCGTACCATTTGGTCGAGAAACCGGCCCAGACAGTCACCAGTTTGCTTTCGTTGAACGAATAGATGACCAGTATGACCATGGGCAGGTAGAGAAATGCGAACCCCAGCGTGAGGGAGGTGACGTTGAACCAGCTGAGCCTGTTCATGCATCCGCCTCCGCCTGCCGCTGTTGGTTGCGTTGAAACAGGATGATCGGAATGATCAGGATCAAGAGGAGGATGACGGCCACGGCGCTGGCGACCGGCCAGTCACGGTTGTTGAAGAATTCTTCCCACAGCACTTTCCCGATCATCAGGGTGCCGGACCCACCCAGCAGAGACGGGATCACAAATTCACCCAATGCCGGGATGAACACCAGAAAACTGCCCGCCACGATGCCGTTTTTCGACAGTGGAATGGTTACGAGCCAAAACGCCTGAAACCGGGAACACCCCAGATCTTCGGCGGCTTCAATCAATGATCCGTCAAGCCGATCAAGGGCCGCAAAAATCGGCAGGACCATGAAAGGAACGTAGGTATAGATGATGCCAATATAGACCGCCGTGGTGGTGTTAAGGATGGTCAGTGGCGCGGAAATGAGACCAGTCCAAAGCAGGAATTGGTTCAGGAACCCTTCCTGGCTCAAGATTCCCATCCAAGCATAGACCCGGATCAGGAAAGACGTCCAGAAGGGCAGGATCACCAGCATCATCAGCGTCGGGCGCCACTCTTCTGGCGCGCGGGCCATCGCGTAGGCGACGGGATAGCCGACCAGCAATGTCAGGATGGTCGAGATGAGCGCGATCCGCAGGGAGCTGATGTAGGCTTTCCAATAGAGATCATCGGAGGCCAGAAAAGCAAAATTCTCAAAATCGAGCGCTGCAAAAAAAGGCCCGAACCCATCGTCCAGCGTTGGGGTATAGGGTGGTATCGCCAGCGCAATATCGGAGAGCGAAATCTTGAAAACGATGACAAAGGGCACAAGAAACAAGGCCAAAAGCCAAGCATAGGGCACTGCGATGAGCGCAAACCGCTGCATCAGAACGCTCTCTTGTGGCGCGACATCGTCATTGCTCCAACAAAACCCCCGCCGTGGCGGTCCAGGACACCCAGACCGGATCCTCCCAAGTGAAACTGCGGCGCGAAATACGCTGCGTGTTTGCGGTCTGCGCCTTGATGATCTGACCGCCCGGCAGCTCGACATGATAGGTCGACAGATTGCCCAGGTAAGCGATGTCGAGCACCGTGCCCTGCACCGCATTTTCGGCATCAGACGGACGCTCGGCGCTGATTGCGATCTTCTCGGGCCGCACCGCCAGATGGCAGGCTTGGCCGTCGCTGAAGGCGCGATCAGAAGCGGCCATGAAAGGTGCCTGCCCTTCCGCCCAATGGACGTGGTATTGACCCGCGCCCGAGGGTTTCGCAGACCCGCCAACGATATTCACATCGCCAATGAAATCAGCGACATAGACACTGCTTGGGGCCTCATAGATACGTTCCGGCGTGGCAACTTGCATGACCCGCCCTTCGTCCATCACGGCCACGCGGCTGGCCACCGTCATCGCCTCCTCCTGGTCATGGGTGACAATCACAAAGGTGGTGCCGGTCTTTTCCTGGATATCCATGAGTTCGAACTGCGTGGCCTGACGTAACTTGGCATCCAACGCGCCCAGCGGCTCATCCAGCAGCAGCAGTTTCGGTGCCTTGGCGAGACTGCGGGCGAGGGCCACACGCTGGCGCTGGCCGCCGGAAATCTGATGTGGCTTGCGGCGCGCGAATTTTTCCAACCGCGTCAGCTTCAGCATCTCGCCCACACGATCATCGATATCGTTTTTGGGCATATCGCCGCGCCGCAGCCCAAAGGCGATGTTTTCATAAACGCTCAAATGTGGAAACAACGCGTAGGACTGGAACATCATGTTCACCGCGCGTTTGTTGGGCGGCACCGGCGCAATATCCTGCCCGGCCAGTTCAATCCGCCCTTCGGTCGGCGTCTCAAACCCCGCCAGCATCCGCATCATCGTCGTCTTGCCGCAGCCGGACGGACCCAACAGCGCAAAAAATTCTTTTTCAAAAATATCGAGCGTGAGGTCATCGATCGCGACGAATTCACCAAAGCGCTTGGTCACATTTTCAAAGCGGATCAATGGCTTTTCTGCCGGATCATCCCAGGGGGCAAAGACGGTCTGATTCACGTCATGTCCTTTGTGCGCCCAACTGGTGGGCCAATGCAAAAAGGGCGGAGCGCCTTGGCCCCGCCCGATTTCGTAACCCGTTCAGGTTCCGGATTTGATCTTGGTCCAGAGACGTGTGACCGTACGCTGCACCTTCGCTGGATAGGGCGAGAAGGTGTAGAGGTTTTTGACGGTTTCCGCATCCGGGTAGATCGCGGGATCGCCAATCACATCCTCGGCCAACAGTTCCTGCGATGCCTTGTTGCCATTGGCGAAATACACATAGTTCGACGCATCCGCCATGTTCTGCGCATCCATGATGAAGTTCAGGAAGACATGCGCAGCCTCGGGGTTCGGTGCATCGACAGGGACGGCCATCATGTCAAACCACATCAACGACCCTTCGGCGAAGGCGTTATAGGCGATTTCGACGCCATTGTCGGCCTCGTCCGCACGGTCACGCGCTTGCAGCACGTCGCCCGACCATCCCACGGCGACGCAGATGTCCCCATTGGCGAGCGCATTGATGTATTCGGAACTGTGGAATTTCTTGATGTAGGGTCGGACGGCCATCAATGGTGCTTCGACCTTCGCGATCACATCAGGGTCCTGGCTGTTTGGGTCCTCGCCCAGATACTGAAGCACCATCGGAACGATTTCGGTGGGCGCGTCGAGGAAATAGACGCCGCATGCCGCCAGCTTTTCCATGTTTTCGGGGTTCAGCACCAGTTCCATGCTGTCCAGAGGCGCGTCTTCCCCCAGCGCTTCTCGAACCTTGCCCACATTCACGCCCAGACCGGTCGTGCCCCACATGTAGTTGATCGCGTATTCGTTGCCAGGGTCGTATTGGTCAGTGCGTTCCTGAATAACGTCCCACATGTTTTCAAGGTTCGGCAGCTTTGATTTATCAAGTTTCTGGAACGCCCCGGCCGAAATCTGGCGCTGCAGGAAATCCGCGGTGGGCACAACAACGTCATATCCTGAACCGCCCGCCAGCATCTTGGTTTCCAGCACTTCATTGCTGTCGAACACGTCATAGATCAGGTCAATGCCGGTTTCCGCTTCGAACTTCTCCAGCAGCGCTTCGTCAATGTAATCTGACCAGTTGTAAACACGTACTTCATCAGCGATCGCCGCCGACGTAGATAGCACCAGAACGGCGCTGCTCAGCATGAGCTTGTTCATATCATACTCCCGTTGATATCGACCGGGTTTGTCCCGGTTCAGGCGAATTTGATCAAGTTTTGCCTCCTTCGGCAAGATGCTTTATGCTTTCATGCGATCACACCCTGCGCAAGGGATGCGGTTTGTATTCAAGATGAAGGCGAAGGACGGATCATGCAAATGCTCAGAAATCCAGCACCTGCTGATCCGCAGGCAGAGGGTAAAATGCCCGCCCACCAGCACGTCTATGAACAGCTTCGAACGCGCATCCTGTTCGGCGATCTGGCACCGGGTCAGGCCGTCACCATTCAGGGTCTGGTCGAGGACCTTGGTGCTGGCATGACGCCTGTCCGCGAGGCCATTCGCCGGTTGATCTCGGATGGTGCGCTGAGCATGCGGGGCAATCGCCGTGTCATCGTGCCTCAACTCACGGCGGATTGCATCGAACAGCTTGATTTCATGCGTCAATCTTTGGAGCCACAACTGGCGCGCCTGGCGACGGCACATATGAATGACGCGGTACTGGACGATCTGCGTACTGAAGATAACGCGCTGAACAAGGCGATTTCAAGCGGCGACATTCCCGCTTATCTGACACAAAATTATCGCTTCCATGCAATACTCTACGAGGCGGCGCGCGCACCTATTCTAAGCGCCACCGTCGATAGTCTCTGGTTGCGGTTTGCACCCTCTCTCAGAGTCGTTTGCGGCAGATACGGAACCCTCAACCTGCCGGACAAACATGCCGACCTTCTCGTTGCGCTTGCCGCCAGAGATGCAGATGCAGCTGCCCAGGCGATGGCGGAAGATGTGCACCAGGGAATGCTGCAAATTCGCGCCTCGCTAGAGGCTGCCGAGGTTTGAAACCGATTCGATTGACTTCGAATAATTTGATCATATTCTGAAACCACAGACCGCACGCGGTCATTTTCCATGTCACAGGTACCCTCATGCCCGCCATCACAAATCACATGCCGACCGCCGAGCTGCAGGCGCTGGACGCCGCGCATCACATGCACCCCTTCACGACGAACGACGAGTTAGCCGACAAAGGTGCGCGCATCATCACGCGGGCCAAAGGGGTTTACCTGACCGACAGTGAGGGCAATCAGATCCTCGACGGGATGGCGGGTCTGTGGTGTGTGAACATCGGGTACGGACGTCCGGAAATGGCCGAGGTGGCGGCGCGCCAGATGATGGAATTGCCCTACTACAATACCTTCTTCATGACGACGCATGTCCCCGCTATTGCGCTGGCGCAGGAAATTTCCAAGCTGACACCGGAAGGCATGAACCACGTGTTTTTCGCCGGTTCAGGATCGGAGGCGAATGACACCAACATCCGGATGGTGCGCACCTATTGGGCCGAAAAGGGCCACCCGGCCAAGTCCCATATCATCAGCCGCAAAAACGCCTATCACGGCTCATCCGTCGGGTCCGGGTCGCTGGGTGGCATGAGCTACATGCACGCGCAGGGTGGCATGCCGATCCCCGGCATTCATCACATCAACCAGCCCGACTGGTGGGCCGAAGGCGGTGATATGACGCCCGAAGCCTTTGGTCTGGCCCGGGCGCAGGAACTGGAAGCGAAAATCCTCGAACTGGGCGAGGAAAACGTCGCCGCTTTCATCGCAGAACCGGTGCAGGGCGCGGGCGGTGTGGTCGTGCCGCCAGACAGTTATTGGCCTGAAATCCAGCGCATCTGTGACGCCTACGAAATCCTTCTTATCGCCGACGAAGTGATCTGTGGTTTTGGCCGAACGGGCAACTGGTTCGGCAGCCAGACCATGGGCATCCGCCCGCATATCATGACCATCGCCAAGGGATTGAGTTCCGGCTACCAGCCCATCGGCGGGTCGATCGTCTGTAACGAAGTTGCAGAGGTGATCGGTGCCACCGAATTCAATCACGGCTATACCTATTCCGGCCACCCGGTTGCCGCTGCCGTTGCGCTGGAAAACCTGCGTATCCTACAGGAAGAAGACATCATCGAACGTGTCCGAACCGTTGGCGCACCGGCGCTGAAGGCAGGGCTGGAAAAGCTGGCCGAGCATCCATTGGTCGGCGGTCTGTCGATCAAGGGGATGATGGCGTCGCTGCCCCTTACACCGCATAAGGAGAGCCGTGCGAAATTCGCCGCCGACGCGGGCACCGTGGGGTACATGTGCCGCGAGCGGTGCTTTGCAAACAACCTGGTGATGCGCCATGTCGGGGATCGGATGATCATCTCTCCTCCTCTGATCATCGAACCCGAGGATATCGATGTCTTCATGACCCGCGCCCAGACCGCGCTGGATGAAACCTATGCGCAGTTAAAAGAGCAGGACATGCTCAAACCGGCCCACTGAAGACCGGCACTCGATTCGTTGCGCTGCGAGCTGGACGGAAATTCTGTCACTATAGCAGAAATTTGCAGCACGTCGGCTCAATATCAGCGCCGCATTCAGTCAAATCGCCTTGAATTCAAAATGATACCGCTCGCAGAGAGTTAAGCGCTTGCACCTGATCGGCTGCTTGGTGTTAGGTTTGCGACAATCAGTGCGGAAAACCGCCGGACATAACGGGGAGCCACTCTTGGCCGACACTAGTAATGCAGACGCGTTCGTGGAATTCGAACGTGTGCAGAAAAGCTATGATGGCGAAAATCTCGTCGTCAAAGACCTCAACCTCTCGATGCCCAAAGGTGAATTCCTGACGATGCTTGGCCCCTCTGGGTCCGGGAAAACCACCTGCCTGATGATGCTGGCCGGATTTGAGACCGCCACCCACGGGGATATCCGTCTGGACGGGGTGTCGATCAACAATATCCCACCGCACAAGCGCGGCATCGGCATGGTGTTTCAGAACTATGCCCTTTTCCCGCATATGACCGTGGCCGAAAACCTCTCCTTCCCGCTGGAAGTGCGCAAGATGGGTAAATCCGATCGCGAGGCCAAGATCATGCGCGCCCTCGATATGGTGCAGATGGGGGATTTCGCCGGACGGCGCCCCTCGCAGCTATCAGGCGGCCAACAACAGCGGATCGCCTTATCGCGCGCCCTGGTGTTCGAGCCTGAGCTGGTTTTGATGGATGAACCACTGGGTGCGCTGGACAAACAACTGCGTGAAACGCTGCAATTCGAGATCACAAATCTGGCGCATGATCTGGGCATCACCGTGGTCTATGTGACCCACGACCAGACCGAAGCGCTGACCATGTCCGACCGGGTTGCCGTGTTCGATGATGGTCGTATTCAGCAGTTGGCACCCCCGGACAAGCTTTACGAGGAACCAGAAAACAGCTTCGTTGCGCAGTTCATCGGCGAGAACAATACGCTCGAAGGCAAGGTCAAAGAGATCAAGGGCGGCACAGCCCTGATACAGTTGGACGGCGGTGAATTGATTGATGCCCAGCCGGTCAATGTCACCGCGGCCGGGGATCGCACGCGCGTCTCGATCCGCCCCGAACGGGTAGAATACAACAAGGATCGGTTGAGCGCGGACGCCCATACGCTGAAAGCCGAAGTGCTGGAATTCATCTACATGGGTGACATCTTTCGCACGCGCCTGCGCGTGGCGGGCACCGATGAATTCGTGATCAAGACCCGGAACGCCCCAGATGTGGAGCGCCTGACCCCGGGACAGCAGATCGAGATTGGCTGGCTGCCGCAAGATTGCCGCGCATTGGACGCCTGAAGTCTGGTGCGCGTGACCTGTCGTGCCCCTCACGGGCGCGATCAAAAGAGAGGCGGCGACCAAGCCCGTTGTCACCTGCCTCCGGACGATGAACGGGCGCACAAATGGGAGACTATCAATGAAACTGACCAAGACGCTTTTGGCCTCCACCGCACTAACGGTTGCGGCTGGCATGGCCAACGCTGACGGCCATATGGCCAATGAGATGACCATCGTCAGCTGGGGCGGTGCTTATTCCAACTCGCAGCAAAAAGCCTACCACGACCCCTATATGGAGGCGACCGGCATCAGCATCATCAACGATGAATCCTCGCCTGAGGCTGTTGCGAAACTGCGCGCTATGAACGAAGCGGGTAACATCACCTGGGATCTGGTGGATGTGGAAGCCGCCGACGCCATTCGTCTCTGCGATGAGGGGTTGGCGATGGAAATCGACCACGATGAGGTGCTTGCGCCCGCGCCCGATGGTACATCGGCGTCTGACGATTTCGGCGATACGATTGCATCGGATTGCTTCATCCCGCAGATCGTGTTCTCCACCACCTTCGGCTATCGCACGGACATGGTGCCCGAGGGTGTAGAGCCGCCAACCTCCGCCTGCGATGTTTTCGAAATCGAGAAATACCCGGGCAAACGCGCGCTCAACAAACGCCCGATTGCCAACATGGAATGGGCTCTGCTCTGCGACGGCGTGGCCTATGAAGACGTCTATGACGTGCTGGAAACCGAAGAAGGGCAAGCCCGCGCCTTTGCCAAGCTCGACACCATCAAGGATCAGACAATCTGGTGGTCTGCCGGTGCGGAAACACCGCAACTGCTTGCGGATGGTGAGATCTTCATGGGCTCGACCTTCAACGGGCGTCTGTTCTCTGTGATTGCGGAGCAGGGTCAGCCGGTTGGCATGGCCTGGGACTGGCAGATGTTCGATCTCGATGGCTGGATCGTGCCCACCGGTCTGTCGGATGATCGTCTGGCCCGCGTGATGGATTACCTCAAAGTGTCCACAGACACGCAGCGCCTCGCAGATCAGGCCAAATACATCAGCTATGGCCCGGCACGCGCGTCCTCGGCACCGCTGGTCGGTCAGCACGCGGAACTGGGCATCGACATGGCGCCGCATATGCCGACCGATCCCAACAACGCGGAAAATACATTCGTGAACAACTACGAATGGTGGGCGGATTATCGCGACGATCTGGATGCGAAGTTCCAGGCGTGGCTGACACAATAAGCCCATTTAGGGACTGATATCATCGGCGGGGGCCGTGCATTGGCCCTCGTCAAACCAGCAAAGGAAAGACCATGCCCAAAGGCTACATCCTCGCCCATATCACCGTCACCGATCCGGAAGCCTATAAGGAGTACGTGATCAAGGACACGCCCATTCTGGAGGGGCTTGGGGGGCGTTTCATCATCCGCGGCGGCCAGTCGGAGGTGATGGAGGGCGAAAGCTACGAACGGCATGTCGCCATTGAATTTCCGTCCTATGAAGCCGCAAAAGCCGCCTACAACGACCCCGCCTATCAGGAAGTCATGAAGATCCGGCACCGCACTGCAAAAAGCACGATCATCGTTGTTGAAGGTGCCTGAATGACCGACGCGGCGCAAAACACCGGCCCGATGATGGCCGCAGACGGCACGACGCTCAAATCGAGCCTGAACCGCGCACTGCGGCGTCAAAAGCTGCGGGCGCTGATGCTGATTGCACCGCTGCTGATCTTTGTGCTGGTCACCTTCATCGCGCCGATCGCAGATATGCTGTTTCGCTCCGTCGAAAACCAGATCGTCTCCGACACGCTGCCACGCACGACCACCGCGCTGAAAGACTGGGACAGCTCGGCGAGCGACATCCCGCCGCCCGAGGTGTTTGACGCGCTCTATACCGACGTTTTCATCGCGCAGGAGCGCAAACTGCACACGCGTCTGGGATCACGCCTGAACTATGAGCTGACAGGTGTTTCGTCGCTCTTCCGTAAATCGGGCCGCAAGGTCGAAGACATGGGAGAGGTCTACCAGGACCAGTTCGAGGATCTGAACCCTTTTTGGAAGGACGCTGAAAACTGGAATGCGCTGATGGGGTCGGACGCGTGGCTGGCCGCACAGAATGCCTGGGACCCGAAATCAGAGACAGTCCAACCAGCGTTTGAGCTCCGCGAGGAAATCGTCGGGCTTCTTCCAAAAACCGCGGAGGTTTTCGAGATATTCGCGGATTTTGTGCAGAACGAGCGAGAAAGGAACCTTACCAAGACAGACCCTTGGGCGCTGGTTTACTCTACTTTCTATGATGATCTGCGCAGAGAACCGGATGTGTCTTCCTATGGCGGCACCGGCGCTGCGGAGATGCTCGAAGCCATGGCCGCCGTTGGCTCCTTTGAAACCGTCGATACCACTGCCGCCTTTGCCGACATCGACAAGGATTGGCACGACGTCGAGGTCTGGCAGACCATTCAGACCTATAGCCCGCATTTTACCTCCGGCTACTTTCTGAACGCGGTCGACATGAAGAAATCCGCTGATGGGCCGGAAATGCGCCCCGACAACGAGCAGATTTACATCAAGCTTTTTGTCCGGACGCTGTTCATGTCTCTCGTCATCACCGGCAGCTGTATCTTGCTGGGCTACCCGGTCGCATGGATTTTGGCCAATCTGCCCGCGCGCACCGCCAACCTACTGATGATCCTCGTGCTGCTGCCCTTCTGGACCTCGCTTCTGGTGCGCACCTCTGCATGGAAGGTCATGCTGCAGCAACAGGGGGTGATCAACGACACGCTGGTCTGGCTCGGGCTGGTCGCGGATGACAGTCGCCTGGCGCTGATCAACAATCAGACCGGTACGATCATCGCGATGACACATATCCTGCTGCCCTTCATGATCCTGCCGCTTTATTCGGTGATGAAAACCATCCCGCCAAGCTATCTGCGCGCCGCGAAATCGCTGGGGGCAACGAATTGGACGGCCTTCTGGCGGGTCTATTTTCCGCAATCCGTACCCGGCATCGGGGCGGGCTCGATCCTCGTCTTCATCCTGTCCATTGGCTATTACATCACGCCGGAACTGGTCGGCGGCACGACGGGCACCTTCATCTCCAACCGGATCGCCTATCACATCTCCAGCTCGCTGAACTGGGGTCTGGCCGCAGCACTTGGGGCCATCCTGCTGGCGGTCGTGCTGGGTCTCTACTGGGCCTACGACAAGATCGTCGGCATCGATAACGTGAAGCTGGGAGGCTGACCCATGGCGGCACTAACACCGATTTCCCGCACCCCGGTCTCCTTTTACGTTCCCATGGTTGCGGCGGCGGGGGCCTTTGCCGGGCTCCTTGTCGGCACGGCCCAGGGCAGTTCTCTGATCGGGGTTGTCGTTGGCGCACTCTTGATGGGCGCGCTGGCTTTTGCAATGACCCAGTTGGTGACAGCAGAAAAACCGGTCCGCTGGGCGCTGACACTCCTGTTGGCAGTTGCCGGCTTTGCCATGGCTGGGCTGGCCGCTGGCATCATCGGTGCGCTTTTCGGCTGGTTTTTCGGGTGGTTCACCTTCTGGCTCTTCGAGGGTCGATACCGCGCCTATGTAGCCCCCTATCTGACCCCCGGGCAGGTCCTCTGGCACTATACCTTCCGCGTGATCTGCGGCGCGATCCTGGTGTTCCTGATCACGCCCATTCTCGTCGTGATGCCGCTCAGCTTCAACGCGCAGGATTTTTTCACCTTCACACCGGAAATGCTCCGCTTCGATCCCACAGGCTATTCGCTGAAACACTATGAGGACTTTTTCACCAATTCAGACTGGCAGGGCGCGCTGGCAAATTCGGTGAAAATCGCCCCTATGGCCACGCTGCTTTCTGTCAGTTTCGGCACACTCGCCGCCATCGGTCTCAGCCAACAGCATGTACCCTTCCGCCGCGCCATCATGGCGATCCTGATCTCGCCGATGATCGTGCCACTGATCATCTCCGCCGCGGGCATGTATTTTTTCTACAGCCGCATTGGCCTGCAAGGCACCTATATGGGCGTGGTGCTGGCGCATGCCGCCTTGGGCATTCCCTTCGTCATCATCACGGTGACGGCTACGCTTGTCGGCTTCGATAACTCGCTCACACGGGCCGCAGCGAATATGGGTGCGGGGCCGGTGACCACTTTCTTCCGCGTGCAGATGCCGCTCATTCTGCCCGGCGTGATCTCCGGCGGGCTCTTCGCCTTCATCACCAGTTTCGATGAGGTTGTCGTGGTGCTCTTTGTCGGCTCTGCCGGTCAGAAAACTCTGCCATGGCAGATGTTCACCGGCTTGCGCGAGCAGATCAGCCCAACGATCCTCGCCGTGGCCACCATCCTCGTGATCATATCGATTGCCTTGCTGACTGTCGTCGAATTGCTCCGCCGTCGTTCTGAGCGTCTTCGGGGGATGTCCCCCGCCTGACGGACACATCTTTCTCTTGGCCAAAAATATCCCCGCCGGAGGCCGTCCAATCCCCTTCAGGATTGGACCAAAATATCTAGCGCAATCGCTTCAACAAGCTCAACGACGCATACCCATCCGGCGCCAACCCCTGACTGCGTTGGTAATTGCGCACCGCGTCGATTGTCTTTGGCCCGATCTTGCCATCCACACCCTGGGTGCTGAAACCCGCGCGCGTCAGACGTTGCTGCATCTCCTTGCGCTCCGAGAAAGTCAGCGCCCGGTCGCCCCGCGGCCAGCTTGCCTTGATCGCGGGCCCACCCTTGATCCGGTCGCTCAAATGGCCGACGCCAATCACATAGGCGTCCGCGGTATTATACCGTTCGATCACACTGAAGTTCTTGAAAATCATAAAGGCCGCCCCCTGCCCGCCCGCAGGCAACAGGATCGAGGCCTTGCCATGGTTCGGCACCGCACGCCCATTGGTGCCCACCACGCCCAAACGCGCCCATTGCCCGGGTGATTTCGTGATCTTGCGATTGGCCAGCGCATAGTCAAAACCACCCGGCAATTGCACCTCGACACCCCAGGGCTGTCCTTTGACCCACCCGAAGTTCTTGAGATAGGCCGCCGTGGACGCCAGCGCATCCGTGGGATCATCCGCCCAGATATCGCGCCGCCCGTCGCCGGTGAAATCCACCGCATAATCAAGGTAGGAGGTTGGGATGAACTGCGTGTGACCCATCGCACCGGCCCAACTACCGGTCATGTTGCGCGGGCTGGTATCGCCATTCTGCAGGATCTTCAGGGCCGCCACCAATTGCTCTTCGAAAAACGCGCCACGTCTGCCGTCATAGGCCAGCGTCGCCAGCGATTGGACGATGTCGTTCTTACCGCGATAGGTCCCATAGGCGCTTTCCAGCCCCCATACCGCAACAACAACCTCTTTCTCCACGCCATAGCGCTTCTCGATCGCCGCCAGCGTCGTTTGGTGCCGCTTCAACGCTGCCTTGCCATTCGCGATCCGGGTGTTGGAGGCCGCGCTGTCCAGATAGTCCCAGATCGTCTTGGTAAACTCCGATTGATTGCGGTCGCGCCGGATCACATCGCGATCATATTGCACGCCGTTAAAGGCGGCCCGCAGCGTCTCATTCCGAATGCCCTGCGCCCGTGCGCGCCGCTCGAACCCTTTGATCCAGCGTTCAAATCCTGGGTTGGAGGCGGCTTGCGTCACCGCCGGGATCGGCGCTCCAGCCAAATCGGACGGTCGCAGCTTGGGCCGCACAATGACCTCGCTCGCGGCCACATTTTCCACCTGTGGCAGGACCTCCGATCCTGGTCGGATCACAGGTCTCAAGGATTGCGTCGTGCCAAACGCGCTCACGTCATTGCCAATTAGTCCGGTTGCCAAAGCAACCAAGCCCAAGGTTTTCCACCGCATGATTTGCCCTACTGCTGCTCTTTTGTTCTTTCCGGCAGTGTAGCGCGACTCGGGCGTTTTCAAAAGAATTCAATCAGGGGTTTTGCGATCAATCGCCGATTCTTCGATTTGGCAGCGGATGATTTCCAAATGTTCACGCAGCATCGGGACCCGACGCGGGCGAAAACTGTGATCGGTACGCTCAAGCTTGCGCATGCGGTCCAGCCGGAAGGTGCGGAAATCCTTGCGCAGATGACACCACGCCATCAGCACATTGGTCTTATCAAGATAGACCAGCCCAAGCGGATCAACCTGTCGCACCGTTTCCGCACCCTGCCGGTCACAATAGTCAAAGGTGACGCTCACCTCGTCCCAGGTGGCGGCGCGCAAAACGCTGACATCGATCTCGATCTTGGGCATTTTTACGAATCGATGTGCATCCAGAACTGCGTGCTGCAGCCGGTGCGCCTGCCGCGGCGGCACCCGCGCCTTGATTTTGGCCAAAGCAGATCGCGCGGCCTTGGCCAGTGCCGGATCGCCAATCACAGCCACATCCCGAAGACCCAGAACCAGGGCTTCCAGCTCGTCATCTTCGAACCCCAGCGGCGGTAAGGCCGCGTCCTCAATCAGGGTGTAGCCAAAGCCCGCCTCGCCGTCGATCACCGCGCCCATGCTGCGCAAGGCGTCAATGTCGCGATAGATCGTACGCTCCGACATATGCATCTCACCCGATAGCTGCGTCGCCGTGACGGGTGGCGGCAAGCGGCGCAAGGTTTGCATCATCTGGAACAGGCGGTGTGTTCGGCTCATGACCTCACCCTATCACAAGTGCTGACAGAAATTGACAGGAGCTACGTGTAGTTTCCGACGAACAACAAAGGAGCACACCATGATCACACTGCTTACCTACCCGCCCGCCTTTGGTCAGTTTTCCGGCAGCCCCTTTTGTATCAAAGCAGCACATCTGCTGAAACTCTCTGGCCAGCACTGGAAACGTGAAAACACGCTCGATCCGCGCATGATGCCCTACAAGAAACTGCCCGTCATCCGCGCCGAGGATCAGCTGATCGCCGACAGCGATATGATCCGCGCCTACCTCGAAGCGCAGGGAGCCACCTTTGATGAAGGTCTCTCAGAACTGGATAAATCGACGTCGCGCGCCTTCATCCGCATGGCAGAAGAACACATCTATTTCCATATCGTGCTGGACCGATGGGGCAATGACGATATCTGGCCCGAAGTCCGCGATACCTATTTCGCCTCCGTGCCGAAGCTGATCCGGGGCATGGTAGCGAACAAGATCCGGAGAAATCTGCTCGCCGCGATGCAGGTGCAGGGCCTTGGCCGGTTCACACCGGAGCAACGATTGGCCCGGTTAGAGCCTGATTTGGAGGCGCTGGTCACGCGGTTGTGGCAAAATCACTTCCTCTTCGGTAACAGGCCCACTGCAGCAGACGCCTCCGTTGGGCCGATGCTGAGCGCCATCATCGCAAGCCCGGGAGAAACCGCACTCGCATCCCGGATCAAGGAAAACGCGATCCTTATGGGCTACATCAGCCGCGTCGAAGAAATGCTGCCTACCGGCGGCTGCGCTTGACCTTGCGCTTGGTCTTATCGGCTTTGCGTTTCGCCTTAACGCCCCGGCGTCTGGGCGTGCGTCCGGCTGGTGATCTGCGGCCTTGCGGGATCGCGTCGCCGTCCAGCGCCAGAAGTTCCAGCGCAATGCCACCGGTCACTGGCGCTGCCTCCGCCAGGCGTGCGGTGACCCGCTGGCCCAGGCTGATCATCATGCCGGTGTCAGATCCCATCAGGGTGCCCGCCTCAGCGTCATAGTGGAAGTATTCGCGCCCGATGGAGCGCATCGGAATCAATCCGTCCGCGCCGGTTTCGTCCAGTTTCACGAAAACGCCGAACCTTGCGATGCCACTGATACGCCCGGTGAATTCATTGCCCACCCGCTCGCTCAGATAGGACGCCATATAGCGGTCGGTGGTATCCCGCTCCGCGATCATCGAGCGCCGTTCCGTGTCAGAGATATGCTCGCCGATGCTGTCGAGCTCATCATAGTCTTCGGGGCGCAACCCATCCTTGCCCCAGCCGTGCGCCGCGATCAAAGCCCGGTGCACGATCAGATCGGAATAGCGCCGGATCGGCGAGGTGAAATGCGCATAGCGCGCCAGTGCCAGGCCGAAATGACCCAGATTCTGCGCGCCATAATAGGCCTGTGTCATCGAGCGTAGCGTCGACATGTTGATCAATTCAGCCTCATCCGATCCTGCCGCCGCGTTCAGCAGGCGGTTCAGATGTGCGGTCTTGAGCACCTGACCTTTTGCAAGGTTGAAGCCACTGGCTTGCGCGGTTTCACGCAGCGCGTCCAGTTTTTCGGGGCTTGGTTCTTCGTGCACCCGGAAAAGCAGCGGGATTTTCTTGGCGATCAGCGTCTCTGCCGCCGCCACATTGGCCAGCACCATGAATTCCTCGATCAGCCGGTGCGCGTCCAGCCGTTCCTTGAAATTCACCGATGTCACCGTGCCGTCATCGGCCAGCTCAATACGGCGCTCTGGCAGGTCCAGATCAAGCGGCTGGCGTCGCTCCCGAGCCGACACCAACGCCTCGTAGGCGGCATAGAGCGGTTTTAAAACAGGCTCTAACAAGGGGTCACAGCGGTCATTTGGGTGACCATCAATGGCTTGCTGCACTTCTTCGTAGTGCAGAGAGGCTGGCGACCGCATCAGCCCGCGATGAAACCTATGCGAGAGCTTATTGCCAGACGCGTCCAGTTGCATGCGCACCGCGATACAGGCCCTTGGCACCCCTTCGTGCAGCGAACACAGATCACCCGACAGCCGGTCGGGCAGCATCGGCACCACGCGGTCCGGGAAGTAGGTGGAATTGCCACGCTTGCGCGCTTCGCGGTCCAGCGCAGAACCGGGCGTCACATAGGCCGCCACATCCGCAATCGCGACCCAGACGACATGCCCACCGGCGTTGTTCGGGTCCTCATCCGCATGCGCGTAGCAAGCGTCGTCATGGTCCCGCGCATCGGATGGGTCAATTGTGATCAGGGGCAGGTCCCGCAGGTCCTCGCGACCTTTCAGGGTCACGGGTTTGGCGCGATCCGCCTCCGCGATCACCTCATCAGGGAAAGCGTCAGGGATCCCGTGCTGGTGGATCGCAATGAGCGACACCGCCTTGGCCGCTGACGGATCGCCAAGCCGCTCGACAATCCGCGCGCGCGGCAGGCCCATGCGTCCCTTCGGCCCGGCCTGCTCGGCCTCGACCAACTCGCCGTCCTTGGAGCCGTGGGTCGCATCGCTGGCCACATGCCATTCCTTGTCGGACCCTTTGTCGATCGGCAGAATGCGCCCGCCCTCGGCCGTTTTGCGAAACACACCCAGCACGCGGCGCGGGTTCGTGCCAATGCGTCGGATCAGCCGCGCTTCGTAGTGATGATCTTCGCCCTTGATCAGCGTCAGCCGCGCCAGAATTCTGTCGCCCGCCCCCAAAGCCGGGTCAGAGGCGCGCGGGACCACCAGCACAACCGGTTCCACCCCCTCGCCCTGCCATTCCATCGGCTTGGCATAAAGATCCCCGTCCCTGTCCGGACCGGTCACCTGCAAAACGCTTACCGGCGGCAGCCTGTCAGGGTCCTGATAGCTGCGGTTGCGCTTTTCCAGATGGCCGTCCGCTTCGAGCTCCTTGAGAACCCGCTTGAGATCGATCCGCGCGGCCCCCTTGATGCCAAAGGCCTTGGCGATGTCGCGTTTGGCGGTCAGCGACGGATTTTCGCTGATCCAGTCCAGAATTTCAGATTTTGTGGGGATGCGGGTCATGGTCCTCAGGTAACATGCGCTCCGGGCGCCGTCATGCGCAAATCGTCCAGCGTGTCCACATCCCGCAGACGATCCACATATGCGATGCGATTTGTCGGCAAGCTGGCGGCGGTATCGGCCAATGCATGCTCGCTTGACCAGCGCACGCCCTCAAAAAGCCGGGGCGATACCCCCTGCATCCGCTTCAATCCGATAAGCCAGTATCCGCCATCCGGTGCGGGGCCAAAAACCGCGTCAGACGGCCCCAAAGCCCGGAAGGCGCGGGCAATCTGTTTCCGGTCAATGTCAGGAATATCCGACCCGATGATGCAGACGGGGCCAGCGGTCGGCAGCGACAAGGCGCGTTTCATGCGGTCGCCCAGATCACCCCGCCCCTGCGGCATCCGCCCAAGATGCGCGGGCCAGACCCGGCTCCTTAATCCTTCGGCATCCGGACTGACGGCCAGAATGACGCGCCAGCGTGGGTCCTGCACCCTGCTGATCAAATGTCGCGTTTGATGGCGAAACCACCAGGCAGCGGCAACCATGCCGATGTCCTTGCCCAGACGCGTCTTGACCCGACCGGGATGCGGCTCCTTCAACATCACCACGAGGGTGGGTTTCACAAATCCTGCTCCTTGACAAAAACCATGCGCGGTAGGGCCAGGCAACGCGCAATATCCTCCGTCCACGCACAGTCAAAACTCATGCAAAGTAATCTTTCAGAATGCGCGAATAGACAGCTTTCAGCTGGTGAATGTGATCCACCCGCACATGCTCATCCACCTGATGTATCGACTGCCCGACAAGGCCGAACTCGACAACCGGGCAGTGATTTTTCACAAAGCGCGCGTCTGACGTGCCGCCGGTCGTCGACATAACCGGTTTGATCCCTGTTTCCGCCTCAACGGCCTTTGCCACCAGGTCGGATAAATCGCCGGGGGGCGTGACGAAGCTTTCGCCGGAAATCTTGATTTTCAACTCTGTCGTGACGCCAAAATCAGTCTCTATGCCGGCAATTTCGCTCTCAATCCATGCCGTCAGAGACGCGCCGCTGTGGGTGTCGTTGAACCGGATATTTACCGCGGCACTGCACTCGGCAGGGATCACATTCGTGGCGGTGTTCCCGGTATCGACGGTCACAATGGCAAGGGTCGATGGATCGAAGTGATCAGTTCCCTGATCCAATTCGTGGCACGCAAACCGGTCCATCAGGCGCATCATCGCGGGCATCGGGTTCAGCGCCCGGTGCGGATAGGCCGAATGCCCCTGCTTACCGATCACTTTGATCCAGGCGGTCATCGACCCGCGGCGCCCGATCTTCATCATCTCGCCCATGCGGTCGGGACAGGTAGGCTCCCCCACCAGACAGACATCCATGCGCTCATCATTGTCGGCCATATGCGCCAGCAGGGCCGTGGTGCCATCCACGGCATCGCCTTCTTCATCCCCGGTGATCGCCAGAATAATCGCGCCCTCGGGCGGTGTGGTCTGCACAAAATCGACGGCGGCAGCAGCGAAGGCGGCAACGCCGGATTTCATGTCCGTGGCACCACGCCCATAGAGAACCCCGTCTTCAATCTCTGCACCAAAGGGCGGTTTGGTCCAGGCGGCGGCATCGCCAATGGGCACAACATCTGTATGGCCATTGAACCCGAAGGTTCTGGAATGACCCTTGGCACCCCACCGGGCAAAGAGGTTTCGGATGCCCCCGCGATCCGCCCATGCGCAGTCAAAACCCGCCTCCTGCAACACATCGTGCAGGACATCCAACGCGCCGTCATCGGCAGGTGTCACCGATGCACAGCGCACCAGATCGGCGGTCAGGGAAACGGGGTCGAGGCCAGCCATAGGGCACTTCCTTCATCTGGGTCGCATGGGTGTCGGGGTAAGGAATGTGGCCAAATCGCATCATTGCCAAGGGGTCGCGTAACAAAAGCTTAACAAATAGGCAGTCCGGGTGTTAACGAATCACTCATAACATAACCCGAGGCAGGGCATCAGCAGTGTGGTCACCATAAAAATGGGGCCGATTGCACCGAAGAACAAGAAAGAGCGTAGCCGGAAACCGGGCGCTTGAAGGGTGTTTTGTCTCGTCGAAGGGGTGCGAGGCAAATAGTATGGTTGCAGCGTCAGAACTGCCCATTCAAACCGTGCGCGAAGGCACGAATGCGACGGATATGGCCAACGCCATTTTTGGCGCAGGCGTCCAGGTCGAAAGCGCGTCCTATACGGGCGACATCGACAGCGCGGGGATCTATTCAAACGGCGATTCAGTTTCCGGCAGCGTGACACCGGGCGATTCAGGTGTGATCCTGTCTACCGGCAATGCGGAGCGGTTCACAAACTCCAGTGGCACGTCCAACCAAAGCAACAGCACAAGCACCAACACGAGCGGCATCAACAATAACCCGCAGTTCAATGCGGCGGCGGGCGCGCGCACCTATGATGCGGCCTATCTTGACGTGGATTTCATCCCTGACCACGCGCAGATGACCATCCAATTCGTGTTTTCTTCGGAAGAATACCCGGAATTCCAGAACTCGATTTATCAGGATTTCGTCGGCGTCTGGGTCAATGGCGCGCAGGTCGACATGGATGTGGGAAACGGGGATGTGGACCCTGGGAATGTCAACACAGCCAATAATATCAACATGTTCGTCGACAACCAGAACGACGACCATAATACAGAGATGGACGGCTTTACCATCACGCTGACCCTGACGATGAACGTCATTCCCGATCAGGTGAACTCGATCCGCATCGGCATCGCGGACGTCTCTGACAGCAGTTATGATTCCAACCTTCTGATCGCGGCGGATTCCGTTCAATCCGAGCTGATCGCCATCTCGGACGACGTCGAGGTCCTCACAAACGGCATCAAGACATTCAGCGTGCTGGACAATGATATCAACGAAGGGCCGGGAACTCTCACGATCACGCACATCAACGGGCAAAGCGTTTCCGCCGGGGACACCATCCTGCTGCCAACCGGGCAGGAAGTCACGCTGAACGGGGATGGGACATTCAGCGTCAAGGGTGATGGGGATGAAGAGAATTTCAACTTCACCTATTCCATATCGAACGGGACCAACACGGATGTGGGCTATGTCAACGCCACGTCGGTGCCCTGTTTTGTCACCGGAACGATGATTGAAACGGCGCGCGGCAACGTCATGGTCGAGCGGCTCAAACCCGGCGATCTGGTGATCACCCAGGACGATGGCCCGCAGCCGCTGCGCTGGATCGGAAGGCGCAGGGTCCAGGCCACCGGGCAATTTGCACCGATCCATATTCAGCCAAACACCTTTGGCACCCACGGTCATTTGCTGGTGTCGCCGCTGCACCGCATCCTGATCCGGGACACCGTTGCCGAACTGCTGTTTGGGGAAGCTGAGGTGCTGGTCTGCGCGCGCGACCTTGTGAATGACCGTTCGGTGCGGATCCGTGAAGGCGGGTCCGTGACCTATGTGCACCTCATGTTCGACAGGCATCAGGTCATTTTCTCCGAAGGGCTGGCAACCGAAAGCTTTCTGCCGGGCCCGCAAACCACCGAAATCTTCGAGCAGGAAATTGTCGCTGAGATTTGTGCGATCTTCCCAGAAATCGACCCTAACACAGGACAAGGCTACAGTCCGGCAGCGCGGCGCACCTTGCGCAAATACGAGGCAGACCTGCTGCGCGCGTCCAATGAGGCGGCCTAAGTGAGCTGGCTGGCCATCTCAGATCACAGGGAACGACGCTTTTCGCTGCGCGGTGTCGGTCATGACCGACGCGACCACCGTCTGCACAGCGACGGCGCCGATACCTTGTTGGCGACGGGCAGCATCATGTTCGAAACACGCCTGTCTCCGGACGGACGACCGCAGGTGTTGCTGGGATTTAACCGTGGCTGGCCAAATCAAAGCAGCCTGACTTTTCGCGCGATACCGGGGGGAGGTGTGTCGCTGGTACAGGTGCAGGGCGAAAATATTGCCCATACCGCCCTCCAACATAGCCTGCCCGCGCGGACGGATGTTTTACGTGTCACCTTCTCCTGGGACGCCCCAAAGCGCTGGGGGTTGCTGACGGTCGAACGGCCCGAAGAGCATCAGATCACATCGGTGTCCGTCCGGGACGTGCGGCCCATGATCCTCCAGGATTTGCGCGATATGATGATGAGACGCGGGGATCAGACGTTTGCGAAGGATCTGGTTTTCGCGGCCCTCTCGGATCAGGTCGAGCCGGTAGGTCCCATGCCGACCCTGTGCCCTGATGCGATGGTGGCGACGCCCCACGGATATCGGGCGGCAGGGTCCCTCAAGCGCGGCGATACGGTGTTCACGCGAGGAGGCACCGTCGTTCCGGTATTGCATCGGATTGATCGGACCGTGCCAGCGCGGGGCAGCTTTGCGCCGGTACGGTTGCGCGCGCCCTATTTCGGTCTGATGCAGGATGTGGTCGTAGCGCCGGACCAGCGCCTGGTCATCGACGGGTCGGAAGTCGAATACCTCTTTGCGGAAGAAGCCGTTTTGACCCCAGCGCGCCATTTGATGAATGGCTTTGCCGCCTTACCGGAAAACGCTGGACCCACGCAGCGATACACACAGGTGATCCTGCCCGAGCATCACGCATTGAACGTCGCTGGCACCTCTCTAGAAAGTCTCTACATTGGCCGATTACGCCGAAACGCCGATCATTTGCAGGCGACAGCCATGCGCGGCATCGCGCGGGCCAGCCTGCCCGAACATGGGTGCGCCGCTTTCAAGGTTCTGAAGTGGTTCGAGGCGATCCATTTAGCGCGTCAACGCGCAGCCTAATCCGCGTCAGCCTCTGGATGTGTGCCGTAAAACGGCTCCATCTGTGCAATAATCACCGCGTTTTCATCCAGCGCGCGCTGCATCAAACCGCGCTCATCACTGCCAATCTCGTGACCCTCCGCCAACCGTTCGTCGAGCGTGCCATACCCGGTCACATCCAGCGGCGCGGTATCTGCCTGTTTCAGCACGGCGACCGTTTCACGGACGGCTTCAGCCTCGTCAATGCCGCTGGCGAACACCACCAGACCGGCGCCTGTGGCCTTTTCCGGCAGGCCATCCCCCTCCTTGCGTCCAATTTGAACGACGAGGGTATAGACCTGCTGACGAGAGGGTTTCTTTTGATGTGCCATGCCGCTTGTTAGGCTTTGGGGAACGGCACCACAACGGCTTTTTCGACCAGCGTATCGGGTGCCCACCCCGAATAGGGTTTCCATTCCATTGCCATTTCATGCAGATGACGCACGCCTGCCAGGATGGCTGTCCCCAGGTCGGACTTCATTTGCAGGTAGCGGGTGGATTGCTCTTCCCAGCGGAAAGCCATCCGGCCCCCGGCGTCCCGTGTTGCAATTGAATCCAGCAAAACAAGCGCCGTGCAGGCGGAATGGGCCGCATGATCCGGGTCTAGCGACACGATCTCAACCACCTCGCCCGGAAACCAGCCGCCGTATTCCGACAGAATGCAGCTCCCCTCCAGACAGTTTTCCAGTGCTTTGCGGTGCACATGCCGGGTTTCCTCCGGCGCGGCTTCGCAAACGAGGTCACGCATCTCGGATGGCATCGACCGGGCAATGACCTTGAAAATCCGGGTCAAATCATCGCCATCGTAGGTTTGCAGATCGCGCCCTTCCGGCACCTTTTCAAGGTTCACCCGCCGCGTTGTATGCGCCCAGCGGAACCCGTTCATCAGCGCCGCCCGGATGGGTGAGGACCCTTTGCGGTAACGCTCCTGAAACGCATCCCAGTTCCAATAGAGATCATCTTCGCCCGCGCCGCCCTGCAACCGGTCAGCAAGCAACAGGGCCGTGGCGGTCAGGAAACTGTCCAGCCCTTTGTCTGGCAAGGCCGCAACCAGCAAGAGATCCGCATGCAGCGTTTCCGCATCGTTTACAGAGAGGACACATTTCTGGTCAAAGATGATCTTGCGCAAAAGCGGCTTATGCGCCGCGTTCAGACGTTCCGACAATCCCCCAAATCCGGTTGCCGCGACAGATCGCAGATCGGAAACAACCTGCAGCGTTTGAAAGGATATGGGGACCGAAGCATGACGCATCCTCTTCGGATAAATTCACATCCGGGCCGGAATACATCGGGCTGTGGGCGATACCCGGGAAATCCTGAGGCACAATTGCCTCAGGTCCTAAATATCGGTTAATCGCGCAGCAATTCGTTAATCGACGTTTTCGAGCGAGTTTGCGCATCAACTTTTTTGACGATGACCGCGCAATAGAGGTTCACCCCGTTTTTGGAGGGCATGGAACCGGCCACGACCACCGACCCTGCAGGTACTTCGCCATAGGTAAATTCACCGGTCTCGCGGTCCACGATTTTGGTCGATTTGCCGATGAAAACACCCATGCCCAGCACAGATCCTTCGCGCACGATGCAGCCCTCGACCACCTCGGACCGCGCGCCGATGAAACAGTTGTCTTCGATGATCGTTGGACCGGCCTGCATCGGTTCCAGCACACCGCCGATGCCGACGCCGCCGGAGAGGTGCACGTTCTTGCCAATCTGCGCGCAGGAGCCGACCGTGGCCCAGGTATCGACCATGGTTCCCTCGTCGACATAGGCGCCCAGGTTCACAAAGGACGGCATCAGCACCACGCCCGGCGCGATGAAGGCCGATTTGCGCACGACACAGTTTGGCACGGCGCGAAAGCCCGCGGCTTTCCATTGATTATCGCCCCAGCCGGCGAATTTGCTGTCGACCTTGTCCCACCAGCCGCCGTCTTGCGGCCCGCCGGTCTGCATTTCCATGTCTTTGATCCGGAACCCGAGCAGCACGGCCTTTTTGGCCCATTGGTTCACGTGCCAATCGCCGCTTGCCTGTTTTTCCGCAACACGCAGCGTGCCACCATCGAGCGCGGCCAGCGTATCTTCGATGGCTTCACGCGTTTCGCCTGTTGTTGCTGGCGTGATTGCGTCACGCGCCTCCCATGCGGCTTCGATGGCAGTTTCAAGCTGTGCGTTGGACATGCGGCCTCCCCCGAGAAAAAAATGTTAATGAAGCGCCTATACAAGCCCGGTGCCACACGTGCAATCATTCAGCATCCACCGGGGCCGAGCAAAGAGATTGCATCTTGGCGCACGACATGCACCCCTGCCCGAAACGAGTTTCCGGAGTGACCAAGATGAATAAACCCCGCCATCCTTTGCGCGATGCTCATGCCGACCGCGACGCCACCAGAGTGGTGCCCGATACGCCGCAGACGCGCGCACCGGCCTACCGGCTTGCGTTTGCCGACGAGGATTTCATGTGCCGCGAGGAGCTGCGGCCTGTCAGGTTACAGCTTGAGTTGCTCAAACCGGAAATGATGCTGGACGCGCATAACATCACCAGCACGATCGTGCTCTTCGGGGGCGCGCGCATTCCCAGCCCCGCCAACAAAGACAGGGCGCGCACCAAAAAGCTCGCACAGCTGTCGTATTTCTATGATGAGGCGCGCGAGTTTGCCCGTTTAATGACGCTCAAGAGCCTTGAGAGCGACGGGCGTGAAAACGTCGTGGTCACCGGCGGCGGTCCGGGCGTGATGGAGGCGGGCAACCGAGGCGCGCTGGACGCGGGCGGGCACTCCATCGGGCTCAACATCGTGCTGCCGCATGAACAGGCCCCCAATGAATATGTGACGCCTGAACTCTGCTTCAACTTCCACTATTTCGCGATCCGCAAGATGCATTTTCTGATGCGCGCCCGTGCGATCTGCGCCTTTCCGGGCGGCTTTGGCACGATGGATGAACTCTTCGAAACGCTCACCCTGATCCAGACCGGACGCATGCAGCCGGTGCCGGTACTGCTTTTTGGTCGCGAATTCTGGGAACGGATTCTGGATTGGGAGGCGCTGGCGGATGCGGGCACAATTTCAGAGGAGGATCTGTCGCTTTTCCGCTTTGTCGACAGCGCGGCGGAGGCGATGCATCTGATCGAAAACTGGGAAGATCTGCCCGCCCGCGACAAATTGCCCGGGCGCGGCTGAGGGAACTTTTGCCAGCCCGCGTCGGTTGGTCTCCCGAATAGCCAATCACGCGCCGCACCGAGGCCGTGAGTAACTTACGGAGGATCAAATGGCACAAGCACGCACGAATGGAAAAACCGATACCGCTGACGTCACAGCCCAGATTGAGACGATCAAGGAAGACATCGCAGCGCTGACCGCTCTGATGTCCGAGGTGGCGCAAGACAAGAAAGACGAAGCCAAGGCGCGCGCCGCCGATGCCGCGTCTACGTTGAAAAGAGCTGCCGCAGATCGGGCCGACGCGGCCCAGACAAAAGCCGTGGAAACCGGCGAGAAGCTGCGCGCAGATGCGGAAGCTGCGTATTACAAGGCCGAAGACACGGTACGCCAGCAGCCCGCGATGGCCGTGGGCATTGCCGCGGGTCTCGGCTTTCTCGTTGGCATGATGACAGCGCGGCGCTCGTAACATGTTTGCGCGCCTGCGACATCAAATCAAAAAGACCGCCCAGCGTTTTGCTCTTGGTGGCATAGGTGCGGTACTGGCACTGTCCGGGATCGGGTTTTTGAGTGCGTCAGCGCTGTTGCTGCTGCTCACCCTGACCGACCCGATTACCGCCTGCGCCATCATGGGGGGTGCGTTTTTGGGGACCGGTCTGCTGTTCATGCTGGCCGCGCGCCCTTCGCACAAACCTGACACGCCAAGACACGCGCAGGAATCGCAAGAAGCGATGCCGCCGGTGGCCGCTGCCTTCATGCAGGGCATGGCGCAAGGGATGGCCGCAGGCCGTGTTAGACACTGATTTTCTGAGGGTCGCCCACGTACGGGCGGCCCCATTTGATCATCGGCAACCGGTAAATGCGGTCTGCTGCTCCATCGAAATGATCTGTTCAAGCGTCGCCTCGGGCAGCGCGCCAATCACCAACGTACGGCCGATCATGACACCCGGCGTGCCGGGAATGCCCAGCGCGCGCCCCAGCGCCAGTGCGTCCTCGATGGTGCGTGTCATCCGGTCGCTGCGCGCATCCGCCATCAGCCGATCTGCGTCAAGACTGTGCCGTTCAGCCACGTCGCGCGCACCCGCAATGCCCGGACGTAATGTGCGTTGCATCATATCAAGATGAATGTCCCGATGATCACCCTGTTGCCCAGCGGCCAATGCCACGCGCGCGGCCCAGAGGGACCGGTCCCCCAAGAGCGGCAGTTCATGAAACCGCAGATCAATCGCCGCACCGCGCTCCTGCAAATCAGCCAGACGTTTGTCTAGGACGGCGCAATATGGGCAATAATAGTCACTAAAAACGGCAATTGGCATCTGACCCAACGGCGGTGGGTCCGGGAAAACGGCGCCGCATAGGTTTTTGGGCAGACGCGCATCAGCCTCCGCTTCTTCAGGCGTCCTCAACCCGGTGAACATATCCGGCGCGGCGCTGATGTTTCCCCGTTCCAGCCGTCTGAAACCCGGCAATCCGGGCAAATCCGTGAACTCCAAAGTGTCTGCACTGCGCCGCAATATGGGTGGGATGGCGATGGCGACGGCAAAGGCCCCGCCTATGATCAAGGCATCGCGCCGACGCATTATTCGCCAGCCAGCCCTGCCTCAGCCTCAATCTGCCGGCGCGATTTACGCGCACGTTCGGTTGCGGATTTCAACTGGCCACAGGCCGCCATAATGTCTTCGCCCCGCGGTGTCCGGATCGGGGAGGCATAGCCCGCCTTGTAGATGATGTCGGCAAAGGCGCGAATACGGTTGTTGGAGGATCTCTTGTAAGGTGCGCCCGGCCATTCGTTGAAAGGGATCAGGTTGATCTTGGCGGGAATGCCATCAATCAGCTTGATCAACCGGCGCGCGTCCTCGTCGCTGTCATTGACCCCGTTCAGCATCACGTATTCGAATGTGATCCGCTCGGAATTTGACACTTTCGGATAGCTGCGCAGCGCCTCCAGCAGCACCTCGATGTTCCAGCGCTTGTTGATCGGCACCAGCCTGTCGCGCACCGCGTCCGTGGTGGCGTGAAAACTCACCGCAAGCTGGCAGCCGATTTCCTGCGCGGTGCGGGCAATCTCGGGCACCACACCGGAGGTGCTGAGCGTGATCCGGCGGCGGCTGAGCTGGATGCCTTCCGGATCCATCGCAATCTTCATCGCATCGCGGACGTTTTCAAAATTGTAAAGCGGCTCGCCCATGCCCATCAGCACGATGTTCGACAAAAGGCGCGTCTCATCCTTGGGTGCGCCAATCTCCGGCCATTCGCCCAGATCGTCGCGCGCCATCATAACCTGACCGATGATCTCACCCGCTGTCAGGTTGCGTACCAGTTTCTGTGTGCCGGTGTGACAGAACGAACAGGTCAGCGTGCAACCGACCTGGCTCGACACACACAGCGTCCCGCGCCCCTCTTCGGGGATATAAACCACTTCGACCTCATGACCGCCCGCAATCCGCACGAGATATTTGCGCGTGCCATCTTCGCTCACCTGTTTGGAAACGACCTCAGGCACCTCGATCACGAAGCGTTCTTTCAGGTCGGCGCGGAAGGCCTTGGAGAGGTTGGTCATCGCGTCAAAATCGCGGACACCCCATTGGTAAATCCACTGCCAGATCTGACCGACCCGCATTTTGGCCTGCTTTTCCGGGGTCCCGGCATCGATCAACACGGATCGCATGGCATCCCGCGTCAACCCGACAAGGTTGACCGGCCCATCCGGCAATTTGCGCGGTATGGTGTGGACGTCTTGCGTAATCGGCGCTGCAGCGGACATAGGTTTTCCTATCGTGGCGAAGATGGGCCTCTATATAGAGGTTTGCGCCAAGATCAAAAGGAAAAGCCCGGTGATTTCTTCAGCTCAGCTTGCGCAGCGTGTTTGGGCTTCTTCCAGCGCCGCGGTGAACCCACGCAGCGAAAAAGTATCTTTTGTCGTCGTACCCCGGCTGGAGAGCCCGGTCACCACAGCATCCGCGCCGCGCTTCATGGCCGCCACGATTTTCTCGTCTTCGGCGGAATCTTCCGGCCAGGCCCATTCCCCGTCGGTAAAGAGCACGTAGCTGGTCCCGCCAATCTCGACGTTTACCTTGGAGCCGCTGGCGAAAGGATACCCGCCAGTGAAGGTCACCTGCGCATTCGCACCTGACCCGGGACGGAAAAACACCATCAACAAGATTTGACCGCGCGTCGCCGCAACAACCCGACCTTCACGGGTGTTTACCGTCTCCGTGGGCACGGAAACACTCCAGCATTCCTTGGGATCGTTGTCTTCGTAGACACCCCAATCGGTTTTCTCTGCCACCAGATTACTGCTTTGGCCCTGTGCCTGTGCGGCCATACCTGTCAGCGCAAATGCTGAGACCAAACCAATGAAACCCTTATAAATTCGCATCTTTTACAGCCTCCAGCCGTCCTTAACCTCAACAACTTTATGGCCCGCCTGGCGTGCCTTTTTCGACCCGCTCTCTTGCATGACCTGTTTTTCTTCTCGACAAGTGTCACAGTAACGCAAAAGCCGCGACCCCGGAAAGGCCGATTAGCAGGTTTTTGCCAAAATCTTGAGGGTTAAAATGACGCAAGCCGCTCCCATGGTCGAAATCTGGCGTGGCGATTTTCTGGAAAGCGCACATTCCGGACATGCGGTGATTTGCGATGCTTCCGGCCAGATTGTCGACGCCTGGGGTGACCCGGAGGCGACCGTGCTGCCGCGCAGTTCTGCCAAGATGATCCAGGCACTGCCGCTCATCACCTCAGGGGCTGCCGATCAGGCCAATCTGACCCCCGAACATCTGGCGCTGGCCTGCGCGTCACACAATGGCGCGGCTATTCACACGGAACGGGTAGACACATGGCTGCAGACACTTGGTCTTGACGATGATGCGCTGCGCTGTGGCCCGCAACTGCCCGATGATCGCACAGCCCGCGAGGGGCTGATCTGCGCGCATGAGGCACCCTGCCAGATCCACAACAACTGTTCCGGCAAACACGCCGGGTTCCTGACGCTGGCGAAACATATGGGGGCCGGTCCGGAATACGTGGAGGCCGATCACCCGGTGCAACAGGCATGCCTTGAGGTGTTCGAGGCCACAACACGGGAAACCTCGCCTGGGTTTGGCATCGATGGCTGTTCGGCGCCCAACTTTGCATGCAGCCTGCACGGCATGGCCCGCGCAATGGCGCATTTTGCAGCGGCACCGTCGGGCAGCCCGGAAGCGCGCTTGCATGAAGCGATGCGCCTACATCCGGATCTGGTCGCAGGTGAGGGGCGCGCCTGCACCGAGTTGATGCGCGCCATGAACGGTCAGGTTGCGATCAAAACCGGCGCGGAGGCGTTTTTCATCGGCATCCTGCCGGAGCAGAAACTCGGGATCGCCCTCAAGATCGTCGACGGCACAACCCGGGCGTCGGAATGCGCCATCGCCGCGATTTTGGTCAAATTGGGAGTTTTAGAGCCTGATCATCCGGCCACGCGCAAACGGTTGAACGCGCCCATCACCAACAGGCTGGGCATCCAGACCGGCTGGATCAAGCCCGCGGCAGGGCTTACCTGATCACATCTGGTGCACTTCGGCGACTTCGATGGATCCTGTGCCATCCGTGACCATCGGACAGCCTTTGGCCATGTCGATGGCTTCATCGATGTCCGCTGCCGCCACGACGCTGAACCCGGAAATGGGGTTTGCGCCGCCGTGATCTTCGACACCCTCTGCCGTCACCGTTTTGGACATGCCGACAGGGTTGCCCGGGTTCACGACCGCCTTTCCCATACCCTCGAACCAGGCTTGCCATGCGGCCATGACCTTGGCGCCCTCTTCTTCCGTGTCTGGTGTTTTGCCGCCGTGATAGGCGAATACGAATTCTGGCATGGTGCGTCCTCCCGTCTGAACCGAGCGAAGATTAGCACAGAATGGGGTGAGTCGTCTCTGATCAGGGCGTGACGAATTCCGATGCCGCATAGCCTTGTAAATACAGCAACGCGGTCAGATCGCCGTGGTTGATCCGCACATCGCATTCTGCGGCCACCACCGGCTTGGCGTGCAGCGCCACTCCGGTGCCCGCGCGTCCCAGCATACCGAGGTCATTCGCCCCATCACCCACGGCCAGCACATCCTGCTCGGAAATTCCCAGACGCGCGGTAATGTCGACCAGCGCGTCAACCTTGGCCTGCTTGCCCAAAATGGGGACACCGACATCCCCGGTCAGCACACCCCCCTCGGACAGCAGTGTATTCGCCCGGTTCTCGTCAAACCCCAGCGTTGCGGCTACGGCGCTGGTAAAATCCGTGAACCCGCCAGACACAAGAGCGGCATAGGCTCCATGCGCCTTCATCGTTGCCAGCAGCACCCGACCGCCGGGCATGTAGTCGATCCGCTCCGCCAGGACCTGTGCGATGGTCGATACCGGCAAGCCTTTCAACAACCCGACCCGCGCGCGCAGAGCCTCTTCAAAATCCAGCTCGCCATTCATCGCCCGCGCGGTGATATCCTTGACCCTGTCGCCAATGCCCGCTGCATCCGCCAGTTCGTCAATGCATTCCTGCTGGATCATGGTGCTGTCCATATCCGCCAGCAGCATCTTTTTGCGGCGGTCGGCAGTTGGCTGCACAACCAGATCAACGCCCTGTTTTTGTACGTCCGCCCAAACGCCCCAGCGATTGTCCGGGACGTGGTCCATCGAAAACGCAGCCACTTCGTCTGGCGAGAGCCAGAGCGCATCGCCGCCCCCCCAGGCATTGCGCAGGGCCTCGACCAGCGCAGGTTCAAGATTTCGCGCGGCGGGCGCTGCCAGCAGGGTGACGGTGTACATGAATGAAGTTTCCGATCGGCGCAGGGGATGTCGCAAAAAAGCGAATTTGCGGCGTTCTAGCGCCGTTTTTCGCGTTGCACCAGACCGCAGACCGCCATAGACCCGTGCGTGGGACACCCTTCCCCAACGAAGGGCGCATATCTGGAAGGATAGCATCAATGGCTAACCAAAAACCGGTCACGCGGCCGGATTACGTTCGACCGTCGACCAAACCGTCGAACCCGCGTTTTTCATCTGGCCCCTGCGCCAAACCCCCCACCCATGATCTGGCAAAACTGGCCTCCGCGCCTCTGGGACGCTCGCACCGTGCAGCCCCCGGTAAGGCGAAGTTGCTGGAAGCGATCGAGACGACGCGCGACATCCTCGGCGTGCCCGATGATTACCGCATCGGGATCGTACCGGCCTCCGACACCGGCGCCTTCGAGATGGCGATGTGGTCACTGCTCGGGGAACGCCCGGCAGAGATGGTCGCCTGGGAAAGCTTCGGGGCGGGATGGGTCACGGACGTGGCCAAGCAGCTGAAAATCGACCACACCGTGCACACCGCCGACTACGGCGAGATCGTCGATATGGCCGCGCTGAACTACGACAACGACGTGTGCTTTACCTGGAACGGCACAACCTCCGGCGTGCGCCTGCCGTCGGGCGATGTCATCCCATCGGACCGCAAGGGGCTGACCCTTTGCGATGCGACGTCCGCGGCATTTGCTGTCGATCTGCCCTGGGACAAGCTCGATGTGACGACCTTCTCTTGGCAGAAAGTGCTGGGCGGCGAGGCGGCGCATGGCATGCTGATTCTGTCACCCCGTGCAGTGGAGCGGCTGGAAAACTACACACCACCCTGGCCCTTGCCGAAGATTTTCCGCCTGACCAAAGGCGGCAAGCTGATCGAGGGCATCTTTAGAGGCGAAACGATCAACACGCCCTCGATGCTCTGTGTCGAAGACTACCTGCAATCGCTCGACTGGGCCAAATCCGTGGGCGGATTGCCCGGGTTGATCGCACGCGCGGATGCCAATACAGCGGCCATAACGGCCTTTGTAGAGCAACATAACTGGATCAACTTCCTCGCAACCGATCCGGCAACCCGGTCAAACACATCGGTCTGCCTGAAGTTTGCCAGCGACGATGTGACCGATGGCGCGAGTTTTGCCAAAGCGGTGGCCAAGCGGTTGGCGGACGAAGGCGTCGCACTCGACATCGGCGCCTACCGCGATGCCCCTGCGGGCCTGCGCATCTGGTGCGGCGGCACGGTGGAGACCGCGGACATCGAGGCGATGCTGCCCTGGCTCGCATGGGCCTTCGAGACCGAGATCGAAGCACAAATGGCGTCGGCATAACCTGCCGACCCACCCCATCCTGACATTCTAAAGTTTCAAGAAATGGAGCGCCAAATGGCCCCCAAAGTACTCATCTCCGACAAACTCTCGGAAGCCGCCGTTCAGATTTTCCGCGACCGCGGCATCGACGTGGATTTTCAGCCCGATGTGGGCAAGGATAAAGAAAAACTCGCAGCCATCATTGGTGACTATGACGGTCTCGCGATCCGCTCCGCCACCAAGGTGACGGAGAAGATCATCGAGGCTGCGACCAACCTCAAAGTTATCGGGCGCGCTGGGATCGGCACCGACAATATCGACAAGGATTCAGCCTCTAAAAAGGGGATTATCGTGATGAACACGCCCTTCGGCAACATGATCACGACGGCGGAACATGCCATCGCGATGATGTTTGCGGTGGCGCGGCAGATCCCCGAGGCCTCCGCCTCGACGCATGACGGCAAGTGGGAGAAGTCCAAATTCATGGGCGTTGAGCTGACAGGCAAGACGCTCGGTGTGATCGGTGCTGGCAACATCGGTGGTATCGTCTGTGACCGCGCCCGGGCGTTGAAAATGAAGGTGCTGGCCTATGACCCTTTCCTGGGTGAGGAAAAGGCCAAGAAAATGGGTGTTGAAAAGGTTGAGCTGGAAGATCTGTTGGGACGGGCGGATTTCATCACCCTGCACGTGCCGTTCACCGATCAGACCGCGAACATCCTGTCGCGGGAAAACATCGCGAAAACCAAGCCGGGGGTGCGCATCATCAACTGTGCCCGCGGTGGTCTGGTGGATGAGGCAGCCCTGGCCGATGCGCTGAAATCCGGCCATGTTGCCGGCGCCGCCTTTGACGTTTTCGCCAAGGAACCGGCCAATGAAAACCCGCTCTTTCATCTGCCAAATGTTGTCTGCACGCCGCACTTGGGCGCGGCGACGACCGAGGCACAAGAGAACGTGGCCCTGCAGGTGGCGGATCAGATGTCCGACTATCTGCTGACCGGAGCGGTGACCAATGCGCTGAACATGCCATCGGTCACGGCGGAAGAAGCCAAGGTCATGGGCCCTTGGGTCAAACTCTCCGCGCACCTGGGCAGCTTCATCGGGCAGATGACGGATGAACCCATCCGCGCCATCAACATCCTTTACGACGGTGCGGTCGCGGAAATGAACCTTGAAGCGCTCAATTGCAGCGTCATTGCCGGCATCATGAAAAAAGTGAATCCGGATGTGAACATGGTCTCCGCCCCCTTCATCGCGAAGGAACGCGGCATCCAGATTTCCACCACCAATCAGGACAAGTCCGGTGCTTTTGATGGCTATATCAAGGTCACGGTGGTGACAGCCAAGCGCGAACGTTCCGTCGCCGGTACGGTCTTTTCCGATGGCAAGCCGCGGTTTATCCAGATCAAGGGCATCAATATCGACGCGGAGATCGGCAGCCATATGCTCTATACCACCAATGAGGACGTGCCGGGCATCATCGGGACATTGGGCCAGACCATGGGCGATAACGGCGTCAACATCGCCAACTTTACCCTTGGTCGTGCCGAAGCAGGCGGCGAGGCGATTGCGCTGCTTTACGTCGACGAACCGGTACCTGCCGAGGCACGTGCCAAGCTGGCCGAGACCGGTATGTTCACCCAGATCAAACCGCTGCAATTTGACGTGGCCTGACGGTCTGTTACTTCCTTATCTGCGCCGCCTTCTCGTAATCGGCGCAGATATCTCAGAGGTTCGCTATGACCCATCCGATCTATGCCATCGGCGACATCCACGGTCAGTTGGAAGAGTTGCACCGGGTTCTAAACCTCATTGAAGCGGACGGCGGCCCGGATGCCCAAGTGGTGTTTGTCGGCGATTACGTCGACCGTGGGCCGGACAGCAAAGGCGTCCTGCAGTTCCTGATCGATGCACAGACCGCGGGTCGCGACTGGACGATGATCAAGGGCAATCATGATCGGTATCTGAGCCGTTTTCTGGACTATATGATCGTGCACGACCCCGCAACGCGCCCGGATCTTTTGTGGTTCAATCCCCGTCTGGGCGGGGACAAAACGATGGCTTCTTACGGGGTTGCCGCCGAAGATGGGGCACCGGTGGATGTGATCCAGGCGGCGGCTGTCGAAGCTGTGCCGCAAGTACACCGTGATTTTCTGCAAAACCTGCCACTGATGCATCAGGTGGGGGAGCTTTTGTTCGTGCATGCGGGCATCCGACCCAAGGTGCCATTGGACAAGCAGATCGAAGATGACCTTGTCTGGATCCGTCAAACCTTTCTGGAGTACCGCAAATCGCACGGCCCACTGGTCGTGCACGGGCACACGGCGCTGGAGCATCCCGAACATGCAGGCAATCGCGTGAACCTTGATGGCGGGGCGGGATATTTCCGCCCGCTTCACGCGGCTGTTTTTGAAGGGCGCGACTGCTGGTTGCTTTCAGATGCCGGTCGGGTGCCGTTGCGGCCATAACGCCGTCAGGACCAGGGCCCATCCCAATACACCCTGACCGTGGTGGCTCAGGTCATGACGGTCGGAAAATCCAAGCAGCCGGATCAGATCGAAGGGCGTTGGAGGTGTGCCAATCACCGATTGCACCGGCAGGCCATCGAAAATCAGCAGATAATACCAGTAGTAGATCTGTGGCGAGAGCCAGACAAAAAGCCAGAATAGAACCAGAGCCAAAAGACACCGCACCATCAGACCGCGGCTCCGGGAGACCCTCCAATTCAGCACCATCAAGCCGGTGGCGAGCAGCGCCGACAAAACGCCGAGCCCGACCTGCCCGGCCAGTGTCAGGGTGAAGAAACTGTCTTGCGCGTAGATGTCCGTTATCCTGTCCAGTCCAGTACGACCTTGCCCGATCCGCCGGATTTCATCGCGGCAAACCCGGCCTCAAAGTCATCGACCGCAAAGCGGTGGGTGATGACCCGGCTCACGTCCAGCCCGTTTTGCAACATCGCGATCATCTTGTACCAGGTCTCGAAGATTTCGCGCCCGTAGACCCCTTTGATGGTGATCGCCTTGAAGACGATGCGGCTCCAATCGACCGGGCTTTTGCCGGGCGGAATGCCCAGCATGGCGATGCGGCCGCCCATGGTCATGGCCTCGACCATCTGATCCAGCGCGCGCTGATTTCCGGACATTTCCAGACCGACATCGAACCCCTGTTTCATCTTCAGATCAGCGATTGTTTCGGCCAATTCCCCCTCTGCCACATTGACCGGTACCACATCTGTCACGCGCGCGGCCAAGTCCAGACGCGCGGGATTGATATCGGTGATCACTACATGCCGTGCCCCCACGTGGCGCGCAACGGCGGCGGCCATGATGCCAATGGGCCCGGCCCCGGTGATCAACACATCCTCGCCTACCAGATCAAAGCTGAGCGCGGTGTGCACCGCATTGCCGAGCGGATCGAGGATCGCGCCGATGTCATCCGATATCTCATCTGGCAGGGGCACCACATTGAAGGCCGGCAGCTTGAGGTATTGCGCAAATGCCCCCTGCTCGTTCACCCCAATGCCCCGCGTGGCGGGATCAAGGTGGAATTTGCCCGCGCGGCTCTGACGCGAGGTTTTACCGATCAGATGACCCTCGCCGGAGCAGCGCTGACCAATTGTCAAATCCTCAACATTAGAGCCGATTTCCACGATCTCACCAGCAAATTCATGGCCTGTGATCATCGGCACCGGCACGGTTTGCGAGGCCCAGTCGTCCCAGTTCCAGATATGAATGTCGGTGCCACAGATGCCGGTCTTGTTGATCCGGATCAGCACGTCATCCGGGCCAATCTCCGGCACCGGCGCGTGGATCATCCACAGCCCTTCGCGGGCGTGCAGCTTCGACAGGGCTTTCATCTCGTTGGTCATGTGAGTACCCCGCAGGCGCGGCCCGCCACCTCAAAGGCGCGCAGGGCACGATCCAGATCCTCGCGGGTGAGGGCCGCGTTCATCTGTGTGCGGATGCGGGCCTGTCCGCGCGGCACCACGGGGAAGAAGAACCCCGATACAAACACACCCTCTTCAAATAGCTTTGCGGCCATATCCTGCGCCAATTGCGCCTCGCCCAGCATGACCGGAATGATCGGATGCTCGCCGGGCAAAAGCGCGAACCCCAGCTTCTCCAAGCCCGCGCGCCAGTATTTCGCATTTTCGAATAAGCGATCCCGGAGCGTATCCCCCTGTTCCACCAGGTCCAGCGCCTTGATCCCGGCAGCGACAATCGAAGGCGGCAGCGAGTTGGAAAAGAGGTAAGGCCGCGCGCGCTGGCGCAAGAGGTCGATGATCGGCTGCGGCCCGGCGATATAGCCACCTATGGCACCGCCTAAGGCTTTGCCTAACGTCCCGGTCAGGATATCCACATCCACACCGGCATGTGCGGGGGTGCCAGCGCCCTTCGGGCCCATGAACCCGGTGGCGTGGCAGTCATCGACCATGACCATCGCGTCATATTTTTCAGCAAGCGCTTTGATCTCCGGCAGTTTCGCCAGATAGCCGTCCATGCTGAACACACCATCTGTCGCGATCAGGATAAACCGCGCACCTTCCTCGCGCGCCAGCTTCAGCTGCCCTTCCAGATCCACCATGTCGGAATTGGCGTAACGGTATCTTTTGGCCTTACAGAGCCTGATACCATCAATGATCGACGCGTGGTTCAAGGCGTCGGAGACAACCGCGTCTTCCGGCCCCAGCAGGGGTTCAAACAACCCGCCATTGGCATCAAAGCAAGCGGCAAAGAGGATCGAGTCGTCTTTGCCCAGAAATACCGCCAGCTTTTGCTCCAATTCCCGGTGAATGTCCTGCGTGCCGCAGATGAACCGGACAGAGGCCATGCCGAACCCGCGCGGATCCATGGCAGCTTTTGCCGCCTCAATCAGGTCAGGATGATCCGCCAGGCTGAGGTAGTTATTGGCGCAGAGGTTGATCACCTCCCGCTTACCCACCGAGATCTGACCACCCTGGGGTGAGGTGATCATACGCTCGCGCTTCATCATCCCATCCGCCGCGATCTGGGCGAGGGTTTCGGTGATGTGATCGAGATAGGCCTGCGTCATGATACGACTCCCTTTTGCAGTCCGTATCTAACATGACGGACGGAAATCCGAAATAGGGGATTTATCACAATAGCGGAAATTGTCCGATATCGTGGAAATCAGGCATCCTGTACGACCAGAAAGGCACGTGTTTCCCCACCGGCGGCGGTGATCCGGTGCGGAACATCCGCTGCGTATCGCGCGGTGTCGCCCGCGTTCAGGCTGCTCGACACCTCGCCGCTCGTCACCGTTAGGCTGCCGGAAATGACCGTGAGATGCTCGCGTGCGCCCCGGGTGTGCGGCTGACTGTCCAGTACGCCACCCGGCGCGATCGTCAGTTCGTAGACTTCATGTTTTCCGGCGTCTTCAGGCGGTGAAAGGATACGGATACGGCATCCAGAGCCCAGATTGTCGATGGTCGGCACCTGTGCCGCGCGCAGGGTTTCGATCTGCGGTGCGGCAGGCGCGCTGTCCAGCAAACCCGCGAAATCGACCTGCAAAGCGCGGGTCAGATTCCACAGCGTCGCAATTGTCGGGCTGCTTTCACCGCGTTCGATCTGGCTGACCATGGAACGGGAAACGCCGGACAGTTTGGCCACGGCATCGAGCGACAGGCCTTGCGTGCGGCGCGCCTCTTTCAGGCGGGCGGGCAGCTGGGTCAGAATGGCGTTATCTCTATCCGTCATGTCGGAGGTTTCGCCGATATGCAGGATTCTGTCAACGGCGCACAAACGCCGACGGGACGTCGTTGCTGACAATCCCACATTGGGTCAACATAGTCCCACTGAAACACATCAAGGGAGATCGCCATGACACAAGAGATCGTCATTCTGGACGGTGCGCGCACCGCAATTGGAACCTTTGGCGGATCCCTCGCCGCGACGCCGCCGATTGAGTTGGGGACCAGTGCCGCCAAGGCCGCGTTGGAACGGTCGGGCGTTGAAGGCAGCCAGATCGGGCATGTGGCGTTCGGGCATGTTATCAACACCGAGCCGCGTGACATGTACCTCAGTCGCGTCGCCGCGATGCAGGCTGGCGTGCCCGACAGCGTGCCAGCGATGAACGTAAACCGCCTGTGCGGATCCGGCGTACAGGCGATTGTATCGGTGGTGCAATCGTTGATGCTGGGTGACGCCGAGTTTGGTCTGGCGGGGGGTGCTGAAAACATGTCGCGCTCGCCGTTCATCGTGCCGGATCAACGCTGGGGTGCGAAGATGGGCGATATCCACACGTTGGACATGATGCTGGGCGCGTTGAACTGCCCCTTCGGCACCGGACACATGGGGGTGACGGCAGAGAATGTGGCCAGTGAGCACGACATTTCCCGCGCCGATCAGGATGCCTTTGCCCTGCAAAGCCAGCAACGCGCCGCCGCAGCAATTGAGGCGGGCCGTTTTGCCAGCCAGATCGTGCCCGTCGACGTACGCGTGAAGCGCGATATGGTCGCCTTCGCCACCGATGAACACCCCAAAGCCACGACGCAGGAAGCGCTGTCGGGATTGCGGCCCGTTTTCCAGAAAGATGGCAGCGTCACGGCGGGCAACGCCAGCGGCATCAACGATGGTGCGGGCGCGGTCGTGCTGGCAACGGCGGAAGCCGCGGAAAGGGCGGGGCTGAAACCGAAGGCGCGCATTCTGGGATATGCCCATGCGGGCGTGCGGCCGGAGGTCATGGGCATCGGGCCGGTGCCCGCGGTCGAAAACCTCTTGGCGCGCACGGGGCTCAGCGCCGGTGATTTTGACGTGATCGAGAGCAATGAGGCCTTTGCCGCGCAGGCGCTGGCCGTCAGCAAATCGCTGGGTTTTGATGAGGCCAAAGTCAACCCGAACGGTGGCGCGATTGCCCTGGGACACCCGGTGGGCGCGACCGGGGCGATCATCACGGTCAAGGCTCTCTATGAGCTTGAACGGATCCGGGGATCCAAAGCGCTGATCACCATGTGCATCGGTGGCGGGCAGGGCATCGCGCTGGCCATCGAGCGGCTGTGATCAGTCAAACATCAAAGTGACCAACAGCAGAAAGGCGCCGCCACCTACCCCGATGGAGATGCCGAGGATCACGGCAAGAAACACCCGTTCCAGCAATCCACGCGGGGCGGGTGTTGCCGCTTCGGCGCTCTGCTTGACCAGGGCCGCTTCGACCATGTCCGGCAGACGCGGGCCAAAGCGGGCAAAGACCTGAGCGGTTTTGGCGAGGTCGGTCAAAACAGCCTTGGGCCCGATGGATTTGGAGATGTAGTCGGTGACAATCGGGCTGGCCACCTGCCAGATGTTGATCTGCGGGTTCAGTGACCGCGCAACCCCTTCCACGACCACCATGGTACGTTGCAGCAGGATCAGCTCGGTGCGGGTCTCCATGCCAAAACGTTCTGTGACTTCAAAAAGATAGTTCAGCAGACGCCCCATCGAGATGTGATTGGCATCCATGCCGAAAATCGGCTCCCCCACGGCGCGCAGGGCCCGCGCGAATTCATCCACATCCTTGTCCGCAGGCACGTAACCGGCCTCGAAATGCACCTCGGCCACGCGTTTGTAATCCTTGCGGATGAAGCCAAAGAGGATCTCCGCGTAGACCCTTCGGGTGTATTCGTCGATATGCCCCATGATCCCGAAGTCATAGGCGATGATGTCGCCGTTGGGCGCGACCTTGAGATTGCCCTGATGCATGTCCGCGTGAAAATACCCGTCGCGCAGGGCATGGCTGAGGAACAGCTGCAAGACCCGCTCGCTGAGCGCCACGCGGTTGTGACCCGCGGCATCCAGTGCGGCGTTGTCGCCCATCGGCGCGCCATCGGCCCATTCCAGCGTCATCACCCGGCGGGCGGAATATTCCCATTTGATCAGCGGCAGATCAAAGCCATCATCGTTCTTGGTGTTGGCCGCGAATTCCGACGCTGCGGAGGATTCCAGCCGCAGGTCCAATTCACCGCGCACCACCCCGTCGAAATGTTCGATCACCTCCATCGGGCGCAGTCGGCGGGAGCCGGGCGAAAAGATTTCCACCATGCGGGCGGCAAGATAGAAGGCGTCGATGTCCTTGCGGAAGGCCTTTTCAATCTTCGGGCGCAGGACTTTGACCGCAACGGCTTCGTTGTTGGACGCGAGTGTGGCCTTGTGCACCTGAGCAATCGACGCGGCGGCGACGGGTTCGCTGAAATCAGAAAATATCTGATCAACCGGTTGGCCAAGTTCACGCTGCACTTCGGCTTTGGCCTCTTCCACGGAGAAGGGCGGCAGTTTGTCCTGCAGCACCCGGAGCTGGATTGCCAGTTCATCGCCCACCACGTCGGGACGCGTGGAAAGGATCTGGCCAAACTTGATATAGGCGGGGCCCAGAGCGGTCAGCGCGCGGGTGGCGGGGGGCATGTTCGGATCCCCCGAGTAGCCCAGCCATTTGAAAGGCAGACCCAGCGCGCGGGCCACAAACCGCAAGGCGGGGGGGGCTTCGAAGGCATCGAGGACAACCTGCATCGCGCCGGTACGCTCCAGCGTGGCGCCGGTTCTGATCAACCGCCAGATATTGTGGGGTCCGCGCATGGATTATTCCTTCGCTTCGAATTGCTGACGCAATCCGACCGGATGGGGGCACTGCCCCCCGCTGGGCCGCTGGCCCGCGTCCCCCGGGATATTTTGGGCCAGAAGAAGGTCGGACGACCTGCGGTTTTGTGCGATCATAGTTTCCATCCGGAATGCAGCGCCGCGACACCCATCGTCAGGTTGCGGTATTTTGCGTTCTCAAATCCGGCGTCCCGCACCATCTGCAGAAATGTCTCCTGGTCCGGGAAGTTGCGGATCGATTCCACGAGATACTGATAGCTGTCACGATCCCCGGCGATCATCTGACCCATGCGCGGGATGACATTGAAGCTGTAGAGATCATAGGCTTTCTGCATCATCGGGTTCGGCAGTTGGCTGAATTCCAGCACCATCAACCGCCCACCGGGACGCAGCACACGGTAGGCTTCGTTCAGGGCCTCCTGCGGGCGGGTCACGTTCCGAATGCCGAAGCTGATGGTGTAGACATCAAAGGTATTGTCGTCGAAGGGCAACGCCATGGCGTCGCCCACCACCCAATCAAGGCTGTCATCCATCTGTTCGGCTTCCGCGCGCTTGCGGCCTTCGATCAGCATCGGTTCGGTCAGGTCCAGCACGGTTGCGTGACCCACGCCTGCGCGTTTGAGAAAACGGAACGAAATGTCGCCCGTGCCCCCCGCCACATCGAGCAGCTTCTGCCCTGGACGCGGCGCCAGCCAATCCATCATCGCATCTTTCCACAAGCGGTGAATGCCGCCCGACATCACATCATTCATGATGTCGTATTTGCTGGCCACGGAGCTGAAAACCCCTTGCACACGCCCAGCCTTTTCGCCTTCCGGCACGGTTTCAAACCCGAAGTGGGTGGTTTTGTCGCTGTGATCGGTCATCGGCACTTGTGGTCCTTGCAGTTCGGACTTTGTTATAGGGCTCTGGGCCCCATGCACAATGCGGCCCTTTGGTCACAGGGGGCGCATATGCCGGAACTGCCAGAAGTTGAGACGGTCAGGCGCGGGTTGGCGCCCGCGATGGAAGGTGTCGTGATTGCGCAGGCCGACGTCAACCGCCCCGATCTGCGCTGGCCGTTTCCGCCGCGTATGGCCACGCGGCTGACCGGGCAACGGGTGGAACGGCTCAGACGACGTTCCAAGTACATCCTTGCCGATCTGAGTTCGGGGGAAACGCTGCTGATCCATCTGGGGATGTCAGGGCGGATGCTAGTCTCTGGCGATCCGCTTGGAACATTCGTGCATGACCACCCCGCGCCCGAAAAACATGACCACGTGGTGCTGCATATGGCGAACGGTGCGCGGATCACCTTCAACGATCCGCGGCGTTTTGGCGCGATGGATATGATGGAAACAGCAACCGCCCACGCCCACAAGCTGCTGAGCGTTCTTGGCCCGGAACCCCTGGGCAATGATTTTCACGCCGCACATCTTGTTTCGGCGTTCAAAGGCAAGATGACACCGGTCAAATCGGCCCTGCTTGACCAGCGCATTGTTGCGGGTTTGGGTAATATCTACGTCTGCGAAACGTTATTTCGCGCAAAAATCAGACCAACGCAAAAAGCTGGCAAACTTTCCAAACCCAAGGTTGAACGCCTTGTTCCCATCATCCGCGACGTGCTGTCGGAGGCGATTGAGGCAGGCGGTTCATCGCTACGGGATTTCCGACAAGCCGATGGAGAGCTTGGATATTTCCAGCATACCTTTCACGTCTACGGGCGGGAGGGCGCCCCCTGCCGGACCCCCGATTGCCCCGGCGTCATCAGGCGAATCGTTCAATCCGGACGCTCATCCTTCTACTGCGCGCAATGCCAAAGATAGCTTGAACCCCGCAAACTGCGTGTTACAGACTCGGAGTTCCAGACAACAACCGAGAGCTTCTTTAATGGCCTATGAAACGATCATCGTTGATGTAGAGAACCATGTGGCGCAGATCACGCTGAACCGGCCCGACGCCCTGAACGCCCTGAATGACCAGCTGATGAGCGAGCTTGCGGATGCACTCGGCAGCGCGCAAGCGAACGACAAGGTGCGCTGCATCATCATCACCGGATCGGAGAAGGCCTTTGCCGCCGGTGCGGACATCGCGATGATGAAGGACAAGACATTTGTCGAAGCATTCTCCGGCGATCTCTTCACGCCGGAAACAGATCAGATCATGCGCGTGCGCAAGCCGATCATCGCCGCGGTTTCTGGCTATGCGCTGGGGGGCGGTTGCGAATTGGCCATGATGTGCGATTTCATCATCTGCTCTGACACCGCGAAATTCGGCCAGCCGGAAATCAATCTGGGTGTGGTTGCGGGCATCGGCGGCACGCAGCGCCTGACCAGGATCGTCGGCAAATCCAAGGCCATGGATATGAACCTGACGGGTCGTTTCATGGATGCCGAAGAAGCGGAGCGCTCCGGTTTGGCGTCCAGAGTTGTGCCGTGCAAAAAGCTGCTGGACGAGGCGCAGGGTGCCGCTCAGAAGATCGCCGAAAAGTCCATGATATCAGTGATGGTGGTCAAGGAGGCGGTGAACCGCGCCTACGAGGTGCCGCTGCGGGAAGGGCTGCTGTTTGAACGGCGCATGTTCCACTCGCTTTTTGCCACCGAAGACCAGTCCGAAGGCATGTCCGCCTTTTTGGAAAAACGCGAGGCACAGTTCCGCGACAGGTAATCAACTGCCCTAATACTGACCAATCGGTTGGCGGATCTGCGCGCTGATGGCACGGATTTCGCGACATTTGCGTTGCTTATTTTCAGCTTCAGGTATAAGTACTCTACCCTAAGTTGCGGTTGCGAGAGAAGCCGATGGTTGGACAGATTGACAAGGATAGTCTGACATGGCGGCTGACCCCGGATCTGCTTGGTATTCTGGACGAAACGGGTGTGTTCACGGACACCAACCCCGCCTGGTTCAAGACATTGGGCCGCCTGCCTGAAGACATCGAAAGCCGGCAGTTTTTCGACTTCCTCCACCCGGATGACATGGCAGATGCCGAACAGGCCTTTGCCGACATCCAAAAAGGCAAGGCGATCCTGCAATTCGAAAACAGGTACCGACATAAAGACGGCAGCTATCGGTGGCTTTCCTGGAACGCGGTGCCCGAAGAGGGTCTGTTCTTTTGCAGCGCCCGGGACATTACCGCCGCCAAAAACAACGAGGCAATGCTCAAGACCCGGGAGGACGAAGCCCGCTTGCGTGAACAGTTCATCGCAGTGCTGAGCCATGACCTGCGGTCTCCTGTTGCCGCTGTCAGCTCCGCGATCTGGACGGCGCTGCGACAAGAGCAAACGGAAAAATCCCGCAGGCTTTTGCTGACGGCAGAGGTTTCGCTGGTGCGTATGACCGGGCTGATCTCGGACGTCATGGATTTTGCCCGCGCCCGACTGGGCGGCGACATTGGCATCGACGCCGCCGAACCCGTCGCATTGAAGCCGGTGCTGGAACAGGTGGTTCAAGAAATACGCCTTGCCAATTCGGGCGTGGTCATCGTCGAAGACCTTTTCTTTCACGATCAGATTCAGTGTGACGCGGCTCGGATTGGTCAACTGTTGTCCAATCTGGTGTCAAACGCGGTCTTTCACGGCGATCAATATCAGCCCATTCGCGTCCGGGCCTTCGATGATGGCATTGATTTAGTCCTGACGGTCACGAATTTCGGAAAACCGATACCGCCCGCCGCCCAGGCCAAACTGTTTGAACCCTTCACCCGCGCGGAGGTCATGAAATCGCAAAACGGATTGGGGCTGGGGCTTTTCATCGCACAACAAATCGCCCTGGGCCATGGCGGCACGCTGACCGTGCGCTCGGATGAGACCGAAACGGAATTTCGCCTGACGCTGCCCCGGATGGACGAAAGCGAGCCGTCTTCCGAGGATCAGGAGGAACCGTCCTACGCCAGATGAAACCGGGCCCGGCGCTTATGGACGAATTTTGCGGTTTGCAAATACCTGCAGCTTGTTTATAGACCCGCGGAGACATGCGCGTGCAGCCCGCTTTGGCTAGAATCACCTTTGGTTGAGCCTCAACCAGAACGGGGGGCATCGTGCGATCGAAACACATTGAACCCTTAGAAAAGGTGACGCACACATGGCCAATTCGCCACAGTCCAAGAAACGCGCCCGCCAGAACGAAGCCCGTTTCCAGATCAACAAAGCGCGCCGTTCGCGCATCCGTACCTATCTGCGCAAAGTCGAAGAGGCGATTGCCTCCGGTGACAAGGATGCCGCTGCGGCAGCTCTGAAAGAAGCGCAACCTGAATTGATGCGCGGTGTGACAAAAGGCGTATTCCACAAGAATACTGCAGCGCGGAAAGTCTCGCGCCTGTCTGCCCGGGTCAAAGCAATAGGTTAACAAAACCAGCTAAATTGGTTAACAAAAGCGCGCCAACCGGCGCGCTTTTTGCGTTTTTTGAGACTCTTTCCGCCCTGCCAGAGATTCTTTTTTTGAAAATTCAGAGTCAAGAATGAAGTTCAGTTGCCGTGCCACTCACGAACTTGCTACCAGTGTAGTGCGATTCATTTCGCCATGGGGGGACAGGTTCTGAACGTTCATTTCGCACTGCAGCGAAAATACTGACGTCGGAAACTGGGTGCTGCATAACCTGTAGCACATTCAGTCTGCAAACGTTGCCAAAACAGCGTTTCGCCCTGTCAAAAAAGACTACGGACGGTGTCGTCTGATTTGATACTTGGCTTCATTTGCGTGGGGCCTCATCGGTCGGGCTTTGCCAAATCTGTACATGCCGGTGTGTGGCATTCCGATCCTGGGTGGGAGCGGTAATGCGAGGCATCTGCAAACGGAGAAGCAGGCGTGGGACTCCAAAAATGGAGACCGCGTTCATTGGGAAACGCTAAAGGGAAAACAGGTCAAACATGACTAAAGAAAAATGGGGGCAGTTGAGGCAGCGGCTGCTCAAGACTGTAGGGCAAAATAATTACACCAATTGGATCGAACCGATCGAATTCCGGGCCAGCAATGACGGGATTGCGACCTTGGATGTGCCGACGAATTTTTTGGGGAACTATGTGAACCAGAACTTTTCGGATCTGATCCTGCATGAATTGAAATCCGAGGATCCCAGTGTGTGCCGTCTGCGGTTTGCGGTCCCCGTTGCAGCGGAGGCAGATTGTGCCGCAGTGCCCGGCGCCGGTGCTGAGGCGCCGAAAGTCGTAAAATCCGTGGCGCCAAAATCCGGCGGTGCCATGGTCACAGCCCCGCTCGACAAGCGTTTCACCTTCGACACCTTTGTGGTCGGGAAGCCGAACGAGCTCGCCCATGCCGCCGCGCGCCGTGTTGCCGAAGGTGGCCCGGTGACCTTCAACCCGCTCTTTCTCTACGGCGGCGTTGGCCTTGGTAAGACACACCTGATGCATGCCATTGCACATGAGCTGCGTGTGCGGCGTCCGGAAATGAACGTGCTCTACCTGTCGGCGGAACAGTTCATGTATCGATTTGTGCAGGCCCTGCGCGACCGTAAGATGATGGACTTCAAGGAAATCTTTCGGTCGGTGGACGTTCTTATGGTGGATGACGTGCAATTCATCGCTGGCAAGGACAGCACCCAGGAGGAGTTCTTTCACACCTTCAACGCGCTGGTCGATCAGAACAAGCAGATCATCATTTCCGCAGACCGTGCACCGGGCGAGATCAAGGACCTTGAAGACCGTGTGAAATCGCGCCTGCAATGTGGTCTGGTCGTCGACCTGCACCCGACGGACTATGAATTGCGCCTTGGCATCCTGCAAAGCAAGGTGGAACAGCAGCGCAGCAACTATCCCGGTCTGGAGGTTGAGGCGGGTGTGCTGGAATTCCTGGCGCACCGGATTTCGACCAATGTGCGCGTGCTCGAAGGCGCGCTGACGCGGCTTTTTGCCTTTGCCTCGCTGGTCGGGCGTGAGATCAACATGGAACTGACCCAGGATTGCCTGTCGGATGTGCTGCGCGCCTCGGAGCGCAAGATCACCGTCGAGGAAATCCAGCGCAAAGTGTCGGATCACTACAACATCCGTCTCAGCGACATGATCGGGCCCAAACGTTTGCGCTCCTACGCGCGGCCCCGGCAGGTCGCGATGTATCTCTGCAAGAAGATGACCAGCCGCTCCCTGCCGGAGATTGGACGGCGTTTTGGCGGGCGCGACCACACCACGGTCATGCATGGTGTCAAACGCATCGAAGAGTTGAAAACCCAGGACGGCCAGATCGCCGAGGATCTGGAGCTTCTGCGCCGCGCGCTGGAAGAATAGTCACATGATTGACCCGCGGCGCTGCAAAGTGCCTGCGGGTCTTGACGCCCTGCCCTTTCCAACAGACAAACCAATAAAAGTCTTGTGAAGTCGGTGGAACCGGGTAATTTGCCTTTCCCGACTGGTGGGAAGGATAAAAACATCATGAAGATCAGCATCGAACGCGCAGCCCTGCTCAAGGCAGTGTCCCAGGCTCAATCCGTTGTTGAACGGCGCAACACAATTCCCATTCTCGCCAATGTGTTGATTGAAGCCGAAGGCAGCGATGTGACCTTCCGCGCGACCGACCTCGACATCGAGGTTGTGGATAAGGCGCCCGCGCAGGTGGAGCGCGCCGGGGCCACCACCGTCTCTGCCACCACCCTGCATGAAATTGTCCGCAAGCTGCCCGATGGGGCGCTTGTCACGCTGACCGCCGATGGCGCGACGGGCCGATTGACCGTTGACGCGGGGCGGTCGAATTTCTCGCTCGCCACCTTGCCGAAAGAAGACTTCCCGGTGATGGCCTCGTCGGAATATGCGTCGAATTTCTCCGCGGCGGCCCCCGTGCTGCGGCGGCTCTTCGACAAGTCGAAGTTCGCGATCTCCACCGAGGAGACCCGTTATTATCTGAACGGCGTCTACATGCATGTCTCTGACGCTGAAGGCGGTCAGGTGCTGCGTTGCGTGGCCACGGACGGTCATCGTCTTGCCCGCATTGACGCCGATCTACCGGATGGGGCCGCGGATATGCCCGGCGTGATCGTGCCGCGCAAAACCGTTGGCGAATTGCGCAAGCTGCTGGACGATGACGAGATGAAAATCGCGGTGTCGGTTTCCGAAACAAAGGTTCGTTTTGCGACGCCCGACATCACGCTGACGTCCAAGGTGATTGATGGCACCTTCCCGGACTACACGCGGGTCATCCCGCAGGGCAACACACGCAAGCTGGAGGTCGACGCCAGCGATTTCGCCCAGGCCGTGGACCGGGTGGCCACGGTGAGCTCCGAACGCTCCCGCGCGGTGAAACTGCAACTCGACGAGGACCGGCTTGTATTGTCGGTGAATGCGCCTGACTCAGGGGCTGCCGAGGAGGAACTGGCCGTTGCCTATGGGGACGAGCGGCTGGAAATTGGATTTAACGCCAAATACTTGCTGGAAATCGCCAGTCAGGTGGATCGCGAAAACGCGGTCTTCATGTTCAATTCTTCCGGCGATCCGACGCTGATGCGCGAAGGCAATGATCAATCGGCGGTCTACGTTGTCATGCCGATGCGCGTCTAAGGGATTCTGGCCTTCGGCGAGGATATTTTTTGCCAAGAGAAGGAGCACGGATGGCGCTGTTCCTTTCGCACCTGACCCTGTCTCATTTCAGATCGCACAAGATCGCCCGGATGAAGTTGGATGCGCGGCCTGTGGCGCTTTTTGGATCCAATGGTGCCGGCAAGACGAACGTGCTTGAGGCCGTATCGCTGTTTTCGCCCGGGCGCGGATTGCGCCGCGCCAGTGCGGAGGACATGACCCGTCGGCCGGAGGCCGTGGGCTGGAAAATCACCGGCGTTTTGCAATCTCTGCACCAGATGCACGAGGTTGAGATCTGGTCGGAAGAAGGCGCTGCACGGCAGGTCAAAATCGACAGCAAGGCCAATCCGCAAACCGCGCTAGGGCGTATTGCGCGGGTGTTGTGGCTGATCCCGGCCATGGACCGGCTTTGGATCGAAGGGGCGGAGGGACGGCGGCGGTTTCTGGATCGGATCACCCTGAGTTTCGAACCCCTGCACGCCGAAGCGTCACTTGCCTATGAACGGGCCATGCGGGAACGCAACCGGCTGCTGAAAGACATGGTGCGTGATCCCGCCTGGTATGGGGCGCTGGAGAGCCAGATGGCGCAGGCGGGGATCGCCATCGACACCAATCGCCGCACAGCCCTGGCTCAATTGGCCGACGCCCAACGCGGGGCGGCAACGGCCTTCCCTGCGGCGGATCTGACGCTGACACATGCCGAGGGGTATTTGCCGGAAACAGAGGAAGATCTGCGGGCAGCCTTCGCCGACAATCGCAGCCGTGACATGGCCGCAGGGCGTAGCCTCATCGGCCCGCATCGCGCTGATTTATATGGCGTTTACCGTGCCAAGGACGTACCGGCCAAGGATTGTTCCACCGGGGAGCAAAAAGCGCTTTTGGTCTCTTTGATCCTCGCCAATGCGCGGGCGCTGGCGCGGGATTTCGGCGCGCCGCCTTTGCTGCTTTTGGATGAGGTCGCCGCCCATCTGGATGCTGACCGCCGCGCGGCCCTGTATGATGAAATCGTGGAGTTGGGCGCACAGGCCTGGATGACCGGCACCGGGCCGGAACTCTTCGAGACGCTTGGGCCCCGCGCCCAGTACATCGAGGTCTCCGAGAGCGATGGCGTTTCCCGGATCGAACCCCAGCAATGACCATCAGCCTCGCTGACCTGTTGCTCTACTCCGGCGCGCTGGTGATCCTCTTTCTGACCCCGGGACCTGTGTGGCTGGCGCTCATGGCGCGCGCCCTCTCTGGTGGGTTTCAGGCGGCCTGGCCACTTGCCCTGGGTGTCGCAGTTGGTGATATCGTCTGGCCGCTGGTGGCGATCCTCGGGATCTCCTGGATCCTGTCAATGTTCGATGTGTTCATGGCGGTCCTGCGCTGGGTGGCCTGTGGTGTTTTCATTGGCATGGGCGTGCTGTTGATCAAACACGCGCGCCAGAAAATTAGCACCGACAGCAGGCTGACGCGCCCCGGCCTCTGGCCCGGATTTCTGGCCGGGCTGGTGGCCATTCTGGGCAATCCAAAGGCTGTTTTGTTCTACATGGGCGTACTGCCTGGCTTCTTTGATCTGCGCAGCGTCTCGGTCTGGGACATCGCGGCCATCCTCGCGGTTTCTGTCGCAATCCCGATGATTGGCAACCTGATGCTGGCCGCTTTTGTCGGACAGGTCCGCTCGATTGTCACGGCGCCCCAGACACTGACCCGCATCAATATCACATCGGGCCTTTTGCTCATTCTGGTCGGTATGCTTATCCCCCTCATCTGACACAAAATATTGTGCCAATTGCGTGACATCCCTGCCCAAAAACCGTATAAAATAGGAAAAATACGAAGGTTTAGCGGCATGTCCGACAACACGCAGACGCCAGAAGAATATGGCGCCGATTCTATCAAAGTTCTCAAAGGCTTAGAGGCTGTCAGAAAACGTCCCGGGATGTACATCGGTGACACGGATGACGGGTCGGGTCTGCACCATATGGTGTATGAGGTTGTCGACAACGGCATTGACGAGGCTTTGGCCGGGCATGCGGACGCGGTGACGGTCACAATCCACGAGGATTCATCGGTTTCGGTGAGCGACAACGGCCGCGGCATTCCGGTGGGCATTCACGAGGAAGAGGGCGTTTCTGCGGCCGAAGTGATCATGACACAACTGCACGCGGGCGGGAAGTTCGACAGCAATTCCTACAAGGTCTCGGGCGGTTTGCATGGCGTTGGCGTCTCCGTGGTGAACGCGCTATCCGACTGGCTGGAACTGCGCATCTGGCGCGAGGGCAAGGAACATGTCGCGCGGTTTGAGGGCGGGTTTACGACCAATCATCTGGAGGTCGTCGGCCAGACAGAAAAGACCGGGACCGAAGTGCGTTTCATGGCCTCGACCGAGACGTTTTCGAACCTCGAATACTCCTTCGAGACGCTGGAAAAGCGGCTGCGCGAACTGGCGTTCCTGAATTCCGGCGTGCGGATCATTCTGGTGGACGCGCGCCCGGCTGAGCCTCTGCGTTCAGAGCTTTTCTACGAAGGCGGCGTGAAGGAATTCGTCAAATACCTCGACCGCCACAAGGCCTCCGTCATGCCGGAGCCGATTTTCATCACCGGCGAACGCGACGACATCGGCGTCGAAATCGCCATGTGGTGGAATGACAGCTATCATGAAAGCGTGCTGCCCTTTACCAACAACATCCCGCAGCGTGATGGTGGCACCCATATGGCGGGCTTTCGCGGCGCGCTGACCCGCACGATCAATAACTACGCGCAATCCAGCGGCATTGCGCGGAAGGAAAAGGTGAGCTTTACCGGCGATGACGCGCGTGAAGGTCTGACCTGCGTTTTGTCGGTGAAAGTGCCGGATCCGAAATTCTCCTCCCAGACCAAGGACAAACTGGTGTCCTCCGAGGTGCGGCCCGCCGTTGAGGGGTTGGTGAACGAGAAACTGTCGGAATGGTTTGAAGAGAACCCCAATGAGGCCAAGATTGTTGTCGGCAAGATCATCGAGGCCGCGCATGCCCGCGAGGCCGCGCGCAAGGCGCGGGACCTGACCCGGCGCAAGACGGCGATGGATGTGAATTTCCTGGCGGGCAAGCTCAAGGATTGTTCCGAAAAAGACCCCTCCAAGACGGAAGTTTTCCTGGTGGAGGGCGACAGCGCCGGGGGCTCCGCTCAGACCGGACGTGACCGTCAGACGCAGGCGATCCTGCCGCTCAAAGGTAAAATCCTGAACGTGGAACGCGCCCGGTTTGACCGCATGCTGGGAAGCCAGGAGATCGGCAACCTTGTCATGGCCTTGGGCACCGGCATCGGCCGCGATGAGTTCAACATTGAAAAGCTGCGCTACCACAAGATCGTGATCATGACGGATGCGGATGTGGATGGCGCGCATATCCGGACGCTGCTGCTGACGTTCTTCTACCGGCAGATGCCAGAGCTGATCGAGAACGGGCATCTCTATATCGCGCAACCGCCGCTCTACAAAGTGTCGCGCGGGAAATCAGAGGTCTACCTGAAAGATCAGGCGGCGATGGAAGACTACCTGATCCAGCAGGGCATTGAGGGTGCGATGCTGAAACAGGGCAATGGTGAGGAAATCACCGGCGCGGACCTCTCTCGCGTGGTCGATCTGGCGCGGCAAATGCGCCGGGTGCTGGAGGCTTTCCCCACCCATTATCCGCGCCACATTCTGGAACAGGCCGCCATTGCAGGGGCTTTTGCGCCCGGCGTCGTGGACGCGGATTTGCAGGGCACCGCGGATAAGGTGGCCGCACGTCTGAACCTGATCGCAGCGGAATATGAGCGCGGCTGGCAGGGACGGATCACACAGGATCATGGCATCCGGCTGGCGCGTATTCTACGTGGTGTCGAGGAAGTGCGCACCCTGGACGGGCGTATCCTGCGCGGTGGCGAAGCCAAGCGCACAGGCAGTTTTACGCAAAGCCTGCAGGAGGTCTACGACCTGCCCGCAACACTGGTGCGCAAGGACCGGATGCAGGCGATCCTGGGGCCGATGGACCTGTTGGATGCGATCCTGCAAGAGGGCGAAAAGGGTCTGTCGCTGCAACGCTACAAGGGTCTTGGCGAAATGAACCCCGATCAGCTGTGGGAGACCACGCTCGACCCGGACGCACGCACGCTGTTGCAGGTGAAGGTCGACGATATGGCAGAGGCCGATGACCTCTTCACCAAGCTCATGGGCGATGTGGTGGAGCCGCGGCGCGAGTTCATTCAGAAGAACGCGCTGAGCGTGGAAAATCTCGACTTCTGATCCGCAAGCCGACGGGCCCCCGGTCTGACAGCTGTAACGCGCCTTAGCTGTCCCGGAAGGCGCGGGTGAAGTAATCCGTGAGCGGTTTCGCCAGATAGTTCAACGGTGACCGTTCCGCCGTCCTGATAAAGGCCTCAACCGGCATGCCGGGCAGCAGCACCTGCCCGCCCAGCTTTTCCATTTCCGTGTCATCCGGGATGAGTTCCACCTGATAATAGGAGACACCCGTCGTCTCATCCGTAAACACGTCCGCCGAAAGCTTGGTGACCTGACCATAAAGCTCCGGCGTCATCCGTTGGTCGAAGGCAGCAAAGCGCAGGGTCGCGGTCTGCCCAAGGTGCACCTGATCAACGTGGATCGGATCAATCCGGGCCGAAACCACCATCGGCTGGTCCTGTGGAATGATATACATGATCGGTTCTGCCGGAGAGACCACCGCCTGCAGGGCAAAAACGCGGCTGCCGTAGATTACACCGCTGACCGGCGCGCGCAGATCCATGCGGGACAGCGTATCCCGCGTGCTGAGGCGTCGCTGCACCAGCTCAACCTCCTGGAATTGCAGATCGCGCAGGGTGGTGATCGCCTCTTCGCGCAGCCGGGTGGTCAAGGCGATGCGTTCGATGTTCAGCGCCGCGATCTGCCCGCGCAGCTGCGCCACACTCGCGGTCACGCTGCCAATCTCGCCCAGAAGACGCGCCTGCTCCCGTTGCAAGGCAGAGACGCGCGCGGCGGGTGACAGACCTTTTTCAAAAAGCGTCTGACTGTCGGTCAGCTCGGTTTCGATCAATTCCCTTTGTGTTTCAAAAGCCGAAAGCTGGGCCGTGGCCCCTTCGATCTGGTTTTCGGCCTGCGCGATCTGTTCGGAGATCTGTCCAGCGCTTTGCTTTAATGACGCAGCCCGCGCCGCAAACAACCGCGCCTGACCATCGACAAGCGCCTGCACGGAGGGGTCCTGCGCGGCCATTTCCTGCAACTCTTCGGAGATCGGCAGCGCGCTCAGCCCGTCACGTTCTGCCTGCAACCGCGCCTTGCGTGCAAGGACTTCAAAGAGCTGCCCTTCGATGATGGCCAGCTCAGAGCGCAGCTGCGTGTCGTCAAAGCGCAAGACCACATCGCCGGCTGCGACCTGATCGCCATCTTTCACCAAGAGGGCCCCCACAACACCGCCTTGCGGATGCTGCAAAACCTGACGGTTTGATTCCACCTGGATCATCCCGGGCGCGATGACCGCGCCGGAGATCCGTGCCTGCACGCTCCAGACCCCCAAAACACCGACAAGAACCACCAGCGCCAAAGCGCCAATCATCAGCGGACCGGTTGCCTTCCATTGGCGAATTTCACCTGCCGCATCACTCACGATCTCTTCCCCTTCGCCAAAGAACTTTGAATGTCTTTCACATTGCTCACCAAGGATTTCAGCACCTCGTCGCGCGGTCCATCCGCCTTGATCCGCCCGCCATCGATGACCAGAAGCCGGTCACACTCCGAAATGGCCGAGGGTCGGTGCGTCATGATGATTACCGCGCGGTTGGTCGCCTTGAACTCGCGCACCGCGAGGTTCAGCGCCACGGAGCCATCATTGTCGAGCGCGGAGTTGGGCTCGTCCAGCAGCAGTAAGACGGGATCGCCGTAAAATGCGCGTGCGAGGGCGATACGCTGCCGCTGACCGCCGGACAGCTGGCTGTCGTCGCCCTGCACAACCGTCTTGTAGCCATCGGGCAGCGACAGGATCATCTCATGCGCATTGGCGCGTTTGGCAGCCTCGACCACCTTTGCCTCGTCCGGTGCGACGGACATGCGCGCGATGTTCTCCGCAATCGTTCCAGAAAAGAGCACAACATTCTGCGGCAGATATCCGATATGCGTGCCCAAGACATCCGGGTCATATTGCTCCAGCGTGGCGCCACCGAACCGAACCTCACCGGCAGCCACCTGCGTGAGCCCCAATAGCGTCTTGGCCAGCGTCGTCTTGCCGGAGCCGCTTTTGCCGATCACACCCAGTGCCTCGCCCTCCCCAATGTAGAAGGACACGCCGCTGAGCGTCGGGAATTTCGCACCGGGGGCCACAACCGAAACACCCGCAAAAGACACATTAGCGTGTGGCACCGGCAAGGCATGGGTTTCTGGCTCCACCGGGGTTTGCTTGAGCAACTCGCCCAGCGACGTCCAGGCCGCGCGTGTCCGCTGAACCATGCCCCACTGCCCCAAGGCTTGTTGTACTGGTGCCAGCGCACGGCCCAGTAGGATCGAGCTTGCAATCATAGCGCCTGCAGTCACCTCGGCCTGAAGCACCAGATAGGCACCCAACGCCAGCATTGCCGACTGCAGAAAAAGCCTGAAGGATTTGCCCATTGAGGTGAACACACCGGTCCAGTCGCTGGACTTTATCGAGGATTCAAGCGCGGTGTCCCGCATGTCGTGCCAACGTGCGGCAACGGCGGCACTCATCCCCTGCGCGCGTACGACCTCTGCCGAGCGGCGCGCCTGTTCTGCCAGCCCATGCGCACGTTGGGATTTGCTTTGAGCTTCCAGTGTCTTGGAATTGGTGAGCCAGTTGTTGAGCAGCGTGATCACAATGAGAACCGCGCTGCCAAACACCGCCAACCAGCCAAGCCACGGATGGAAAATAAAGATGGCCCCGATGAAAAGCGGGGTCCATGGGATATCGAACAAGGCCATCATCACCGGGGATGCAAAAAGGGTCCGTACCGATTCCAGATCGCGCAAACCGCTTGCCGGTGCTGCTCTTTCCTTGGGTGAGAGTGCGCGTCTGAGCACCGCGTCAAAGACGCGATCGTCCAACTGTGACTGAAACCGTGCCCCGAAACGCGCCAGCACGCGCCCGCGCGCGTAGTCCAGAAACATCATCAGCCCATAGAGCGCACCAACGAGCAAAAACAGCGCCACCAGCGTTTCTTCGGAGCGTGATCCAAGCACGCGGTCATAGACTTGCAGCATGAACAGGGGGCCGGTCAGCATCAGAAGATTCACAAAGACACTGAAGATGAACACCGCCCACAAAAGCCAGATGCCCGAACTGCGGGCGCGTCGAAGCTCGGCAAAGCCTGCAATACTGTTATTTTTCATTCATCCAAACCTAACGGCTCATGCTCACCGAGACTGACACTGCAAAAGGTTAAACGCGATATCGGCGATCCGTATGTTGTCATTCAATCCGTTCACGCTGCAGGAAAAGCGTTTTCTACAACCTCTGGTGCGTATTGTCGATTTATCGCGCCGTTGGCAATCTTTCAATTTATGTGAGGCGGGCCTGAGAGGACGTTTACACCTGTTGTCGGCACAATATGGCCGCTGCATCCGAGATTGAATGCCATACGAAAGGCGCTTGCCGAAACTCGAAAGCCCACCGCCCCGCGATGTTCAAAACTGATATGCTCTGAAACCTCAGGGGTTAATCATCAGCCCATTCGGGCATCGGTTTTTTGGCAATGAAAGCATCTATGCCGCGCTCGGTATCGCGGGCCATCATGTTGTCCGCCATGGTGGCGCCTGTGTAGGCATAGGCTGACGAAAGATCCATATCGGCCTGATTGTAGAAGGCCTCTTTGCCGATCTTGATCGCAATGGGCGCTTTGGAAACGATCTTGTCGGCCATTGCGCGCGTGGCAGCGGCCAATTCTTCCTGCGGCACCACATGATTGATCAACCCGATTTCAGCGGCCCGCGCCGCAGGCTGAAACTCCCCCAACAGCAGCATTTCCATCGCCTGTTTCCGCGCGACATTGCGAGACAGCGCAACCATGGGCGTCGAGCAGAACAAGCCGATGTTCACGCCAGACGTCGCAAAGGTCGCCGTATCCGACGCCACAGCCAGATCGCAGGTCGCAACCAATTGGCATCCGGCCGCCGTCGCTATGCCCTGCACTTCCGCGATCACCGGCTGCGGCAGATGGACGATGGACATCATCATTTTTGAGCAGGTGGCAAAAAGCGCATTGAAATAGGATTTGCCGCCGTCGGCATCTTGTCGTCGTGCCGTCATTTCTTTCAGATTATGGCCCGCGCAGAAATGCGCCCCTGCCCCGCGCAGGATGACCACTTTGACAGATTGATCATGCGCGATTTGATCCAAAGCCGCCTGCAAGGCGGACAGCATCTCTTCTGACAGCGCGTTCAGCGATTTGGGCCGGTTCAGGGTGACCGTGGCAACACCGTCTGAACGGTCCAGCACAACAGGCGCATCAGCAGTTTCCACTTTGAACTCCCCGGGATTGATCTCGCGTTGATCGCATCAAAGCTGGAAACGGGTCGAGCCTGCAAGCGAAATTGCTATTGCCCGGGGACGATACTTTGCTTTGGTGTTTCCTCGTCAGTCGTGCGCGCGCCAGATCCGTCCCACAGGCTGTGCGGCACGGGGTCTTTTGCTTTCAGCAGGAACAGATAGGCAATCTGCCTATAGGACCGATAGGCATAGCCACCGTTTCGTTCGAGAAATGCAGCGCGGCGCGCGGCGTAATAGGGCTGCAATTGATACCAAGGCATCCGTGGAAAGGCATGGTGCACCGCGTGCAGGTTGTTTTTCAGAAACAGAAAGGACAGCAGCCCGCGATCCTCAATAATCACGCTCCTGCAGCGCGCTTTTTCGTGGGCACGATGCTCCAGAAAGGTGCGGATTTTCAGGACGGACAGGCTGACATAGGCACAGAGCAGATAGAGCCAAAACGGCATATCTGCGGCCAGAATCCACCAGATGCCAACACAGGCAAGGCCACCGGCATGAAAGATATATGCGTCTCTAATACAGCGGTTTCCCTCCTGGATCGCCATGACGTCCTGCTTATAGAAAAGCGCCGTCGAAATTGCCGGGCCGACAATCACGCGCCCGAGCAGAGTGTTATTCCATTTGTAGAGCGCGCGCCGGGGCAGGCTCCACCGCGCCCAAACCGCGGGATCAATAAAATTGCTCTCCGGATCGTCATAAGGGTCCGTCAGAGCCGGGTCGTGATGATGGGCAAGATGGGTGTCGCGAAACCTCAGGTAGGGAATGGCAAGGCCAAGCGCCGGGAACACCAATGCCGTATTCAAGGTCGTGTTTTGGAAGGGATGACCGTGCAGAACCTCATGGTTGAGCGAGGAGTAAAGGGTCAGCGAGAGCGCTAGAAGGATACCGCTGCCCCAGGGGCCGATCACATCATATGTTGTCGTGGAAAGTGCAAAGCCGGTGTAGCAAAGTACTGCGATGAAAACCGTGGGCCATTCAATCCGCCGGAGGCCAGGTGCTGCAGGGGTCGCCAATTTATCCGGTCCTTTCAATGGGTTTGCTGTTTATCAATGTCCGACGAGAAGTTTGACAAACCACGACGCTGCCGCAAGAGCGTGAATTTGTGAAAGATACATTACATTCGTCACGATTTAACGATTTCGTTGTGAATATCTACTTTTCGTGTATTAACATGACATGGATAAGCGTGATCTCTCCGCCATGTTCAAAGAACGTCTCGCGCAGGTGCTGACCTCACATCCCGCCGGCAAGGGTCATTTTCTGCGAGAGGTGGGAATGGATCGCTCCGCGCTAAGCCAATTTCTGAACCCGGAGCTCGACCGTCTCCCCCGCGCGGAAACGCTGCGCCGCATTGCCCGGGTGAGCGGTGTTTCGGTGGATTGGCTGCTCTGCCTTGAAAACGCGCCGGAAGGGCGGCAGGAGGTCGCAGAAAGCGTCCAGATTGAAAAAGCCGTGCAAGCCGATGGCTCCACACCGCTGGATCAATGGCGCAGCGCGGCAGCGGGGTTCAAACTGCGCTATGTGCCCTCCACCCTGCCCGATATGGTCAGCCTCGCGCCGGACGCCGACGCGGATGTTTCCGATGCGCGTGGCGGCGGTGTGGAGAATGTGCTGGGACGCATTTCGCTGGACGATATGGATGTGGAAATAGCTATGCCCGTACAAACCCTGCGCGATTTATCCGCCCGCACCGGGCTTTGGCGTGGCGCGGATGCCCAGCAATGCCGGGCGCAGCTGACCTACATGGCGCGGGTGTGCAAGGAAAACTATCCCGCGTTGCGCCTGCACCTCTACGATGGGACCAAGACGTTTTCTGCGCCCTTTACCGTTTTTGGCAAACAACGCGTCGCCCTTTACATCGGTGACGCCTATCTGGTCGTCAGCAGCCCGGATCAGGTGAAAGGTTTTGCCAAGCAATTTGACCGGTTGGTGCGACAGGCCGTGATCGGATCCGACCGGGTGCATAAATTGCTGACCGAACTGGCGGGCGAGGTTCGCGGTTAGTTTTGCGCCGCCATGACCGCACGTGCGATCACGATCTTCTGCACGTCCGAAGCGCCCTCATAGATGCGCAGTGCTCTGATTTCGCGATATAATTTTTCGGTAACACTGCCGGTGCGGACACCTTCGCCGCCATGCAATTGGACCGCCTTGTCAATGACAACCTGCGCCTGATCGGTCGAGAACAGCTTGGCCATCGCGGCTTCGCGACTGACCCGTTCTGCTCCCATATCCTTGGCCCAGGCGGCCCTGTAGACCAGCAGCGCCGCCGCATCGACGTCAAGCGCCATATCGGCGATATGCCCCTGCACCATCTGAAGGTCCGCGAGCGGCGCGCCAAACAATTCTCGCGCCTTGACCCTGCTGAGAGATGCCTCAAGCGCCCGCCGCGCAAAGCCCAACGCCGCGGCCGCCACGGTGGAGCGGAACACATCAAGCACCGACATCGCGATCCTGAAGCCGTCACCGGGCGCGCCGATCATCGCGTCGGCATCCAGCCGGACGTCCTCAAACGACAGGCGCGCCAAGGGATGCGGTGCCATTACATCCAATCGTTCCGCCACGCTCAGGCCCGGCGTATCCGAAGGCACCAGAAAGGCAGACAGTCCTTTCGCCCCCGGCGCTTCGCCCGTGCGGGCGAAAACCGTGTAGAGATCGGCGATGCCACCGTTTGAGATCCAGGTTTTCTCCCCGTTCAGGCGGTAGCCATTGCCATCCCTCTCGGCCGTCATCTCCATGCTTGCGACATCCGAGCCCGACTTTTGCTCAGACAGGGCGAATGCAGAAAGCGCACTGCCCGTGCGGGTCTTGCTGAGCCATGTGCGCTGCGCGTCGCTGCCGAAAAGAGACAGGGCGCCAGTTCCAAGCCCCTGCATCGCGAATGCAAAATCGGCCAGACCATCGTGGCGGGCAAGTGTTTCACGGATCAGACACAGGCTGCGCACATCCAGCTTGCCGGGCGCTGTGGGATCAACCGCGGAATGCTCAAGCCATCCCGCCTCCCCCAGCATCGCGACCAGCGAAATACACGCCTTGTCAGTATCCGTGTGATCGACGTTGGACAGTGAGGCCTCGCACCACGCCTCAAGATCAGACGCCAGCGCGCGGTGGTGATCCTCAAAGAACGGCCATGACAGAAATGACGTGTCCGGCATGGCTCAATCCCCCTCAAACACGGGTTTTTCTTTGGCGACAAAAGCCTCGTACGCCCGCCGAAAATCCTGCGTCTGCATACAGATCGCCTGGGCCTGAGCCTCGGATTCAATCGCCTGGTCAAGCGTCATCGACCATTCCTGATTGAGCATCGTCTTGGTCATCATATGCGCGAAATTTGGTCCTTCGGAGATGCGCTGCGCCAGTTTCTGCGCCTCCACGAGCAAATCGTCCGCTGGCACGAGCCGGTTGAAAAACCCCCACTCTGCCCCCTCCTCGGCGCTCATCGCGCGACCGGTGTACAAAAGCTCCGCCGCCCGTCCCTGCCCGATGATCCGCGGCAGCATGGCACAGGCGCCCATATCGCACCCGGCCAGACCCACACGGGTAAAGAGAAACGCGGTTTTCGCCTGCGCCGTGCCCAGCCGCAGATCGGATGCCATGGCGATGATGGCCCCGGCCCCGACACAAATGCCATCGACGGCGGCAATAATCGGTTTGCCACAATGCAACATCGCCTTGACCAGATCACCGGTCATGCGGGTGAACCGCAAAAGGTCTTTCATGTCCATCTCGACAAGCGGGCCAATGATGTCGTGCACATCGCCACCCGACGAAAAATTACCGCCGTTCGAGGCAAATACGACCGCCGTTGTCTCCTCATCATATTGCAGCGCGCGGAACCAGTCGCGCAATTCGGCGTAGCTCTCGAAGGTCAGTGGGTTTTTCCGGTCTGGCCGGTCCAGCGCGACAGTGGCGACGGTCCCGTCCCGCGTCAGTTTAAAATGGTCGGGCATCAGTCTTCCGCCTCCAGTTTCTCCGTTATCCGACCCAGCCGCGTGTGCACCGTGCTCAGGCCCTGGGCGCCGATGGGTGAAAAAAGCTCATCAACCCAAAGCTCATGCACCGCCGCCATTTCATCGAACATCTCACGGCCCTGCGTGGTCAGCAGCACCCGCATGGCGCGCCTGTCACCTTCCACACTGCGCCGTTCTGCCAGACCGTCCGCTTCCAACCGATCCACGATCCCGGTGACATTGCCGTTGGAAACACGTAGCACGCCCGACAGATCGCTCATCTTCATACCCTCATCCGCGCGGCGGAGTGCTGCCATGACATCAAACCGGGGCAGCGTGATGTCCCAGCTTTGCCGCATCCGTTCGCGCAGTTCCGCCTCGATCATGCGGGTGACCTTCAACATGCGCAGCCAGACACGCAGACGGTCCTTGCTCAGATCAGACGGGATTTTTCCTGGCTCGCTCACATGACTTCTCCGCCGGATATTGAAATGGACTGGCCGGTGATGGCGCTGGCCCCCGGCCCGGCAAGCCAGGCGACCGCATCCGCGACCTCTTGCGGCTGGACAAACCGACCCTGCGGGTTGGTCGCGGTCAACGCCTGTGCCGCCTCCGCTATGCTGCGGCCGGTCTTTGACACGATGTTGTCGATAGACGCGCTCAGCATCGGTGTTTCGGTAAAGCCCGGACAGACCGCGTTGACCGTGATCCCGGTGTGCGCCAGCTCCAATGCCAAGGATCGGGTGAGCCCAATCACGGCATGTTTGGCCGCAGAATAGGCACTAACATAGGCATATCCCTTCAATCCCGCGGTGGATGCCACCGATATCAGGCGACCGGCGCCTGCGGTTTTCATCGCATCAAGGGCGGCGGCATAGATGTTGAACACGCCGAAGAAATTGACAGACAACATCTCCTGAACATCGTCGGCGGTCATCTTAGAGAAGGGTTTGGACAGGGATGTGCCCGCATTGGCAACAACGATGTCCGGCCCCTCTGCCGCCGCGATCATCGCCGTACAATCGCTTGCATTTGTCACATCGCCCACGATCATTTGCATGGTGTCGTGCTGCGATGCCAGGGCGTGCAAGGGCTCCGCACGTCTGCCCGTGATCCAGACCTGCGCCCCCTCCGAGGCCAGCCTTGCGGCGATCGCCGCACCCACACCGGTGCCGCCCCCCGTGACCAACGCGCGTTTGCCGGACAGGCCGCTCATACCTTGACCTCGGATGTCAGCGCATCCTTATCCGCAAGTCGCCATGCCTGATCGCGCCCGGCGATATAGGGATCGGGCCATCTTTCCGCGCGATCCCCAAGAGTCGTTGCCGCCCGAAGCAGCCAATAAGGATCGGCCAGATGCGGGCGCGCGAGGCAGACAAGATCCGCACGGCCCGCCATCAGGATGGAATTGACATGATCCGGCTCAAATATATTGCCCACGGCCATCGTGGCCATCCCGGCCTCGTTGCGGATACGGTCGGAAAACGGTGTCTGGAACATACGCCCATAGACTGGTTGCGCGGCAACCGACGTCTGCCCTGCGGATACGTCACAGATGTCCACGCCATGGTCTTTGAAAGCGGCGGCAATCGCGACCGCCTCCTCAGGCGTTACGCCCTGATCTCCAACCCAGTCGTGGGCGGAGATGCGCACCGACATCGGGCGGTCGTCCGGCCAGACGGTCCGCATCGCATCAAAGACTTCCAGCGGGTAGCGCAGACGGTTTTCCAGCGTGCCGCCGTAGTCGTCATCGCGCGTGTTCTGCAGAGGCGTGATGAAGCTGGAAATCAGATATCCATGGGCTGCGTGCAGTTCGATCATGTCGAAACGGGCACGGGCGGCCCGCTCCGTTGCCTCGACAAACTGCGCTTTGACCGCGTCCATATCGGCGCGGGTCATCGGGCGGGGCGTGGCATTCCGGTTCGACCAGGGCACATCCGAGGCGGCAATCAGAGGCCAGTTGTCCTCCATCAATGGTGCGTCCATCTCCTCCCACCCTAGCTGGGTGGACCCTTTGGCGCCGGAATGTCCCAGTTGCAGGCAGATCTTTGCGTCGGTCTCTGCATGCACAAAATCCACGATGCGTTTCCACGCCGTTTCCTGGACGTCGGAATAGAGCCCCGGGCATCCCGGCGTGATGCGCCCGGTGTCACTGACACAGGTCATTTCCGTATACACGAGACCCGCACCACCCTTCGCGCGCTCACCGTAGTGGATCAAATGCCAGTCGGTCGGCAGCCCGTCCACAGCTTTGTATTGGGCCATGGGCGAGACAACGACCCGGTTTTTGAGCGACATGCTCCGCAGTTTGAAGGGTGCGAACATGGGGTGCCGCGCATCGGCATTGCTGCTGACCCCGGCCTCGGTCTGGAACCACTTTTCCGCGGCACCCAGCCAATCCGCATCCCGTTCGCGCAGATTTTCGTGGCTGATCCTTTGGGATCGTGTCAGCAGCGAATAATTGAACTGCACCGGATTCAGATCAAGGTAGCGCTCGACCTCTTCGAACCATTCCAGCGAATTGCGTGCGGCAGACTGAAGTTTCAACACCTCCACCCGGCGCTCATCTTCGTATTTCTGGAAAGCTGCCGCCATATCCGTTTCATTTGTCACGTAATCGGCCAAAGCGATCGCGGATTCCAGCGCGAGTTTTGTCCCGGACCCGATGGAAAAATGTGCCGTGGCTGCCGCATCCCCCATCAGCACCACGTTCTGGTGATGCCACTTTTCACACAAGACACGGGGGAACTTGATCCACGCCGACCCGCGCACGTGATTTGCATTCGACATCAAGGCATGACCGCCCAGATATTTTTCGAATATCTTTTCACAGGTGGCGATGCTTTGCTCTTTCGACATCGCGTCGAAACCCCAGCGATCATAGGTGTCCTGCGCGCATTCAACGATGAAAGTCGCGGTGTCAGGGTCGAATTGATAAGCATGCGCCCAGACCCAGCCATGCTCCGTCTTCTCGAAAATGAAGGTAAAAGCGTCGTCGAATTTCTGATGTGTCCCGAGCCAGGTGAAGGGGCATTTGCGGATGTCCACATCCGGTTTGAAGTGCTCCGCAAATTCCATCCGTGTCCGGGAATTCAGACCGTCAGACGCCACAACCAGATCATAGTCACAGGCGAGATCAGCCGCGCCTTTGACCTCAGCCTCAAACCGCAAATCTACACCCAGCGCGCGGGCACGCTCCTGCAACAGCAGCAACAGTTTCTGACGACCGATGCCGCAAAAGCCGTGACCGGAGGATACCGTCTGATGCCCGGCATGGATGACCGAAATATCGTCCCAATAGGCGAAATGCGCGCGGATCATTTCCGCGCTTTCGGGGTCGTTATCCGCAAGGTTGGCAAGGGTTTCATCTGACAGCACGACACCCCAGCCAAAGGTGTCATCCGCCTTGTTCCGTTCGAAAACCACGACCTCATGCCCCGGATCGCGCAGCTTCATCGAAATTGCGAAGTAAAGTCCCGCGGGCCCACCGCCCAGACATGCAATTTTCATGGCCGACACCCGTGAATGATTCATCTACGGCAAGCGTAGCGGAACCCTGATTTGTTTCAAGTATGAAATTTTCATATTTGAAATTAATCGGAGGCCTTGAGATACCCCTGCATGCGCGCGCGAATTTCGTCCGACCACGGGACCGGTCGCCCGGTCGCCATATCGACGGAGACCAGAACAGGGGTTGCGGTCATGCGCAACTCCTCGCCGCACATGGCCTTGATGTGAAGATGCGCCGAGGTCCGCCCGAGCTTTTCAACATGCAGTGTCCAGACCAACACGTCACCCATATGGCTGGGCGCGGTGAATTCCGCGCCGATAGAGACGGTCGGCACACCGTAGCCCTTTTCCAGATGCATCTGTGAAAAGGAGTGCTTCAGCCCAACCTCGTGCCATTCTTCGACCGTCTGGTTCACCATTTCAAAATAGCGCGGGTAAAAGACGATGCCTGCTGGATCGCAATGCTGGAACAGGACCTTGATCGTATGTCGGAAAATCTGGCTCATGGCCGTAACCTGACGCTTCTGCCCGGCGCGTCAAGGGCGTACCCTGTCAGCCGTCGGATGCAAGATCGGCCAGGATCGGGCAATCCGGTCGGTCGTTGCCGGCACAAGCCGCAATCAGATGCGAGAGCGTATCGCGCATCTGCCCCAGTTCTGCGATCTTCTGGTCAATCTCTGCGAGGTGCTCCTGCGCCAGAGATTTGACATCGGCGCTGGCCCTGGTTTGGTCATTGTAGAGCCGCAACAGGCTACGGCAGGCTTCGATGCCAAACCCCAGGGATCGCGCGCGCCCTAGAAACGCCAGCTTGTGCAGATCCGCCTGAGAAAACTGACGGTACCCGTTGGCACCGCGTCCCGGCGAAATCAGATCGATATCTTCATAGTAGCGGATCGTCTTGACCGGCAGACCGGTACGCTCCGCGACATCGGAAATGTTCATGCCGTCCTCCTGTTCAACCCGCGCAGACGCAATGCATTGCTGAGCACAAAGAGGCTGGAGAGCGCCATCGCTCCCGCCGCCAGTTCCGGGGAGAGCAAGATGCCGTAGCTGGCATAAAGCACCCCGGCGGCCACCGGAATCAGCGCGGTGTTGTATCCGAATGCCCAGAAAAGATTTTGCTTAATGTTGCGCATGGTGGATTTCGATACCGTCAATGCCGTCACCACCCCATCCAGATCACCCGACATCAAGACAACGTCAGCCGCCCCAATCGCGATATCCGTGCCCGTCCCAATGGCGATGCCCACATCGGCCGAGGCCAGCACCGGGGCGTCGTTGATGCCATCACCGACAAAGGCGATCTTCGGATGGTGTTGGCGCAGATCGCTGAGCGCCGCGGTTTTTCCCTCCGGCAGGACGCCTGATGTAATGGTGGTGATCCCAAGCACACGCCCAACGGCCTCTGCGGTCTCAGGCCGGTCACCGGTGATCATGGCCACTTCGAGACCCTGCGCCTGGAGTCTGGCAATCGTATCGCGGGCGTTGGGTTTGATCTCATCCGCAACAGCAATCAAGGCCGCCGCTTTCCCGTTCAGCGCCGCGAAAAACACCGTCGCGCCGGTGCTGGCGAGGACGTGTGATTGCGCCTCGAAGGCGTCCAGATTGATGTGATTTTCCTGCATCAACCGCGCCGTTCCGACCACAACCGCCTGACCTGCAACATCGCCTTTGACACCCATTCCACCAACGGCGGTGACATCTGTGGCCGGGTGCAGGGCGCAGCCTCGTTCTGCGGCGGCCTCCATGATCGCATGCGCAATGGGGTGTTCTGCGCGGGCTTCAACACTGGCGATCAAGCCGAACACGTGATGTTCTTCCACCCCATCCGCAACCTGAAACGCGCTGAGTTTCGGTTTGCCCAGCGTCAGGGTGCCGGTTTTGTCGAATGCTATCAGATCGACGTCCGCCAGCGCCTGCAACGCGTCGCCTTTGCGGAAAAGCACGCCCAGCTCTGCCGCACGCCCGGTGGCAACCATGATCGATGTGGGCGTGGCCAACCCCATGGCACAGGGGCAGGCGATGATCAGAACCGCCACCCCCGCGACCAGCGCATGCGAGGCCACCGGCGCGGGCCCAAAGGCCAACCACGCAAAGACGGTCAGCGTCGCCAGCGCAAGGACGGCGGGCACAAACCAGAGCGTCACCCGGTCCACAAGCGCCTGTATCGGCAGCTTGGCCCCCTGCGCATCCTGCACCATCCGCACGATGCCCGACAGCACCGTATCCTCGCCCACATGGGTTGCGCGCAGGGTCAGGCTGCCGGGTCCGTTGAGCGTACCGCCGGTGACCGGATCGCCGGGGGATTTTGCAACGGGCAGCGGTTCGCCGGTGATCATGCTCTCATCCACATGGCTGCTGCCTTCGGTGATGGTCCCATCCACCGGCACGCTTTCGCCCGGGCGCAGCACCACGTTGTCCCCAGCGACAATGTCTTCGACCGCGATGGTTTCGGTACGGCCCGCCCGAATCACATGTGCCGTCTTCGGTCTGAGACGCAGCAGGGATTTGATCGCGGCCCCGGTGCGGCCCTTTGCCCGCGCTTCCAGCCATCTGCCCAGCAGGATGAACACCACGATCACGGCGGCCGCTTCGAAATAGACCGCCTGCGCATTGCTTGGCAAAACCTGCGGCATCAAAAGCACGCAAAGCGAAAACAGATAGGCCGCCGCGGTGCCCAGCGCCACAAGGCTGTTCATATCAGGCGTGCGTTTCAGAAGTGCGGGAAAACCGTTCCGGTAGAATTGTTGGCCCGGGCCTGCAAGGATCAGCGTTGTCAGGATGCCCTGGATCCACCAGCTGGTCTGCACCCCAATGGTCTGCATGATGAGATGGTGAAACCCCGGGATCATATGCCCGCCCATTTCCAGCACGACGACCGGGGCGGCAAGCAGCCCGGCGATCATGGTCTGGCGGCCAAGATCCTGTGCCGCCTGCGCGCGCTTTTCGTCCTGCCCGCCCCGCGCCTGCACGACCTGCGCGGGATACCCGGCATCCGTCGCCGCCCGGGCGAGGGTTTCCGCATCGACCTGGCCTGCCTCCAACGCAACTGTGGCCTCTTCAGTCGCCAGATTGACCGACACGTCCAAGACGCCGGGCACCTGCGCCAGCGCTTTATCGACACGGCCCACGCAAGAGGCGCAGGACATTTTTTCAACCGACAGCGTGATGGTTTGGGAATCGAGCACGGCTCTGGCCTCGCAACAGGGTCACGCGGCCGATATAGGGGTTCCAGTTACTGGAAGGTCAAGCCTTAAACCTGTTTTTCAGGTTCCTTGACCTCGGTGTCCTCCTCAGAGGGCAGAAGCTCCGCATCTTCAATGCCGTCTTCTGTTGGCGTTTCATCTGCGGCACCCTCGGTGTCATCCTCAATAGTCCCGACAATCAAGGGCAGCATTTGCACGCCCCCGGGCATCGCCACTTCGGAGGCAGGCGGTCTCTTCCAGGCCAGCGTGTCGAAGCTTTCACAGTTTTCGCAGATTGGCGCCCATTCCGCATGAATATGCTGACAATTGTCGCAAATCCATTGCGGACCACGCGACACGGTCACTGCCCGCGCCAGCCAGCCGCGCACGATGGTATCAGCGGCCCCTTCGCCGCGCTCGATTGCCGCCATCAGGGTGACAGACCGCGCCGTCGGATCGGTTTCCACCAGATCACCCAGCGCCCGGCGGGCTTCGGGGAAGTCCTCATTCGCAATGTGCAATTCGGCCAGCAGCATCCGCGTTTCAGGATCGTTCATATTGGTTCTGGTCAATGCGATGAAACGTTTGATCCGCTGCGGTGGTGTCTCATCCGGCTCGATGGCCGCAAATGCTGCCGCCAGATCCGGATGCGGCGAGGTTTCCCACGCCTTTTTCAACAGACGCGTTGCAAGCCGCGGCTTGCCCTTCTCGATGTAGCTCTGCGCAGCCATCACGGCCGCCGGGATCAGATCAGGCGAGAGCTTGTTGGCCTCAATCGCCTTTTCCTGCATCTCGATCGTGCTGCCACCGTCGATGATATCCTTGGCCTCTGAGAGTGCCAGAACCGCATCACGACGCTTGTGCACATCCCGGGGCAGGCTGCCGTGTTTGAGCTTGGCGCTCAGCGTTTGCCGCGCCCCCGACCAATCTTCTTTTTGCGCTTGCAGACGCAACAGCACGTCCTGGGTTTCTTCATGCTTGGGCTTGATGGCAAAGGCCCGTTCCGCCAGCTTCAACGCCGTTTCGGTATCGCCATCGGCCAGCTTTTGTTTCAGGATCCCGCGCACGCCGACAAAACGGGTCGCGTCATTTGTGACCAGCTTTTTATAGGTCTCTTCCGCCTTACGCCGGTCCCCCGCCAGTTCTGCGGCCTGCGCGGTCAGCAGATTGGTCAGTTCGGGCTTGTTCAGATAGCGCTCCGCCTTGGCGGCCTTGGTCATCGCAAGCCGCCCCTCACCGCTGGCCAGCGCCATCAGCCCTTCGGACAGGGCATCAAAGCCTTTACGCTCCCGGTTGCGGTCAAAGTAACGCGACAGCGCGGTTTCATCGCCGTTCAGGAATCGTAATGTCGCAATCAGCAGGGACAGTAATTTCAGCAGCACCCAAACGGTGACCACCAGGGCAACAACCGCCAGCACCGATTGCAGCGGACCAAAGGTATATTCGCTGCCCATCACGGTGACCTGAACGCCACCTTCGCTTTCCAGAAGATACCCCGCCCCCAATGCAAGCAAAGCCACAGCTGCGACAAACAGGATGATCTTAATAAGGGACCAGAGCATAATAATGTCTTTCTTAATTAACCGTCAGGCTATCCGCCAAATTCTGAGCGGCTTCACGTGCAGTCTGGCGGGCTTTGGCACCCTCCAACCAGTCTTGCATGGCTGTTTTGGACGCATCAGGCAGCGCGTCAAGCTCGGCCAGAGCCTCATCAAGGCTCCCGGCTTTCACCGCCGCCTCGGCGCGCGAGAGCACCGCATCGGGGTCACTGCCTTCGCGCGGCGTTACCGACCGGGCGCTCAACTGACGCCGCAAAAACCCACTGATACCGGACACTTCGGTCTCGGGCACCTCGGCACGTGCCGCCGCCAGACCGGCCCGCGCTGCATCGGGGAAGTTTTCCCGCAGCATGGCCATGCTGGGTACGCCTTCAATTGCCGCCGTGCGCAACGCCTCCGGGACCTCCACGGGGGTCACCTCTTCAAGCGCGCCCAGCGCTGGCTCAAAAGCTTCGCCGCTCTCGACCGCCGTTACGACACGGGTCAGCGCCGCTTGTGCCAGGATGCGTTCGGCCTCGGCAGTCGCCCTGGCTTCCTCTTCGCTGATCTGCGCCTGCAGGGCCTCTACCGCCGACTGAAGGGCGGAAATTTCTTCCCTGTTGTCAGCAGGTTGTTGAATGACCGTCTCCACGGTTTCTGCAGGCCGCGCTTCAAGAGCGGCAAGGCGTTCGGTCAGTTCCGTGATGCTTGTCTGCAGCCCCTCCAGATCGGATACCGCGGTTTGCAATTCAGTTACCGCATCCGGCAGCGCCGTGTCCGGGGTCGCCGATTCGAGGTCTTCGACGCGCGCGATAAGCTCGACATTGGCCTCTGCCAGCGTCGAGGTCTGTTCCACAAGCGGGGCCAAATCAACAGATTGCCGTTGCATGGCACCCGGTAAATAAGCCTCCAGCTGATCCCCGCGGCCAGCGATAAAGCCAAGCAACGCCGCAATGACACCGCCAAAGACCGCAGGCCACATGGAGCCGGTTTTCTCAACGGGTGGGGGCGTGGGCTTTGGTTGCTCTTCAACAACCTCTTCGACGTGTTCCTCTTCGCGCGCCGCGATTTCCTCGGGCGTTGGCTCCGACACCTCGGTATCTTCTTCTAGAAGATCCGCTTCAATTTCTTCGGTCAGCGGGTCGTCGGAAGTCTTCACAGTCTCATCGAGAGGATCGGAAACATCCTTATCTTCGGGAATTTCTTCATTTTTGGGAATTTCTTCGCTCGGCGCATCCACCGGTTCGTCAAGGATGGTACCTTCCAGCGGTGCATCGTCATCTACCGGTGTTTCGGGGACTTCAGGGGGCGTTTCCGGCGTCTTAGAAGCTGCAATTTCGTCAGCCTCATTTTCAGGCACAGCTTTTTCCGGTTTTTTTGCTTTTGCCAAAACATCCACCCTTTTCGAATCTGCCACGCGGGCACCCTCGATCAACCTTACTCGCGCATACCCCGCCTCTCAACCCAAGCTGATGCGCGACACCCGCTTTTCAAGAGCATGAATCATCGCCTTGGCGGTGGGCTTAGCAGCGATTTCCAAATGCGCCGCGGGCAAAACCGCAAGCGGATCTGCGACGGCAGCGCTCAGGGCGATCAAATGGGGGGCCGCGTTTTGCGGACAGTTTTCCACAAACTGTTCCGCCGTGCGTGGTGAAAAAACGGGCACAATGACGGGTGTGGCAGCCGTCAAGACCGCCAATGCAGCATCGGTCAGGGCCACTTTCCTCTGATCATAGAGCGCGACACGATGGGCATCGATCCCGGCGCGGCGTAAATCTTCGCAAATGTTGGCGCGCACGTTCACGCCGCACAGATGCCAAACCGTCACGTCAGGCGGATGCGCCAGCAGGGTTTTGGTCAGGTCCCGGGCGGTCTCGCCCATGAACACGCTCCGCCAACCGGCATCCGCCGCGGCGCGCGTCGTCGCCTCTCCCAGACAATAGGCCCGCCTGCCCTGCCCGTCCGGCGCAAAGCGCACCCCATTGGACGAGGTAAAGATCACCGCGTCCCCGTCGCCAAGCGCCAAGGTGGCATCGCACCGGGTGATTTCGATCAAGGGACTGTGGATCACTTGCAACCGGCGCCGCAGCGCGTCCGGCATCTGACCGACGAAGCGTTCATTTGAACCGCTGGGCCGCGTCATGATAACCGGTATGCGGGCAGCGCCCATGAATGACCCTCAGCATTGTTTGCGACCAATTACGGTGTTACCTGCGGTCAAAGACGCATGCAACGGGGTCACGCCTTGGCACACTCTCTCACAGTTCTCGGCCTCGAAAGCAGCTGCGACGATACCGCGGCGGCCGTTCTGCGCCGCGATGATACCGGCGAGACAACCATTCTATCGTCGGTTGTTCACGGTCAATCCAGCCTGCACGCGGACTTCGGTGGCATTGTACCGGAGATTGCCGCGCGCGCGCATGCGGAGATGCTGGATATCTGTGTCGAACAGGCTCTAACACAGGCGAATATGTCGCTGCTTGACGTCGATGCGATTGCGGTCACGTCTGGTCCCGGTCTGATCGGTGGCGTCGTTTCCGGTGTGATGTGCGCCAAGGGGCTTTCCGCTGCGACCGGGGCGCCGCTCTACGGGGTCAATCATCTGGCGGGCCACGCGTTGACCCCGCGCATGACGGATGATGTCAGCTACCCCTACCTGATGCTGCTTGTTTCCGGCGGGCACTGCCAGTTCCTGATTGCCCACGGCCCCGACGCGTTTGAGCGCCTGGGGGGCACGATCGACGACGCGCCGGGCGAAGCCTTTGACAAGGTCGCGCGCTTGGCGGGCTTGCCACAACCCGGCGGGCCATCGGTGGAAGATGCCGCGCTTTCGGGGGATCCGCTGAATTTCCCACTGCCACGCCCACTGTTGGATCGTCCCGGATGTGACCTGTCGTTCTCGGGTTTGAAAACCGCCGTTCTGCGCACGCGTGACCGTATCATTAAGGAAAACGGTGGATTGCCCACGCAAGCCCGTGCCGATTTATGCGCTGACTTTCAGGCTGCGGTTGTCGACGTTCTTTCAGAAAAAACGCGCCGCGCATTGGGCATTTACCTTCAAAACAACCCGTCCAAACCAACGCTTTGCGTGGCCGGTGGTGTTGCCGCAAACAAGGCCATTCGATCAGAGTTAGAGACTGTTTCAAAGGCGTTTAGCGCGCATTTCGTGGCCCCGCCCATCGCGCTATGCACGGATAACGCAGCGATGATCGCCTTTGCCGCCATCGAGCAAATGGGCGTCCACCCGGCAGATGATCTGACGCTTTCCGCGCGCCCGCGATGGCCATTGGACCAAACCAGCCCCGCGATGTTGGGAAGCGGTAAGAAAGGCGCAAAAGCATGAGCATTTCCATCCTGGGCGCCGGTGCTTTTGGCACAGCACTTGCCATTTGCCTGTCCAAGGCCGCGCCTGTCACGCTCTGGTCGCGCGATGACGATCATGCGCGTGAAATGCGTAAAGGTCGGGAAAATGCCCGACGGTTGCCGGACCATCCCTTTCCAGACGATCTGACAATCACCGCATCACTGCCCGAGGCCTGCGATGCCGATGTGGTCCTCCTGGCCGTACCGATGCAACAATTACGCCCCTTTGTCGCGGCACATGCCGAGTATCTGCAGCACAAAACGCTGGTCGCCTGCTGCAAGGGAATGGACCTTGAAAGCGGCGCGGGACCGTTGGAAGTGCTGGCCGGGCACCTGCCCGAGACCACCAGCGCGCTGTTGACCGGACCAAGTTTTGCCAATGACATCGCCGCCGGTCTGCCCACGGGGCTGACACTTGCCTGCATCGATGAAAACGCCGGTCGCGCATTGCAGCACCAGCTTTCTACACCCTCCCTGCGCCTCTACCGAACAACGGATACAATCGGCGCATCGCTGGGTGGCGCGCTTAAGAATGTAATCGCTATTGCCTGCGGGGCGGCGATTGGCGCTGGGTTGGGGGAAAGCGCACGTGCCGCGCTCCTGACCCGCGGTTTTGCTGAAATGCAGCGCCTGGCCCTGCACAAAGGCGCGCAGGCGCGGACGCTTTCGGGTCTCTCGGGATTTGGCGATCTGGTCCTGACATGCACTTCGAAGCAATCACGGAACTACCGCCTGGGCGTGTCAATTGGTGCAGGCACGGGCTTTGATCCCTCGACCACCGTCGAAGGCGCCGCCACGGCGCGGGCCGCCGCGCGCGCGGCGCAGGACGAGGGATTGGATATGCCAATCACTTCGGCGGTTGCGGGTCTTGTCGAAAAACGTTTGGATGTCACCGACGTCATAAACGGTCTTTTGTCCCGAAGCCTGAAGGAAGAATAGATGCTTGTCGCTTTGATCGCCCATGACAGACCGGGGGCACTGCCGATCCGCCAGGAAAACCGCCCCGCCCATGTGGCCTACCTGAAATCCAGCGCGGTTGTGCAACAGGCGGGCCCGTTGCTGGATGATCAGGGTGAGATGGCCGGATCGCTGATCGTTCTGGATGTTGCGGATATGGACGCAGCCAGCGACTGGGCCGCTGAGGATCCCTATGGCAAGGCAGGCCTCTTTGCATCAGTGCAGTTGATTGCCTGGAACAGGGTGATCGGGTGATGGCGTATTGGCTTTTCAAATCGGAACCGTCGACCTGGAGCTGGGACGATCAGGTCGCCAAGGGGGAGATTGGCGAGGAATGGGACGGCGTGCGGAACTATCAAGCGCGCAATTTCATGCGCCAGATGTCCGTGGGCGATCTTGGGTTCTTCTATCACTCGCAAAAGGAACGCGCAGTGGTCGGAATTGTCGAGGTGATCGCCGAGGCACATCCGGACAGCACCACGGAGGATGAGCGCTGGGAATGTGTGGACATCAAGGCGGTGAAATCGGTGAAAACGCCGATCACGCTGGACGACATCAAGGCGGATGAACGACTGTCCGAGATGGTGTTGGTGCGCAATTCGAGACTGTCAGTGCAACCTGTCACCGCGCAGGAATGGCAGATCATTTGCGATATGGCGGGCGTTTCGGACTAGCCTCGCTCCCTTGCCGGTGGCAATCTGCCGCCAGAAACGAGGGAGGTTTCAATGGAATTTGTGAACGTGGTGGCCGCCGGGGTGGCCGTATTTGTGTTTGGCGCAGTGTGGTACACCGTCCTGGCAGAAAAATGGATGGCAGCATCAGGCGTACCGCTGGATGAGACCGGTGCACCTGCAAACAGGTCCGACCCGGTTCCCTATATCACCAGTTTTTTGTCCGCGATCCTTGTGGCCGGCATGATGCGCCACGTCTTTGAACTGAGCGGCATCGATACGATGGGCAAGGGGTTGATGTCGGGTTTCGGTATCGGGATTTTCCTGGTCAGCCCATGGATTGCGACGTTCTATGGCTTTGGCGCGCGCCCCAAAAGCCTGCTGTTGATTGATGCGGGATACGCCACCTTTGGGTGCACCCTTATCGGGCTGGTACTGACCGCGTTCTGACGCGAGATCGTAGTACAAAAAAGAGGAAGGGTCCTGGCATAGCGCCAGAACCCTCCTTCACCCCACGTGCACTTCACCCACAGCACGAGATTGAAACTGGTCCTGGCCATGCTGGCCGGATGAGATAGGTCTACGCGCAATCGCTCAAAAACTCAATTTATCAATAGTTTAAAAGCCATCCAAAAAAGAAACGCCTCTTTAAGAAAAGAGGCGTTTCCCAATCATTCTCTTTGTTTTCAGCCGTATACGGCCTCTTTGCCAAAGTGCTTTGTCAGCATGTAGTAGACAACAGCGCGGTATTTGTTGCGCTCCGACTTGCCATAGGTCTCGATGACCGTGTCAATCGCCGCCGAAAGCTCCGGTCCATCGGACAGGCCCAGCTTCTTGATCAGAAAATTGTTTTTGACCGTTTCGATCTCACCAGCCTGGCTGCCTGCGACCGTTGACGCGTCCGCATCATAGATCGCCGGACCACATCCGATCGTAACCTTGGTCAGCAAATCCATATCCGGCGTCATGCCGCATTTGTTTTTCAGATCATCCGCATATTGCGCAATCAAATCGTCCCGCTTGCCCATAAATTTCTCCCACTTTGGCAAAATCGGCCGGGGTGTCCGACCGTTGCGCGCAAGACTAATCACATATTTCCATTCACAAAAGGAGTTTTTGCCTGTCACATTCCCCGTTGCAAAGCACTGCTCAGCGGCACAGGCCACTGCCGCGATGCTGCAGGTGGAAATGATCGGCGTGCAATCGGTTGAAGGACGGCCCGAGTGTCAGGCGAAACCAAGTACAGGCCGCATTGCGCACATCCGCAAGGAAGATACCCGCCGGACCATCGTCTCCCCAGCTTTCCAGCAGAGAAATCCGCGTGCCGTCCGCAAGGACGAACCCGGCAATGTCCACGGCTTCGGCCCTTGCATGCGTGCTCATCCGCGGGCTTGGTCCTCTGGGCGTGCGGATGGGTCGGCAGGAATAGCTGGAGATATGGTTCACACGGGCGACGCGCTGCCCAAAGTGCTGTTCCGCAGCGGGATGAACCCCGTGTTCCATCCACATCGCCATACGCAGGGCTGTCTGGCACCGCGTATTCAAGGGCACCAGATCAGCACCCGATACGCCAGAGATCAGGACCTGATCGGCAATACCGCATTGGGCGCTTTCCACAAGATCGGGCAGGGGTTGCGCCACCGCGCCGGTCATCAGTGTCTGCAGGCATAGCTCAGGCGTCGCCAAAGCGCGGCTTAATTTCCACTGGGTCAATGGCGTGATCGGATCGCTGACAGAGAGCGGCGCGATGGGGTTCCAGGCGGCGGGCAGGGGCGTATCCGGCAGCGTCACCAAACGATAGGCCCCAAACAGGGCGGCACATAAAATGACAAACGCCGCCCGACCAAAGGCGGGGCGGCGTTTGTTCTTGTTAGCTTCTGTCTCCGGCTGATCCGGCACGCGTTCAGTAGCGGTAGTGCTCGGGCTTGAAGGGACCTTCTGGTGCCACGCCGATATAGGCGGCCTGATCACTGTCCAATTGGGTCAGTTTCACACCAATCCGGTCCAAATGCAGGCGCGCCACCTTTTCATCCAGATGCTTGGGCAGGATGTAGACGTCGTTCCTATACTCATCGCCCTTGGTCCACAGCTCGATCTGCGCCAGCACCTGATTGGTGAAGGAGGCAGACATCACAAAAGACGGGTGCCCGGTCGCATTGCCAAGGTTCAACAGACGGCCCTCAGAGAGCAGGATCAAACGATTGCCATTTGGCAATTCGATCATATCGACCTGTTCCTTGATGCTGGTCCACTTGTGGTTTTTCAGCGCGGCGACCTGGATTTCATTGTCGAAGTGGCCGATGTTGCCGACAATCGCCATATCCTTCATCTCGCGCATGTGCTCAATGCGGATCACGTCCTTGTTGCCGGTTGTGGTGATGAAGATGTCGGCAGATCCCACCACATCTTCGAGCAGCACAACCTCGAACCCGTCCATGGCGGCTTGCAGAGCGCAGATAGGATCAACCTCGGTGACCTTCACGCGGGCACCGGCACCGCGCAAGCTGGCAGCAGACCCTTTGCCAACGTCGCCATAGCCCATGACCACGGCAACCTTGCCCGCCATCATGGTGTCCGTGGCGCGGCGGATGCCGTCGACCAGCGATTCCTTACAGCCGTATTTGTTGTCGAACTTCGACTTGGTCACGGAATCGTTCACGTTGATCGCGGGGAAGGGCAGTTGACCCTGTTTCACCAGATCATAGAGACGGTGCACACCGGTGGTTGTCTCCTCGGAGACGCCCTTGATCTGATCGCGCATCTTGGTGAACCAGCCGGGGCTTGCCGCCATCCGCTTTTTGATCTGTTCCTTGATAACGGCCTCTTCCTCGGAAGTGGGCACGGGAATGATCTCTTCGCCGGCTTCAGCACGGGCGCCAAGCAGTACGTAAAGTGTCGCGTCGCCGCCATCATCGAGGATCATGTTCGGTCCTTCTTCGAACATGAACGACTGGTCCAGATAGTCCCAATGCTCTTCGAGGGATTGGCCTTTGATCGCAAAAACGGGTGTCCCGCCAGCCGCAATGGCAGCCGCCGCATGGTCCTGCGTGGAGAAGATATTACATGATGCCCAGCGCACATCGGCGCCAAGGGCGACCAGCGTTTCGATCAAAACGGCGGTTTGGATGGTCATATGCAGCGAACCGACAATCCGCGCGCCTGCAAGGGGTTTGCTGTCACCGTATTCTTCGCGCAGGGCCATCAGGCCTGGCATTTCGGTTTCGGCAATATCGAGTTCCTTGCGCCCAAATTCTGCAAGAGAAATATCTTTAACGACGTAATCTTTGGCCATGGTTATGCGATCCTATCCATTCGGTTTGGAGCGCAGATAGCATTGCCTAGGGCCTGAGACAATGCGTCAGGGTGCATCGGCGTGAAAGCATCGTAAACGCCTATGAATGCGTAACGCTAGCTCGCCGTGCCTTCGACTGGCGATATCTCCGGGCCTTCGAAGAAATCCGTGCCCGCCGCCACGATACAGCTGATCCCGTTGGGGCTGGTCAAGAGCACCGTGAAGGTGCCGGTGTCCGGTGACGACCAGATTTCCATGACCGATTGAGCCGACCGGGTTTGCTGCAAGCCACCGGCGGTGAAATGTTCCGCGTATTTTGACTTGAGACTTTCGATCACCGCATCCCGCGGACCACAATTCGCCGCTTCTGCGGGCGGCGGTATGCCTGCTATGCCGATGGTCAGGCAGGTGAGTATGAGTTTCTTGAACATGACAAGCTCCTTTCCAATGCGCTTCTGACGATGGAGGAGGCAAGCCATTGGAAAAGGACTGGCCTTCCCCCATGGAACATATCGTGATCACGGCACCTGTTTACAAAACACGGCGCGTCAATAAGTTGTGGCAGCGAGTGATCAGATGCACAGTATGATGCTTCTGAAATGTGGCAAAATCGTGGCATGAACATCGGACAGTTACATCATGGCAACACCTAAACGCGCCTGGCAACGCATGCTTTCCGGTCGGCGGCTGGACCTTTTGGACCCAACGCCGGTGGATATTGAAATCGAGGATATTGCGCATGGGCTCGCCTTTGTCGCCCGCTGGAATGGCCAGACCCATGGTGATTATGCCTACTCCGTCGCCGAGCATTCCCTCTTGGTAGAGACGCTTTTTGGCCGGATTGCCCCCAAGACACCGGCTAAATGGCGGCTGGCGGCGCTGTTGCACGATGCGCCGGAATATGTGATCGGCGACATGATTTCGCCGGTCAAAGCTACCGTGGGCCCCGGATACGGCGTCTTGGATGATCGGCTGACCGCGGCGGTGCACATCCGGTTTGGATTGCCCGCCGTTGTGCCCGTGCAGATCAAGAAACAGATCAAGAAGGCCGACAAGATCAGCGCCTGGATGGAAGCCACGCAAATCGCCGGTTTCTCCGAAACCGAAGCCAGCAAGTTCTTTGGCAAACCCGACACGACAATCATCGATGATCTGGCGATTGTGCTGCGTCCGCCGGTGGAAACCAGAAACGCCTTTACCCAACGCCACGATGCGCTTTTGGAGGAAATGGGATGATCAGGGTACGCAAGGCGATGGCATTGGATGCTGGGTCGATGGCCAGATTGCTGAATGCGATCATCGAAAAAGGCGGCACAACCGCCCTGACGCGCCCGGTCACAGGCGATGATCTGCAGCAATGGATGGCCAGCGCGCCAGAGCAATCCGCTTGGCATGTCGCGTTGGATGATGCGGAAGAAGTTGTCGGGTTCCAGTGGATTTCGCCGCATCCTGACCTGCCGCCAGAAGCCGTGGATGTCGCGACCTTCGTTCAGATGGGAAAGACCGGCCTTGGCATCGGATCGGCGCTTTTCACAGCCACCTCACAGGCCGCAAAATCTTTGGGATACATCTGGATCAACGCCACCATCCGGGCAGACAACGAAGGTGGCCTGACCTACTACCAGAGCCGCGGTTTCCGGGACTGGCATTTCGATGAAAACGTTACACTCGAGAGTGGTCAGATCGTGAATAAGGTCAGCAAACGATACGATATTTGAAGGCCGCTGACCTCAAACCCGGATTTCTACGTCGTCACCGGGGTGAGCGTTTTGCCAGAATGCGCTGCAGGGTTCTGCGGTGCATGTTCAGGCGCCGCGCCGTTTCACTGACGTTCCGGTCACACAGCTCAAAGACCCGCTGGATATGTTCCCAACGTACACGATCCGCGCTCATCGGATTTTCCGGCGGCGGCGGCAGATCATCCCCCCGTGCCAGCAGCGCGTTCACGATATCCGCAGCATCAGCAGGCTTCGACAGATAGTCGGTGGCGCCAATCTTGACCGCAGCAACCGCCGTTGCAATCGCACCATAGCCCGTCAGCACGACGACACGCACATCTGGCCGCTTTTCCCGCAGCACTTCGACCACGTCGAGGCCATTGCCGTCTTCAAGACGCAGGTCGACAACTGCAAATGCTGGTGGGCGCGCGGTTGCAATGGCTTTGCCCGCGGCGACCGAGCCCGCCGTTTCAACTGAAAACCCGCGTTTTTCCATGGCCTTGGCCAGACGCCGCAGAAACGGTTCATCGTCATCAACCAGCAACAGGCTGGCGTCTTCACCAAGGTTCAATTCAGCTGCATCCTGCATCGGAAGCCTTTCTTTGCGCACATTATTTAAACCATCTATATGTGGCAGTGGGTGCGCGTCGTCAAATCCGATGCTGCGACGTGTTGGCGCGTCAGGCGTTCTCAACAAAACATGAAACGGTATCCACGATCTCCTGCGCGGAGGTCTCGCGCCGGAAAAACTCCACAAACCCGTGTTCCGGCAGAACCAGATAGCTGAAGGTGGAGTGATCCACGAGATAGTAATCATCATCGCCGTCGTGCGCCTTGTAATAGGTGCGGTAGGCGTCACTCGCCGCTTTGACCTGATCGGGTGAGCCTGTTAGACCAATCATCCGTTCGTGCAGGTTAGCGGCGAAATCACCAACAACCTCGGGCGTGTCACGTTTGGGATCGATGGAGATGAACACCGGGGTCACGGACATGTTTTTCTCCGCCAGCATATCGACCGCTTCTGCATTGCGCGCGGTGTCAATCGGACAGACATCCGGGCAGAATGTATAGCCGAAATAGACGATGGTGGGCTCTGTGATGACATCCTGGTCGGTCACGGTCTGACCCTCGCTGTTGACCAACTCGAACGGGCCACCGATGGATTCCGCGCCACCGGCGATCTGGCTGGCGCGGCACTGGGCAAACTGATCATCGCCCTCAGAGGGCTGGCTGGCGTACCAGAAACCTCCCAGGACACCAAGAACGGCGATGACAGCGATAAGGGCAAAATAGCGCATGGGTTTCGCTTCTCCAAAAGTGCGTTAGGTTAATCCTATCAAATCGCAGTCGTACCGTCCTGCGACATCTATGCAACTCAACAAGCGGTGAACCAGATGACGGATGCCAACGTCAGACCCCTGAGCGGCGCAACGCGTGCGAATTGGATCCGCCTGCGGACAATGATTTTGCTGCGCTGGTTTGCCATCGGCGGGCAATTGACCGCGATCACCGTGGCCCAGCACTGGTACGGGCTGCAGCTTGAAACCGGGCTGTGCTACATGGTGATCGGGGCCTCGGTGATCGCCAATCTTGTGGCCATTTTTGTCTTCCCTGAAAACAAACGCCTCAATGAAGTTGAAAACATGCTGATGGTCATGTTCGACCTGTTGCAGCTGAGCTTTCTGTTGTTCCTGACCGGCGGATTGCACAACCCCTTTGCACTCCTGATGTTGGGTCCGGTGACAATTTCTGCCGCTGTGCTGACCTTGCGTTCGACCGTTTTGCTCGGCAGCACCGCCATCGTCATGGTCTCGGTGCTTTCGCAGGTCTATTTACCGCTGCGCACCGATGCCGGGCTCATTCTGGAATTCCCGCAGCTCTTTGTCTTTGGCAACTGGGTCGCCCTGATCATCGCAATTGTCTTTATTAGTGCCTATTCTGTGCGGGTGACGTCGGAAATTCACTCCATGTCCGACGCGCTAGCGGCAACACAGATGGCTCTGGCGCGAGAGCAGAAATTGACCGATCTGGGCGGTGTGGTTGCGGCCGCCGCGCATGAATTGGGCACGCCGCTCGCCACCATCAAACTGGCCAGTGGCGAGCTGATCGAAGAGCTGTCTGATCGCCCCGAACTCCGCGAGGATGCCGCCCTGATCCGTGAGCAGGCGGACAGGTGCCGGGACATTCTGCGGGATATGGGGCGGGCGGGGAAAAATGACCTTCACCTGCACCGCGCCCCGTTGATGGCCGTGGTCGAAGAAGCCGCCGAGCCGCATATGTCGCGCGGCAAGACCGTGCATTTCCACCACCTGCAGGAACCTGTGTTGCAGCCGGTTATTTTCAGAAAACCCGAAGTGATCCATGGGTTGCGCAACCTGATCCAAAACGCGGTGGATTTTGCGCAGTTCGAGGTTTGGGTCGAGGCCGGGTGGGACGAGCAAACCATTGCGCTGCGGATCATGGATGACGGGCGGGGGTTTCCGCCACATCTGCTGGGCCGCATTGGCGATCCCTTCATGCGCCGCAGGCCGCCGACGGGCAGCACCAGGGTGCGCCCGGAATACGAAGGCATGGGCTTGGGTCTTTTCATCGCCAAAACGCTTCTGGAACGGTCCGGCGCAGAGCTGCAGTTCGCCAACGGGCGCGATCCGATGGGTCAATCGGAAGAAGAAGCTGCTGACTTTGGCGCAATTGTCAAAGTGACCTGGCCCCGGGTCCGTATTGAAGCCACGAGCGATGAGGAGACCTCAGGATTGGGCAAAAACCAACCTATCGTTGCGTAACTAAGGCAAAAATTAACCCGGCATTAACTAAGCTGAGCGAATAGTAAACCGGTCTTCCTCTAGAACAGGATTGCGCGGTTTATGCCTTTTTGGGACATCGCTGCTATTGTCGCCGCTGCTGGTCTGAGCGCTGGTGCGGCCATGCTCTGGATCAGCAGAGCACCCCAATTCTTTGCGGGACATTCCAAGCAGGGATCTGCAGAAATGAGGCCGGATGGGATTTCATTCCTGTTTGATCAGGGTGATCTGCATCATGCATCAGAAACCGCGCAGCAACTCTATCAAGTCGCGCCGGGTCAGGATGATTGGCAGACTTGGCGCGAAAGAATGCTCAATCGCTTTCCCGGGCTGCCCGAACGGCCGCACGCGAACCAGCCGGGATCTGTCACCATACAGGCCCGTCACGCCGAAGATATTGCGACCCTGAAACTCACCCAAAGAGGTCAGTACACGCAGGTTCACATGAGTGACGATCGGATGATCGACGCGGCCCAATCGCAAAAGTTGCGCGCTCTGCACCGCGAACTCGCAGACCTGCGGCGCGCCAGCGACACCACCCCGCACGCCGTCTGGCAGGTCGATGCGCAGGGCAGGGTGACCTGGTACAATGCCGCCTATGAAGACCTTTATGATCGGCTGCACAACACCGCGCCACAGGCAACAAAACCGGTGTTCGAAGTCACCGATACCCAAAACGAAAAAACCGGCAGACAACGTGTTTCGACGCAATCCTCCATCGACGGAAAGACGGATTGGTATGATCTGAATGCGATCACCGTCGGCGATATTACCATTTTCCATGCGGTTGATGTGAACGCAGTGGTCAAATCTGAGGTGGCCCAGCGCAACTTTGTTCAGACCCTCGCCAAAACATTTGCGCAGCTGTCCATCGGGCTGGCCATTTTTGATCGGAATGGGCAGTTGGCGCTCTTCAATCCCGCGCTGATAGATCTCACTGACCTACCCGCTGATTTCCTGAGCGGCAGACCGACGCTTTTGTCATTCTTTGACAGGATGCGTGAAAATCGCCGCATGCCGGAGCCAAAGAACTACCATTCCTGGCGGCAAGAGATTTCCGAGGTTATCGCCGCCGCAACGGATGGTCGGTATCAGGAAACCTGGACGCTTGAAACCGGCCAGACCTACAGGGTCCGCGGACGGCCACATCCCGATGGTGCAATCGCCTTTCTGATCGAAGACATCAGCGCAGAAGTGTCTCTAACAAGGAATTTCCGGGCAGAACTGGAGCTTGGCCAATCCTTGATGGATACCTTCGACGAGGCATTGGTAGTCTTTTCCTCAACCGGCGTTCTGACCTTCTGCAATGCCGCCTACCGCGATCTTTGGGGCCTTGACCCCGATAACTCCTTTGCCGATGTCACCATTCTGGATTCAGTCCAGGAATGGAAACGTCAATGCAAACCCGGCGCGCGCTGGGCCGCTTTGACGGATTTCGTGCGCAACATCGGGGATCGGAAGTCCTGGGACATGCCCGCGATGCTCGACGATGGCGCAGCCCTTGCATGCACCGTCTCTCGGATTGCATCCGGCGCCACCGTCATCCGATTTGTCAAAACCGAGCATGTGGCAGCAAAATCATCCGCGCCAAAACAGGTGTCTCGCCCCTCCTGATCTGCGTTATGCCTTGCAGCCGGACCTGCGCGCGGTAAGCATGCGGATATGGCTGCGCATTCCCTTTCCCTGACATTGAACACTGCTGATGCGACGGCACATGCCGCCGCAGAACTGGCACCGCTGCTGGCCGCCGGGGATGTCATCCTGCTGAGCGGGCCGGTTGGCGCGGGCAAGACCCATTTCGCCCGGCACCTGATCCAAACCATCCTCACGCAGCCCGAAGATGTACCATCGCCGACCTTCACGCTCGTGCAAACCTATGAGACCCGGGCCGGGCCGTTGTGGCACAGCGATCTTTACCGGATTGGCACGGTGGACGAAATCGAGGAGCTTGGTTTGACAGAGGCCTTCGATACCGCCATCTGTCTGGTCGAATGGCCGGATAGACTGGGTTCGCTGCGCCCTGAGGCGGCGCTGGACATCCAACTGGACTATGCGACCGATGACAATATGCGCCTATTGACGGCACATTGGGCAGATGCACGTTGGAACAACAAACTGAAATGCTGGGCGAAGTGATGGATCGGCAGGAAAATCTTCGCGGATTTATCGAGCGAGCAGGGTGGGGCAATGCTGAAATTTCGCCGCTGGCCGGCGATGCATCGAACCGGCGCTATGACCGATTGCGTCAACCGGACGGCATGTCGGCGGTCCTGATGGATGCGCCACCGTCAAAAGGCGAAGACATTCGGACCTTCGTCAACATCGCCACCTATCTCACCAACATCGGGCTCAGTGCGCCGCGCATTATTGCACAAGACCCCAAACAGGGCTTCCTGGTGCTGGAAGATCTCGGCGATGCCCTTTTTGCCCGTGTGATTGCGGCGGATCCAACGCTGGAAAATACGCTCTATGAGGCGGCAATCGACACATTGGTTCATTTGCATCGCGCGCCACCACCAGCCTTGCAGCGCCTTAGCGCGGATGTCTCCGCCCCCTCGGCGGCATTGGTCTATGACTGGTATCGTTTCGGGGCAACCGGCGAAGATGATGCCGGTGCGCGCGACGCCTTTACATCGCTCTTCCAAGAGACTTTGACACCCCTGGACGTGCAGCCGCAAGTGCTCATCCAAAGAGACTATCATGCGGAAAACCTGCTGTGGCTGCCGGAGCGGGAAGGGCCCGCACGGGTTGGATTGCTTGATTTTCAAGACGCGATGCTCGGTCATACCGCCTATGATCTGGTTTCTGTTCTGCAGGACGCGCGCAGAGATGTGCCCGCCCCAATCGAACAGGCCATGATCAAGCGGTTTCTGGATCAAAGCCCGCAGGATCCGGATCAGTTTACAGCGGCTTATGCGACATTGGGACTGCAGCGGAATCTGCGCATTCTAGGTGTTTTTGCGCGGCTCTGCATCCGCGATGGCAAGGTGCATTATGTCGATCTGATCCCGCGCGTCTGGGGGCACATCCAGACCAATCTGCAACATCCCGCCCTGAAGGGCATCGCTGATCATATTGATCAATCGCTACCACCACCCACGCCAGAGGTTCTGGACATCTTGAGGTCAAAATGCGCGACACTCCCGGATCGCTGATGCTGTTTGCGGCAGGCTTCGGCACACGCATGCGGCCGCTGACAGATGACAGGCCCAAACCAATGGTCGAGGTCGCGGGCAGACCGCTGATCGATCATGCCCTGGATCAGACCGTGCAGATTGCCCCCGACCGGATCGTCGTCAACCTGCACTACAAACCGGAACCATTGCTCAAGCATCTCGCGGGCACCGGTGTGCAGACCCTTCTGGAAACACCGGACATCCTCGATACCGGCGGGGGGCTGCGAAATGCTCTGCCGCGCCTGGGGACAGCACCCGTCTTTACGCTGAACACCGATGCCATCTGGATCGGGCCCAGCCCGATCGCGATGTTGCAGGAGGCCTGGCGTCCCGAGGTCATGGACGCCCTGCTGGTGTGCGTGCCGCTGCAAAACACGCATTCACATGATGGGCAGGGTGATTTCGAAATTGATCCGCAGGGCCACCTGATGCGCGGGCGGGCGCATGTCTATGGCGGCGCGCAGATCATCAAAACCGACCGGCTAGACGAGATCGCGGAGGAAAAATTCTCGCTCAACCGCCTATGGGATCTGATGTTGACGGAAGGGCGGATCTACGGGCTGGAGTATCCCGGACACTGGTGTGATGTCGGCCAACCCGACAGCATCGATGTGGCCGAAAACCTGCTGGCGGGTCAGGATGTTTGAAGACGGGGGTCCTCCACGGCTTTTCGGCGTCGCCCCCGGCGTGGATTTCCCGCGCGCGCTGGTCTCAGGGCTGCGGGCCCGGATGCAGGACGCACCACCCGAAGCAATGGCGCGGGTCCAGCTGATCGTGAACACACGGCGCATGCAACGCAGATTGCGCAGCCTTTTTGATGCCGGTCCCGCAACGCTCCTGCCCCAGATCCGGTTGATCACCGATCTGGATCTGCTGGACCCGACCATTGTCCTACCCAAATCCGTCTCGCCGCTGCGCCGCCGCCTTGAACTCATCGCTTTGGTCTCACAGCTTTTGATGCAGGAAAAAGACCTCGCGCCGCGGTCGTCTCTCTATGATCTGACGGATAGCCTCGCGGCGCTGATGGATGAGATGCAGGGCGAGGGCGTCACTGCCGAAAAAATTGCATCGCTGGACGTCACGGATCAATCCGGACACTGGCAGCGCGCGCAGCAATTTATCCAGATCGCGCAAGGCTACATTGACGATACCAGCGCCCTGCCCGACAGCGAAGCCCGGCAACGGTCTTTTGTCACGGCGCTGGCGGCAAACTGGCTGGCAAATCCGCCGCAAGACCCCGTCATTGTTGCGGGGTCCACCGGGTCACGTGGCACCACAATGCTCTTGATGCAGGCCGTCGCCCGATTGCCACAAGGCGCGTTGATCCTGCCGGGGTTCGATTTTGAGATGCCCGCGCCCGTCTGGTCGCATTTGGACGATGCGATGATGTCCGAGGATCATCCGCAGTACCGGTTCCACAAACTGATGTCCGAGCTTGGTGTCACGCGTGGTGACATTGCACAGTGGGATGATACACCCGCCCCCTCAGCCGCCCGCAACGCTCTTGTCTCACTCTCGCTCCGGCCCGCACCGGTAACCGACGCATGGTTGACCGAAGGGGCGAAGCTGACCGAAATCGATAACGCCACCACGGATGTGACGCTGGTCGAGGCTCCCAGCCCGCGCGACGAGGCGCTTGCGATTGCCCTGCGTCTCAGACAGGCGGCAGAAGATGGCGAGACCGCAGCCCTGATCACCCCGGATCGGGTTTTGACCCGGCAGGTCACCGCAGCGCTGGATCAATGGTCCATCCTGCCGGACGATTCCGCTGGCAAGCCTTTGCACCTGTCGCCGCCGGGTCGCTTTCTGCGTCATATCGCGGGGCTTTTCACCCGCCGGTTGGACGCGGAATCCTTGCTGACCCTGCTCAAACACCCGCTCACGCACAGCGGATTTGAGCGCGGCCCGCATGTGCTCAATACCCAGCGGCTCGAATTGCGCATCCGGAAAAAGGGTCTGCCGTATCCTGACCCTGCGGGTATCACGCGGCTGTTGGATCGTGCTGTGGCCAAGCCCGAGGATCAGATCCAGATTGATCTCTGGTCTGAGTGGGTTGGCAGCACTTTCTGCGCCCAATTGGACGATCACCCGCGACACCTCTCTGAATGGGTTACGAGACACATCGCCCTTGCAGAGGCGATTGCCGCAGGCACAAAGGGAGCAGACCCCGGGGAGCTTTGGCAGAAGAAAGCGGGTCAGAAAGCGCGGGACGTCATGCAAAACCTGGCCGACCACGCCGGGTTCGGCACGACCATGAGCGCCTCCGATTACAATGATCTTGTTGGTGCGCTCTTGTCCGGCGAGGAGATCCGGGACCGGGACGCGCCACATCCCAACATCATGATCTGGGGCACGCTGGAAGCGCGGGTGCAGGGGGCCGATCTGGTCATTCTGGCCGGTCTCAATGACGGCACCTGGCCCGAAGCGCCACCGCCTGATCCCTGGCTGAACCGGGCGCTGCGCCATCAAGCGGGGCTGTTGTTGCCCGAACGGCGTATCGGGCTGTCGGCACATGATTACCAGCAGGCCATCGGCGCTCAGGAGGTTTGGCTCACCCGATCGATCCGCTCTGACGATGCCGAAACGGTTGCCTCGCGCTGGGTGAACCGGCTGCGCAATCTGCTGGATGGGTTGCGGGATCAGGATGGTCCGCAAGCGCTGGCGGATATGTTGGCACGGGGTGATGAGTGGTTGGCGCGCGTGCGTGCCTTTGAGCAAGTGGACAGCTCCGACCCGGCCCCACGTCCATCGCCGCGCCCTCCTGTGGCCGCACGCCCGCGGGCCCTCTCCGTGACTGAAATCAAACGCCTGATCCGCGATCCTTACGCGATTTACGCCAAACACGTGTTGAAACTGACCCGCCTTGGCCCGCTTGTGCAGAGCCCGGATGCGCTGATGCGCGGGACGGTGGCCCATGACATCATGGAGCGATACATCAAGGATACGCTGTCTGATCCTACTTTGCTAACCGCCGACCACCTGAACCATGTGGCGCGGCAGGTGATGGCCGAAGAGGTCCCATGGCCCGCAGCCCGGGCGATGTGGCTGGCGCGGATCGACAAGATCGCAGACTGGTTCGCCGAACGCGAGGTCGCGCGCCGCGCCTACTCCGCACCGGTCGCATTCGAAGGGCAGGCAAAGGGGAAATTCACCTGGCCGGACCTCGGGTTCACGCTCACGGCGCGCGCCGACCGCATCGACCGGACAGACGCCGGTGACATCGTGATCTACGACTACAAAACGGGGAAACCGCCCACAGCCAGACAGCAGGCGACATTCGACAAACAGCTCCTGATCGAGGCCGCGATGGTCGAAGAGGGCGCATTTGAAACCCTTGGCATTTGCCACACCGGAATGGCCATTTTCATTGGGTTAGGCTCACATCCTGATGAGGTTACCGCCCCGTTGGACGAGGAGCCGCCCCGGGAAATCCTGACCAATCTGCGCGAGCTAATCGAGGCATATCTATCCCCCGGTCAGGGATTCACCGCGCGGCGCATGATGCAGGAAGATAAGATCGCGGGCGACTATGATCTGCTGGCCCGGTTTGGCGAATGGGATGCCACGGATGATCCTGTGCCCGAGGATCTGACATGACGCGCCGCAATGACGCCACCGAAGCACAGGTGCGCGCGGCGCGCCCCGACGCCTCCACCTGGCTGGCGGCGAATGCCGGATCCGGCAAGACGCGGGTGCTCACGGATCGGGTCGCGCGGTTGCTTTTGGGTGGGGTCCAACCGCAACACATCCTCTGCCTGACCTATACCAAAGCCGCCGCCTCAGAGATGCAGAACCGCCTATTCAAACGGCTTGGTGCCTGGGCAATGCTGGAGGATGCGGCGTTACACGCCTCTTTGCGCACCCTAGGCGTCGAGGGGCAAATTGGCCCCGAAAGGCTGCGCGACGCCCGTACGCTTTTCGCCCGTGCGATCGAAACGCCCGGCGGGTTGAAGATCCAAACCATCCACTCTTTCTGCGCCTCGCTGCTGCGTCGGTTTCCGCTGGAGGCCCAGGTCAGCCCGCAATTCACCGAGATCGAAGACCGCGCCGCCGATCTGATGCGGGCGGAGATTGTCGATCTGATGGCGGATGGGCCGGAGACCGCGCGCGTGGACGGGATCGCGCGCCATTACACCGGGGAGGATTTCAGCAAATTGACCCGCGCCATCATCGGGCACCGCGAGGCACTGGCCCGCCCTCTGACATGGCCAGAGATTTTAGATCTGTTTGATCAACCCGCCGACCTGTCCGAAGAGGCAGTTTCCAGTTCGGTCTTTCTGGGCGGCGAGGCGGAGCTGATCGCCGGCATCCTGCCAGCCATGCACGAAAAGGGTGGAAATGACGCCAAAGCCGCTGAAAAATTGGCGCAGATTGGCGCGTTAACCTATGATGCCTTGGCGAAGCTGGAGAGTGTCTTCCTCACAGGCGCCAGCGCCAAATCACCGTTTTCTGCAAAACTGGGGAGCTTTCCCACCAAGCCAACGCAAGGCCTGTTAGGCGACCGCATGCCCGCGCTCAACGCGTTCATGGAACGGGTCGAGGTCGCCCGCGAGCCGAGGCTCGCACTCGCAGCCGCCCGAAAGACCAAAGCGCTGCATGACTTCGCCGCGCGCTTCATCGCCCGTTACGAAGAACAAAAACTGCTGCGCGGGTGGCTCGATTTCGATGACCTGATTTTTAAGGCGCGCGACCTGCTGAACGATCCCGCCGTGGCCGCATGGGTCCTGTTTCGCATTGATGGCGGCATTGACCACATCCTCGTCGATGAAGCGCAGGATACCAGCCCAGCGCAATGGGATGTGATCCGCAAACTGGCGGCGGAGTTTTCCAGCGGCGAGGGCGCGCGCAAGGACGTAGCGCGCACCTTGTTTGTCGTGGGCGACAAAAAACAGTCGATCTATTCCTTTCAAGGCGCGGACCCCAGGGAATTCGACCGAATGGAGGCCGAGTTCAAATCCAAACTGGAGGCCGCCGAGCACGAATTTCAGAGCCTGACATTGGCCTATTCCTTCAGATCCTCCAACGCCATTCTGAATGTCGTCGACGCGGCATTTGATCATCAGACGGAAGCGGGGTTCAGCGAGGATGCCAAGCACATTCCCTTCAAGGGGGAAATGCCGGGTCGGGTCGATATCTGGCCCGTGATCGAAAAACAGCGGGTCGGTGATGATCGGCTCTGGTACGACCCGCTGGACCGGCGGGGGGAGCATCACCACACCGTGCTGCTGGCGCGGCAAATCGCCAGTCAGATCAAACAGATGATCGACAGCAAACAGACCATTCCAGTGGATGTGCCGGGCCACGACGAGCAGGCGAAGCGACCCGTCACGCCCGGGGATTTTCTGATCCTGGTGCAGCGTCGTTCCGAGCTTTTTGCCGAGATCATTCGCGCCTGCAAGATGCACGATCTGCCGATTGCCGGGGCCGACAGGCTCAAGGTCGGTGGTGAATTGGCCGTGCGGGATCTGGCGGCGCTTTTATCCTTTCTCGCCGTTGCCGAAGACAGCCTGTCGCTTGCCACGGCGCTGAGGTCCCCATTATTCGGATGGTCGGAACAAGAGCTATTCAGCCTGGCGCACGGACGCAGCGAAGAGCACCTGTGGCAAACGCTGCGCAACCGCGTCGATGATTATCCCGAAACGCTGGCCGTTTTAAACGATCTGCGTGCCAATGTGGATTTCCTGCGGCCCTACGATCTGATCGAGCGGATCTTGACGCGTCATCGGGGGCGGCGGCGCTTGTTGTCCCGTTTGGGCACCGAAGCCGAAGACGGGATCAACGCGCTGCTGTCCCAGGCGCTGTCCTATGAACGCAACGCGGTGCCCAGCCTGACCGGTTTTCTGGTCTGGATGGAAACCGATGATCTGGAGATCAAGCGCCAGATTGACAGCGCGTCTGATCAGATCCGGGTCATGACCGTGCATGGCGCAAAGGGCCTGGAAGCCCCCATTGTGATCCTGCCCGACACAGGCAAGCGCGACGTTCAAATCAAGGACGATATTGTTAAACTCGACGGTCATGCCGTGTGGAAAACCAACGCCGCCGAGATGCCGCGCGCCATGTCCGAGAGCGTCGATGCGTTGAAAACATCTCAGGTCGAGGAACGTCTAAGGCTGCTATATGTGGCTCTAACACGGGCAGAAAAGTGGTTGATCATCGCGGCAGCCGGTGAGCTTTCGAGAAAGAACGACAGCTGGTACCAGATCGTTGACGCCGCATTGGACCGAACAGGCGCGGCGGAGGTGTCCTTTCAGGGGGAGGTGTCCTTTCAGGGGTTAGAGATCAAACGACACGCCCATGCGGATTGGGATGGGTTGCCCGATGCACAAACACCCGAGATCACAGCGCCCCGCGCGACACTCGATCCGCTGTTTGAGCGCCCAGCCCCTGAACATCCGGCGCTGGTTGAAATTCTCTCCCCCTCCGATCTTGGCGGTGCCAAAGCCCTGGCAGGTGAAGAAGGTCAGGACGAGGAAACCGCCAAGGCTTACGGGAACATGGTCCACCTTTATCTTGAGTACCTGGCCTGCGTGGACAAATCAGATTGGTCAGTTGTCGCCGAAAATCTTTCGACCGGGAATGTGATGGAAAGCCAAGCCCTTTCCGAGGCTCAAACGGTGCTGGAGACACCAGCGCTACGCGATCTCTTTGCGCAAAGCACCTTGGCCGAAGTTCCGGTTTCTGCGGCATTTGGCACCGCACGCATCCATGGCGTGATCGACCGTCTGATCATCACGGGTGACCGAGTGCTGGCGGTGGATTTCAAAACAAACAGGATCGTGCCGGAGACTGCGGAAACCTGTCCTTCCGGACTGTTGCGACAGATGGGCGCCTATGCCCATGCGCTCGCTCAGATTTTCCCAGACAAGCGCATTGAGACGGCTATTTTATGGACAAGAACCTGCACGCTGATGCATTTGCCGCACGAAATCGTGACGGGAGCGTTACAAAGCACGCAACATCTTGACGACCGCGAGGTGGCTACATAGGTTCACCCTCCAAGCATAGCCTGTCAGGAGAGCACGATGGCCACCCTTGCTGTAACGGATGAAACTTTCGATGCCGAAGTGAAGAATTCAGATATCCCCGTTGTGGTGGATTTCTGGGCGGAGTGGTGTGGCCCCTGTAAGCAGATCGGCCCGTCGCTTGAGGAACTGTCCACCGAGATGGACGGCAAGGTGAAGATCGTCAAAGTCAACGTCGACGAGAACCCGAACTCGCCTTCGCAAATGGGGGTGCGCGGCATTCCTGCCCTGTTCATCTTCAAGGATGGTCAGGTCGTGTCCAACATGGCAGGCGCAAAACCAAAAGCTGCTTTGCAAAGCTGGATCGAGGAATCGATCTAGGCGCAATTGGCGCAAGAATTTCGCAAGGGCGTTCCATCGGGGCGCCCTTTGTCGTTTGGCACCTATCCCGCGCAACCCCGGGGCCTGACATATCGCGCGCCCTTGTACCCCCCAAAAGCCCACGCCATATAGAGCAGCACGAAGAAGGAGGCCAAGATGGCACGAGAAGAGTTCCCCGGCTGGCACGGCACAACGATCATTGGCGTGAAAAAGGCGGGTGAGGTTGTGATCGCAGGCGATGGCCAGGTCTCGCTGGGGCAGACCGTAATCAAGGGCACCGCGCGCAAGGTGCGCCGCCTGAGCCCGGGCGGTTTTGATGTGGTGGCCGGGTTTGCCGGATCAACGGCGGATGCCTTCACCCTGCTGGAACGTCTTGAAACCAAGCTCGAAGCGACACCGGGCCAACTGGCCCGCGCGAGTGTGGAGCTGGCCAAGGACTGGCGCACCGACAAATACCTGCAAAAGCTGGAGGCGATGTTGATCGTTTCCGACGGCACCGACATCTTCGTGATTACCGGCGCGGGCGACGTGCTGGAACCGGAACATGACGTCGCCGCCATCGGGTCGGGCGGCAACTATGCGCTGGCCGCCGCGCGCGGGTTGATGGACAGCGACCGATCCGCCGAAGATGTGGCCCGTGATGCGATGGCGATTGCAGCCGACATCTGTGTCTACACCAATGGTAATCTGACGGTAGAAAAGATCACCGCATGATTGATCTGGACGATCTTAGGGCCTCCGTCAGCGCCGGGATCGTGACGGAGGCGCAGGCCGCGGCATTGATGAGTCTTGCCCATAGCCGCAGCGGTGCACGCGAAAACCTCGCACCTGGCGATGAACCCTTCGAGCTCTTCCGCGGCTTCAATGAGATCTTCATCGTGGTTGGCATGGTCATTCTGGCCGTGGGGTGGGTGGGTGTCGTGACCTTTGGCATGACCACCGAGCCGCTGAGCATCCGCAATACGCTGATCTATTCCGGCGGCGCGGCTGCCGTTGCCCTTTGGGTGATGTCGGAATACTTCATCCGCCGCCGCCGCATGGTCGCGCCTGCCATCGCACTGTCGATCATGTTTGCCATCAACGCGGCCTATGGGTTCGCCGGCGCCTTTGCCGAGATTTTCATGATCGCGCAGGGGGATAACAGCAGCCTGCCCATACCCTTCGCGCTCGCGACCGTGGCTCTTTTCATCTATTGGTTCCGCTTTCGCGTGCCTTTTGCGCTTGCGCTGATCGCCGTGGCGGCTTTCGGCGTGGCCATCCTCATTGCGGGCAACAGCAGCGGATCACCCTCCTCGACCGAAGAGCTGTTCCTGCTGTCGGCAGGCGGTCCCTTTGCCTGGATCACGCTGGCGCTGGGCATCGTGGTCTTTGCCGTCGCCATGGCGTTTGACATGTCCGACCCGCACCGCGTGACCCGCCGGGCCGCCAATGGGTTCTGGCTGCATGTCGTGGCCGCGCCTGCGCTGGTGAACACCACCGCGCTGACCCTTCTGGACCGCGACGAAAGCTGGTCCAATGGCATGCTGGTCGCCGTGCTCACGCTTTTCGCCTTGGTCGCCATCATCATTGACCGCCGGTCGTTCCTGATCGCGGCGATCGGATACACGGTCATTCTGACCGCCACGATTTTCGAAGGGGATGGTGCCGTATTCACCGTATTTTTCCTGGGGATCGTTTTACTCTTTCTCGGTGCGCGCTGGGAGCCGATCCGCGCCCGCCTTCTGGCACTGCTGCCCGGGTTTATCCCGTTGCACAAATTGCCACCCTCTCATGTGACAAAGGCTTAAGAATGACAGACCTCACGCCCCGCGAGATTGTCTCCGAACTGGACCGTTTCATCATTGGTCAAAAGGACGCAAAACGCGCCGTTGCCGTCGCCCTGCGCAACCGCTGGCGCCGCAAACAGCTGAGCGATGATCTGCGGGATGAAGTGTACCCCAAGAACATCCTGATGATCGGCCCCACCGGCGTCGGCAAGACCGAGATCAGCCGCCGTCTGGCCAAACTCGCGCGCGCGCCCTTTCTGAAGGTCGAGGCGACGAAATTCACCGAAGTCGGCTATGTCGGCCGCGACGTGGAGCAGATCATTCGCGATCTGGTCGACAGCGCGATTCTGATGACTCGCGAGCACATGCGCGAAGACGTGAAAGCCAATGCGCGCCATGCGGCAGAAGAACGGGTGATTGACGCCATCGCTGGCGAGGATGCCCGCGAAGGCACCCGCGAGATGTTCCGCAAGAAGCTGAAGGCGGGTGAGTTGGATCAGGAAATGATTGATCTTGAGCTCGCGGATACCTCCAATCCCTTTCCGATGATGGACATTCCCGGTCAGCAGGGCGGCATGGGTATGCTCAACCTTGGCGATATTTTCGGCAAGGCCATGGGCGGGCGCACCACCCGCAAACGGCTGTCAGTGGCGGAAAGCTACGACGTGCTGGTCAGCGAAGAAGCCGACAAACTGCTGGACGACGAGATCGTCAACAAGGCCGCTATTGAGGCGGTGGAGCAGAACGGGATTGTGTTTCTGGATGAGATCGACAAGGTCTGCGCCCGTTCGGATGCGCGTGGCGGCGATGTCAGCCGGGAAGGGGTGCAGCGCGATCTGCTGCCCCTGATCGAAGGCACCACCGTCAGCACCAAACATGGCCCGGTGAAGACCGATCACGTGCTCTTCATCGCATCGGGTGCGTTCCACATTGCCAAACCCTCGGATCTCTTGCCCGAATTGCAGGGTCGCCTGCCGATCCGGGTGGAACTGCGCGCCCTCACGGAAGAAGATTTCGTGCGCATTCTGACCGAAACCGACAACGCGCTGACCCTGCAATATACCGCGCTGATGGGCACGGAGCAGGTCACGGTCAGCTTTGAGCCCGAAGGGATCGCCGCCCTGGCCAAGATCGCGGCAGATGTGAACCAATCCGTCGAAAACATCGGCGCCCGGCGGCTTTATACGGTGATGGAACGGGTGTTCGAGGAACTCTCCTTCAACGCGCCCGATCAGGCCGGGGATGAGGTTGTGGTCGACGCCGCCTTTGTCGAGAAAAACCTCGGCGAGCTGACCCGCTCCACCGACATCAGCCGCTACGTGCTTTAAGGCTTCCCAACGACGCGCGGGCCTGCGACACCGGGCGCATGGGCTACCTGCGCTTTCTCGTTGAAAACAAACTGTTCCTGCTGGCCGGGTTCCTGCTGTGTTTCACGTCGTCTTTTGGGCAGACCTATTTCATTTCGCTTTTTGCGGGCGAAATTAAACAGGCGTTTGCGCTGACGGATGGCGATTGGGGCGCCATCTATACCATCGGGACAACCCTCTCGGCTGTGACGATGATCTGGGTGGGCGCGCTGACCGACAGGTTTCGGGTGCGACAGCTATCTCTCGTAGTGATGATCCTGTTGGCAATGGCCTGTGCCGCGATGGCCCTGGTGTCCAGCGCGGCCCTGCTGGTGATGGTCATCTATGCGCTGCGGCTGATGGGTCAGGGGATGATGTCGCAACTGGGCGCGGTTGCCATGTCGCGGTGGTTTGTCGCCGCGCGGGGCCGGGCCATCTCGCTCGCCTCAATGGGGTTTTCGGTGGGACAGGCCCTGCTGCCCATCATCTTTGTCACACTGCTGGTGGTTTTTGACTGGCGCGCCCTGTGGTGGATCGCGGCGCTATGCGTTGTGGCCGCCATTCCGATCATGCAGATGCTGCTGCGTCAGGAACGCACGCCCCAGTCGATGACAGAGACCTCGCAGAGCCTTGGCATGGGGGGCAAACACTGGACACGCGCAGCTCTTCTCCGGCATCCGCTTTTCTACCTGATGGTGCCGCTGGTGCTGGGGCCATCGGCCTGGGGAACCGCCCTGTTTTTCCAGCAGGTGCACCTGACGGAGGTCAAAGGCTGGAGCCTGATGTCCTTTGTCGCGCTGATGCCGATCTACACCGCGGCGACCGTGATATGCACTTTCATCACCGGCTGGGCCGTGGATCGCATCGGCGTAAAGTGGATCGTCCCGTTCCAGATGCTGCCCTTTGGCCTGTCTTTCCTGGTGCTGGCTTTTGCCGATACGATTCTGATGGCCGGTGTCGGCCTTGTCATCTTCGGGATCGGACAAGGCATGCAGGGCACCGCCACCACCGCATTCTGGGCCGTATTTTACGGGACGCGGCACTTAGGCGCGATCAAGGCGGCAGCGGCAGCCCTGATGGTCTTCGGATCCGCCATCGGGCCGGGGATCACCGGGGCGCTCATTGATCTCGGGATCAGTTTTCCCGAGCAGATGATCCCCATCGCCGCGTTCTATCTCGGTGGGGCGCTGCTCGCCGGACTGGGGATCCTGCGGTACCAGCGTGATCTGCCTAGCGCCGTCGCCTGAGATAGACGTAATAGGCACCACCGCCACCGTGGCTGATATGCGCCTCACTCACCTGCATGACAACCGATGCCAGCGGCGGCGCGCTCAGCCATTGCGGCACCTGATGGCGCAACACGCCAAAGCGCACCGGAATGGGCCCGCCTTCGTCCCGGTTTTTGCCTTTGCCGGTGATGACCAGCACCAATCGTTTGCCCGATGCATGGCCGGAAAGGATAAATTTCGTCAGCGCCGCATGGGCACGATCCAGGGTCATCCCGTGCAAATCGATCCGCCCTTCGGGTTTGATCTTCCCACGAGTCATTTTGCCAAAGGTTTTCTGATCCATCTGCACCGGCGCGCGCCGCAGTTGATCGGGTAGGGAGGGCGCCAGTTGGATCGTGTTTTTCCGCGGTTCCGGCTTGGGCGGAAACTGCGTGTTCAACTTGCCGAAATCCGGTTTTGGCTTGGGGTGATCTTTGGCGCGCGCCTGCGGAGCAAAGGCTTCGGGATCAAACGTGCTGCGCTGATCCAGTGCTTCCGTCTTGTCGGTGACTTTGCGCCAAAGGGCGACTTCGTCCGCCGACAATTTCCGGCGTGTCACAGCGCCCCCTCCGGTGCCATCGCATAGGCACGCTGGATCGGGAGCAGCACAATCATGCGGCCCGGGTCCTTGAGTTTTCCCGCAGCACGGCCCGCCTTGTCACCGGTGCCAAAGAAAACATCCGCGCGCTGAGCACCTTTGATCGCTGAACCGGTATCCTGCGCAATCATCAGCCGTCGCAGGGGCTTTTTGCCGTCTTTTTCGATCCAGACCGGTGCGCCTAATGGCGTAAAGGCCGGATCAACCGCGATGGTGCGCATCGTCGTGACCGATCTGTTCATCGCGCCCAGCGGTCCCTGATCGGCGGGGACCTCGCTGACCTCACGGAAGAATACATAGGATGGGTTGTGAAACAAAAGCTCCCGGCCTGCCGCTGGGTTGCGCCGCACCCAATTCTTGATCACATCGGCGCTGACTTGATGCGATTGATAGGTGCCGCGACGCACAAGCTCAACCCCGATGGACCGGTAAGTGTGCCCGTTTGCCCCCGCATAGCCCACGCGCAGCTTGTCACCATTCGGCAGGTTTACCCGGCCAGATCCCTGAATTTGCAGAAAAAACAGCTCCACCGGATCGTCAACCCAGGCAATTTCCAGACCACGCCCCTGCAAAACACCACCATCGAGAATTTGTCGGCGGGAGTACCACAGGTCCGTGCTCTTGGCCTCCGGCGGCATGGCATAAATCGGGTAGCGGTACCGTCCGGATTTTTGCCGCGATCCACTCAGTTCCGGTTCAAAATACCCGGTGAAAAGCGCAGGCGCCCCGTCTTCGATCAGAACCGGACGGAACAACAGCTCGAAAAAGGCCTTAGGGTCCGGGTTGGACGTCGCATAGGCGCAAACCGCGCGCCAATCGGGATCATCCATATCCTGACAGGTATTGCGGAACGTTTCAAAAGCCGCCGCGTGGTCATCTTTTGCCCAACCATTGAGGTCTTCGAAAGAAAGGACTTCGATACTGGTGTCAGCAGATGCGGGGCCTGTCATGCTGAGCACCCCCGCAAGAAACGCCGCCAGCGCAGGCTTCATGCGTCTGTGGAAACAAGCAGCCAATTTGGATCATCCGACCCCATTTTGCGCGCAAAGGCCCAGGTGTCTTTCTGGCGCTTTATGTCAGAGGCGTTGCCATCCACGATTTCGCCGTCGCTGTTGCGCACCACTGAGGTCAGTTCCGCGACAAAGCGGATGGTCAGCTCCGCCTCGCTGGTATCCTCATCATAGGTCGCATCCATCAGCTTGAGCTCGCGTACCCCGATGAAATTCGCCTCAATGGTCAAGCCCTGATCTTCACGTGCGGCGACGCCATCGACGAAGGATTCGTAAATGTCTTCGGCCAGGAACGGCTGGATGTCCGACAACTCGCCATTCTCATACCCCATAACGATCATCTCATAGGCGCTGCGCGCACCCCCAAGAAAATCGGTGACGTTGAACGAAGGCTCAATGCGTTTCATCGCGGCCAGCGCCTGCGCCGCGCTGCTGTTTTCTTCAACATGATCCACGATATCGAGGTCGGGGCCGCCCTCGATCACCTCGAATTCCGGGCTGCCAAGGCGATCCGTTTGTGTCTTCTGCACTGGCGGCTGCTCAAACCCGTCCCGCGTGCCCAGCACGTTTTTCAGACGCAAGATCAGAAAAACAGCGATGCCGGCCAGCACCAAAAGCTGTATCAGGGGCGAATTCATAGGAACCTCATGTGGGGTAATTCATGGAAACAGGTGTATAGTGTACTTATGTAGGTGTCGGGGTCGGCCAAGTCCACTCCACGCCGGACGAAAGGAAGCATCAAAATGTGGCTATTTATCGCTTTTCTCGCGGTACCACTGATTGAAATCACGCTGTTCATCCAAATTGGCGGCGCAATCGGTCTTGGCTGGACGCTTGTCACGGTCATTTTGACCGCGATCATCGGCACATGGCTGGTACGGAATCAGGGGCTTATGGCGATGAATCAGCTGAAGTCGTCCTTTTCTGATCTGCGCGACCCGACAGAACCGCTGGTGCATGGGGCGATGATCCTGTTTTCCGGCGCATTACTGCTGACGCCCGGCTTTTTCACCGATGCGGTCGGATTTCTATTGCTTGTGCCGGGGTTCAGGACCGCCGTCTTCAAGGCCATCCGCGCGCGGGTGAACATCCATACCTTCGAAACCGGTCCCGGACAAACCCGGGCAGGGCCAACCGGCGCCCGACATCCGCATCCAAATGATGATATTATCGATGGTGAATATTCCGAAGTCCCCCCGGAATATAATAAAATCAAACAGCCTTCGAAGTGGTCGGACCATTGAGAACCGCCCCCCAAGCTGGTAAGGCTCGCCCGATTTATTTTTCACCTCAGGAGTGACCCATGGCTGAAGCCGAAGCACAACAACAAGGGCCGCAGATGCGTGTCCTCGGACAATTCATTCGCGATATGTCTTTTGAAAACATCATGGCGCAAAAAGGCGCGCCTGCGGATGTGACCCCGGATGTTCAGGTTCAGGTCAATCTGGATGCGAAAAAACGCAGTGTCGAACACCAGTATGAAACGTCGATCAAGCTGAACGTGACCTCCAAGGCCAAAGACAGCGACTCCACCCTGTTCGTGCTGGAAATCGACTATGCCGGGATCTTCCACATCGACAATGTGCCCGAAGACCAGCTGCATCCTTTCCTGCTGATCGAATGCCCGCGGATGATTTTCCCGTTCCTGCGCCGCGTGGTCAGCGATGTGACACGGGATGGTGGCTTCCCGCCGCTGAACCTGGAAAACATCGATTTCCTGTCGCTCTACCGCAATGAATTGGCGCGCCGCCAGGCGGAAGAAGCGCCCAAGAAAGCCGACGCGTGATCGTCAGGCTTTAAGCCACAATGCGTCGTCGCCCAGTTTCGCCACAAATTCGGCATGGGCGGCGGCTTCTTTTTCGGTCAAACGGGGTTTGAGCGGCGTCGGCCTCGGTCTTGGCATCCAGTCCTCCTCACCGGTGCCCGACCTGTTCTGTGCCGCAGTTGACAGGCCAAAATCGGGCTGCCGACCGCCGATCAGCTCCAGATAGACTTCCGCTAGAATTTCACTGTCCAACAGCGCGCCGTGCAACGTCCGCGAAGAATTGTCGATGTTGAACCGACGGCAGAGCGCGTCCAATGATGCGGGTGAGCCGGGAAACCGTTTGCGCGCGATCTCCAGCGTATCGATGGCCTGCTCCCAGGGGATCAGCGGCAGGCCCATCCATTTCAGCTCGGCATTCAGGAATTTGATGTCGAATGAAGCATTGTGGATCACCAGTTTCGCATCACCAATGAAATCCAGAAATGCCTGGCCGACCTGCGCAAATTTCGGTTTATCGCGCAGGAAATCATCGCCCAACCCGTGCACTTGAAACGCCTCTTCGGGCATTGAGCGTTCGGGGTTGATGTATTGATGATAGGTTTTGCCGGTCGCCATATGGCCCATCAATTCCACCGCGCCGATCTCGACAATCCGGTCGCCGGATTGCGGGTCAAAACCGGTGGTTTCCGTATCCAGGACAACTTCACGCATCGCGCAATCTCTCTCTGATTTGCCTGACCACATCCTGAACCTGCGCGCGGGCATGTTCAACCGTATCCGTGACGATCACGAAATCGGATCGCGCGCATTTTTCGTCATTTGGCATCTGTTTCGCCCGGATGTTTTCGAATTCCGCGCGTGTCATCGTTCCTCGCTCCAGAACGCGTTTTTCCTGCTCTTCAGGCGAAACAGAGACACATGCGACGGCATCCATCTGCCTCTCGCCTCCGGTTTCAAAGAGCAGGGGAATGTCGAGAACGGCGATATCAGATATTGGATTTGACAGGAAAGCTTCGCGATCCTGCGCCACCAGCGGGTGGACGATGGTTTCAATTTTCTTCAGGGCATCTCTGTCTTTGGAAATGATGTTGCGCAACGCAGATCGCGAAACCGCACCGTCCACGATTGCATCCGGATAAAGGGCCGAGATCGGGGTGATGGCCGCACCATCCTGACCATATAGCCGATGCACCGCCGCATCCGCATCCCAGAGTGCGCAGCCCTCGTCGACAAACATCTGCGCGGTCGTCGATTTGCCCATTCCAATGGACCCGGTCAGGCCAAGTCTGAACACTAGCGCAAAACCGCGGCGCGGGCGTCATCATCCACATCCGGTCGCGGCCCGAACCACCGTTCGAACCCGGGCACCGCCTGATGCAGGAGCATGCCCAGACCATCCACCGTGACGCAGCCTTTTTCCTCCGCAACCTGCAACAGCCGGGTTTTCAGCGGCGTATAGACAAGATCGGTGACAACCGTCGATTTTTTCAGCCCGTCAAGCGGCACGCGCATCTCGGGCTTGCCAACCATCCCCAGCGACGATGTGTTCACAACCAGACTGGTCTCTTCCAGCATATTTCCGGCCTGTACCCAATCGATCACCCTGATGCGATTGCCGAAATCCGACTGCAGTTTTTCGGCGCGCACCCGCGTCCGGTTCGACAACAGGATTTCTGGCACGCCAGCATCGAGCAGCGATGCGATTACCGCCCGCGCCGCGCCGCCCGCACCCAGGACGGCGGCCGCCCCTTGCGTCGGCACCCAATTGGGCGCGCCTGCTTTCAGATTTTCAAGAAACCCGTAACCGTCTGTATTATCAGCATGAATCTTACCATCTTTGCGAAAGATCAACGTATTGGCTGCGCCGATCAGCGTCGCACGATCCGTGATGAGATCCGCAATTTCCAAAACCGCTTCCTTATGCGGGATCGTGATGTTGACGCCCACAAACCCGGCTTTGGGTAAGGTGGTCAAGACGTCTCGCAAATCGCGCGCGGCCACATCCATTGGAATGTAGAACCCGTTGACGCCATGTTTGTTCAACCAATGACGGTGCACTCGTGGTGACTTCGAATGCGCAATCGGGGACCCGATGACGCCCGCCAAGGGGATTTTATCCGGGGATTTTGACGTATTCGTCATCGTTCCAACTCTCCACGCAGCGTCAGGTAGGCCAGTAGCTCCAGCAAGGGCAGGCCCAGCACGTTAAAGTAATCCCCTTCGATCCGAGTGAAAAGCCGCACGCCTTCTTCTTCGAGCTTATAGGCCCCGACGGCATGGCGGATGCTGTCCCAATTCCGCGCAACATAGCCGTTGATATAGTCATCCGTCGCATCGCGCATCCGCAGACGCACCTGACCCACATGCCGCCAAACCGGCTTGCCACCGTCATAGATTACCGCGGCTGACAGCAGACTGTGCCGGTCATTGCGCAGCCGGTGCAATTGATCGATGGCCTCTTCGGGGGATTGCGGTTTTGAAAACAGCGTCCCCTGGTGGTCCAGCACCTGATCACAGCCCAAAACCAGCGCATCCGGATTTTTGTCGCTCACCTTGCGCGCTTTCATTTCGGCCAAGGCATCGGCAATATCACGCGGCGGCGCATTCTCTGCCAACATGGCGTCGCGCACCATATCTTCGTCGACCCGTCCGGGCTGAATCGTGAATCTGACGCCGGCCTGGCGCAGCATCTGGGCTCTGATTTCGGAGCCGGATGCCAATATGAGCGGCTGGGACATGTGTATAACCCTGTGAGCACCCTTAAGGATTTCTTAATAGTTTCTTCTGGGCAAAACAGCGAGATCACGCAAGAGCAAGAAGGGCTGGGGTCAGTCCAGATGTTCACGAAGATTAATACGCTGGTAGGAAGGATAACCGAGATCTTGTGAATAACAATTTCGTTGTGATCTTACCCACAGTTTTATACAGGCGATGTGAAAAGAAAACCTATTCAACCATTTGTTTTATATATATTATTCTCCAAAATCAGAAGATATAAAATATCCGGACGAACTTTTTCCTCATCGGTAAAACCCCGCGGACAAAATGATAATCCACAGAAATCCAAGACCCTACATAATCATCATCCTTTAATCTTTCTTTATATATTTATAAGAGAGGCAAACGGATCGGAGAGATGAATGACGAACCTACTTGCCCTTGGATATCCATGGATCAAGGCATTTCACATCATGTCCGTGATTGCCTGGATGGCGGGTTTGTTCTACCTGCCCCGGCTGTTTGTGTACCACGTAGAACAGGTTGGGCAAAGCGGGGAGACCCATGCGCTGTTTCAAACCATGGAGCTGAAATTGCTGCGGGTGATCATGAACCCGGCGATGATAGCGACCTGGGTGTTTGGTCTGTGTCTTGTTTTCACGCCGGGCATTGTTGATTGGACAGCGATATGGCCCTGGACCAAGGCGGCGGGTGTTTTGGGGATGACCTGGTTTCATCACTGGCTGGGCTTGAGGCGGAAGGATTTCATTTCTGGCTCCAATGACCTGAGCGGGCGCCAGTACCGAATGATGAACGAAGTGCCGACCTTGCTGATGGTTCTGATCGTGCTTTCAGTCGTCATCAAGTTCTGAGAATTGACTCGTGCTACGCGGCGGCTTATGTACCCATCACCACCCCGTCCGGGGATGGCGCAGACCTAAATTTTCAAATGACATCAGCTGGCGGCTTTGCTGCGGTTGATCACGGGTATTTCCATGACATCTGACATGATCGACACACCGACAGCGCCGGAAACGCTTGAGACACTGAATCTCGCGGACCTGAAGCGCAAGAGCCCCAAAGACCTTCTGTCCATGGCCGAAGATCTGGAGATCGAAAACGCCTCGACCATGCGCAAGGGCGAGATGATGTTCCAGATCCTGCGCGAACGCGCGGATGAAGGCTGGGAAATTTCCGGTGATGGCGTGCTGGAAGTGCTGCAGGACGGTTTCGGGTTTCTGCGCTCGCCCGAGGCAAACTATCTGCCGGGCCCGGATGACATCTACGTCTCGCCCGAGATGATCCGCAAATACTCGCTGCGCACCGGCGATACCATCGAGGGTGTGATCAAGGCGCCAGATGACAGCGAACGTTATTTTGCGCTTTTGGATGTGACACAGATCAACTTTGAAGAGCCGGAAAAAGCCCGTCACAAGGTGGCTTTTGAAAACCTGACGCCGCTTTATCCAGATGAGCGCCTGACGATGGAAGTCGATGATCCAACCGTCAAAGACCGGTCCTCGCGCATCATTGACCTGGTTGCCCCGATCGGAAAGGGCCAGCGGTCGCTGATCGTGGCGCCGCCTCGGACGGGTAAAACGGTTCTGCTTCAAAACATCGCGAATTCCATCGAGAAGAACCATCCAGAATGCTACCTGATTGTCCTTCTGATTGACGAACGGCCCGAAGAGGTCACGGACATGCAAAGGTCGGTCAAAGGTGAGGTTGTGTCCTCGACCTTTGACGAACCGGCGACGCGTCACGTGGCGGTGTCCGACATGGTGATTGAAAAGGCCAAACGGCTTGTCGAGCACAAACGTGACGTGGTCATCCTGCTGGATTCCATCACGCGTCTTGGTCGGGCGTTCAACACCGTGGTGCCATCCTCTGGTAAGGTTTTGACCGGGGGTGTGGATGCCAACGCCTTGCAACGCCCGAAACGTTTCTTTGGTGCCGCGCGGAACATCGAAGAGGGTGGATCGCTGACCATTATTGCGACGGCACTCATCGACACGGGCAGCCGAATGGATGAAGTAATTTTCGAAGAATTCAAAGGCACGGGTAACTCGGAAATCGTTCTGGACCGCAAGATCGCTGACAAACGCGTCTTCCCGGCGATGGATATTCTGAAATCCGGAACACGGAAAGAGGACCTGCTGGTGGATAAGGTTGACCTGCAGAAAACATTCGTCTTGCGCCGTATTCTGAACCCGATGGGCACAACAGATGCGATTGAATTCCTGATTTCCAAGCTGAAACAGACCAAGACAAACTCGGATTTCTTCGACTCCATGAATACATAACTTATTGTTTAAAAACAGTGGGTTAAATTGATGAATACGATTTATGCTCTGGCATCGGCGCAGGGTAAGGCTGGGGTGTCGGTCATCCGAATATCCGGGCCGGATGCCCATGCGTCGGCCCATGTCTTGTGTGGAAAGTTGCCTGAGCCCAGGTATTCCGCGACACGCTCCTTGAGAAATGCCGCTGGTGATCTTCTCGATCACGCGCTGGTTCTTTGTTTCAAAGCACCAAATAGCTTTACGGGTGAGGACGTGGTTGAGTTACATGTCCATGGAAGCGTTTCAGTGGTTCGGGCTGTCCTAGAAGAATTGTCGAAACAGGAGGGCACCCGGTTGGCCGAGCCGGGAGAATTCACCCGGCGTGCGTTGGAAAATGAGAGGCTAGACCTTGCCCAGGTGGAGGGGCTGGCGGATCTCATCGATGCGGAAACCGAAGCGCAGAGAAAGCAGGCGGTGCGTGTTTTATCCGGTGCTTTGGGCGCGCGGGTGGACGGGTGGAGATCGAAGCTGATCAGAGCGGCCGCCTTGCTGGAAGCTACAATTGATTTTGCGGACGAAGACGTGCCTGTTGATGTAAGCCCGGAAGTCTGTGCGTTGCTTAAGGATGTGACCGCTGATCTCGAAAACGAAATCTCCGGAAGTTTTGTGGCGGAACGTATCCGTACCGGTTTTGAAGTTGCGCTTGTGGGCGCGCCAAACGCGGGCAAGTCGACCTTGCTAAATCGTTTGGCGGGTCGCGAGGCGGCGATCACGTCGGAAATTGCCGGAACAACGCGGGATGTCATCGAGGTTCGGATGGACTTGCAAGGCTTACCCGTGACTTTTCTGGATACCGCTGGGCTGCGTGATGCTGAGGATGAAATTGAAAACATCGGTGTTTCTCGCGCCTTGGAACGTGCAAGGGGAGCGGATTTACGGGTCTTTCTGGCTGAACCAGGGGAAAGTCTGATGCTGCCACCTCAGGAGAAGGACATCGTCCTTCATCCGAAGGCAGATATTTCCAACGTCGCGCGCAGTGTTGGTATATCTGGGAAAACCGGCGCGGGCGTGCGGGAGTTGATCACACGGATCCAAGCGACGCTTCAAGACAGAACTGCACTTGCCGGGTTGGCCACGCATGAGAGGCATCGTGTTGCGATGGAGCGGGCTTTTGAGAGTTTGCAGGCTGCGCAAGCAATCGTGGGTAATGGTCCGGAGCTTTATGATATAGCGGCAGAGGAATTGCGGACGTCGATTCGAGCCCTTGAAGCTTTGGTCGGGCGTATCGATGTAGAAAACCTGTTGGATGAAATATTCTCAAGCTTCTGTCTTGGGAAATAGCGGAGTATTTCACGTGAAACATTTTGAGGTTCTTGTCATTGGGGGTGGCCACGCGGGTGCTGAGGCGGCGCATGCGGCGGCGCGGATGGGAGCGCATACAGCCCTGGTCACCATGACTGAAGACGGCATTGGCGCGATGTCCTGCAACCCGGCGATTGGCGGTCTGGGTAAGGGCCACCTCGTGCGTGAAATCGATGCGATGGATGGCGTGATGGGGCGTGTTGCCGATAAGGCGGGTATCCAATTTCGCTTGCTCAATCGTCGAAAAGGTCCTGCGGTACAGGGTCCGCGCGCGCAATCAGATCGTCAGATCTATCAATCGGAAATGCTCTCGGAGATCAAATCTCGCGCCAATCTTTCAATCATCTTGGGTGAAGTTGTTGATTTCAAGATGCAAGGGGATCGTGTTGCGGGCGTTTTCCTGCATGATGGCAGCGAGATTGACGCGACTTCTATCGTGCTGACCACTGGGACCTTTCTGCGCGGGGTAATTCATATCGGTGACGTATCCCGATCTGGCGGTAGGATCGGTGAAAAGGCCTCCGTTAAGCTGGCTGAACGTATTGATTCCTTTGAATTGCCATTGGGTCGGCTGAAGACCGGCACGCCACCACGTCTGGATGTAAAGACGATCAATTGGGAGGTTCTCCAGGATCAGCCTGGGGATGAAGATCCGACCTTGTTTTCATTCATGTCAAAGGGTGTAACCGCACGGCAGGTCAGCTGTGGCATAACGCATACGAATTCAAAAACGCACGACATCATTCGCGAAAACCTGTCGCGGTCCGCCATGTATGGCGGGCACATTGATGGGGTGGGTCCGCGGTATTGCCCGTCGATTGAAGACAAGATTGTCCGATTTGCAGATAAAGATTCCCACCAGATCTTTTTGGAGCCGGAAAGCCTGTCCACAACGACCGTTTATCCAAATGGCATATCGACATCCTTGCCCGAATCTGTTCAGGAAGATTACGTTCATTCGATCTATGGCCTTGAAAACGCAACAATTCTGCAGCCGGGGTATGCGATTGAGTATGATTACGTTGATCCGCGTGCATTGAACGCCCAGTTGGCGCTGCCGAATGTGCCCGGATTGTATTTAGCCGGACAAATTAACGGAACCACCGGATATGAAGAGGCGGCGGCGCAGGGATTGGTTGCCGGGTTGAATGCGGCGCTAGCGGCGCAGGGGCGTGACCCTGTGCATTTTTCGAGGTCTGAAAGCTATATCGGCGTCATGATCGATGACCTGACAACGCGCGGCGTGAGTGAACCCTATCGCATGTTCACCTCGCGCGCCGAATTCCGGTTGTCTTTGCGCGCCGATAATGCGGATCAACGGCTGACGCCACTGGGCATAGATCTTGGGTGTGTTGGTGCGACGCGGGCAAGGGCTTACCTTGAGAAAGCGGAAAAGCTGGAATTTGCGCGTGAATCGCTGAGTAAAAAGACATTTACGCCGTCCCAGGCCTCTGAAGTTGGTATCAAAATCAATCAGGATGGCAGCAGAAGAACGGCCATGCAGCTTTTGGCATTCCCCGATGTATCTTTCGTGGAAATTGCCGCTCTCGACTCAGAGTTCGAGGGGATCGAAGCGGAAACCCGAAAGCAAATGGAGAGAGAGGCGCTTTACGCGAATTATATTCAGCGACAACAGCGCGATATTGACCTACTTCGTAAGGATGAGGCGCAGGTTATTCCGAGTGATTTCGCCTATGAGGGTTTAGAGGGCTTATCCAATGAGCTTAAATCCAAGTTGATCGCGGTAAAACCTTCCACGCTGGCGCAAATGTCTCGCGTGGATGGGATGACGCCAGCCGCGTTGACTCTGATTCTTGCGAAGTTGCGGCAGCTCAAGCGAAAGAAGTCAGCCTGATGACGTCGGATTTGAATGTTTCACGTGAAACATTGAACCGATTGGGGGTATTCCACGACCTTCTGAAAAAGTGGAATACGAAGATAAATCTGGTGTCCAAATCTAGTATCTCGGACGCATGGGAACGCCATATCAATGATTCACTGCAAGTGTATCATCATGCGGGGGATGAAATAGCTTGGTCGGATATCGGAAGCGGTGGTGGCCTGCCGGGTCTTGTGGTCGCGATCTTGGCCAAGGAATTTCATCCGGATCGACATGTCACCATGGTGGAGAGTGACATTCGCAAATCCACCTTTCTACGCACCGTGATCCGCGAATTGGATTTGCAGGCTTCTGTTCTTGTATCTCGGATCGAGCAAACCGCACCTATGAATGCGGATATCTTATCGGCACGGGCGCTCGCAGATTTGGATCAGCTGCTCAGATATGCAGAAATACATCTGACTCGAAGCGGGCGTGCGTTGTTTTTCAAGGGCGAAACCTGGGAAAAAGAGGTGGAGACAGCACGCAAGTCGTGGTCTTTTGATCTGGTTGCGCATAAAAGTAAGACGAACCCAAACGCTGCCATTCTTGAGGTGAAGGATATCCATCTTGTCTGACCTATCACGCCCGGCTGGTCCGAAGATCATTTCGGTAGCGAACCAAAAAGGTGGCGTTGGAAAAACCACGACAACAATCAACCTGGCGGCGGCCCTGGTCGAAGCCGGGAAGCGCGTTTTGGTGGTTGACCTCGATCCGCAGGGGAATGCATCAACGGGTCTGGGTATCGAAACCGAAGATCGCGAACTGACGACCTACGAGCTTTTGCTCGAAGATATTGATCTTAAATCTGTTATTCTGCCGACGGTCACGCCAGGATTGCTCATTGTCCCCGCAACGGTGGATCTGAGTTCAGCGGATATCGAGCTGATTTCCAATGAAAAACGCAGTTTTCTGCTGCATGATGCGTTGCGACAGACGGCAATGGATGCATTTGAGCTGGACTATATCCTGATCGACTGCCCGCCATCCCTGAACCTTTTGACGGTCAATGCGATGATCGCGTCGCATTCTGTGCTGGTGCCGTTGCAGAGCGAATTCTTTGCCCTTGAAGGGTTGTCGCAATTGATGCTGACCATTCGTGAGGTCCGGCAAAGCGGAAATAAGGATTTGCGCATCGAAGGCATCGTTTTGACGATGTATGATCAGCGGAACAACCTGTCCCTTCAGGTCGAGCAGGACGCGCGGGACAATCTGGGTGAGCTTGTTTTCAAAACACGGGTGCCCAGAAATGTTCGGGTCAGCGAGGCACCATCTTTCGCGATGCCGGTTCTCACCTATGATACGGCATCAAAAGGCGCGCAGGCCTACCGGGCGCTGGCGCGGGAAGTTCTGAGCAGAAATACAGAAAAAGTCGCATAAGGGGGCTGACATGGCAGGTGGAGTGGATCGTAAACGAGGCCTCGGGCGCGGCTTGTCTGCGTTGATGTCGGATGTTGCGGAAACGGAAAAGGTGGTCAGTACTGGACCAGCGGCAGCGGAACGCCTTATTCCGATTGAGCAGATTTTACCCAATCCGGACCAGCCCCGCAAAAGATTTGCGGAGGGTGACCTGGAGGACCTGGCAGCTTCCATTCGCGAAAAAGGGGTTATTCAGCCGCTGATCGTGCGGGCGTTGCCGAGCGGACAGTATGAGATCGTAGCGGGTGAACGCCGCTGGCGTGCAGCGCAGATGGCCAAGCTGCATGAGCTGCCGGTTGTGGTGCGGTCCTTTACGGACGTCGAAGTGCTGGAAGTTGCGATCATCGAGAATATTCAGCGGGCGGACCTGAACCCGATTGAAGAGGCGGTGGGGTATCGGCAGCTGATGGACCGGTTTGGCCATACGCAGGAAAAAATGGCGGAGGCGCTTGGGAAGAGCCGTAGCCACATCGCGAACCTTCTGCGTCTGCTGAACCTGCCGGATGATGTATTAGAGATGGTGCGAAAGGGTGATCTGAGCGCGGGACACGCGCGTGCGTTGATCACCGCTGAGAACCCGTCGAAGATTGCCCAGCAGATCATCAAGAGCGGTCTGTCCGTGCGGGCCGTTGAAGCGTTGGTGAAGAAAGAACAATCCAATGGCGATGACAATATTTTCAGCGGGAACGCGAAGCCAAAGACCGAGGCGAAGGATGCAGATACCAAGGCGCTTGAGGGCGATCTGTCTGCCTCTCTGGGTATGAAGGTTGTATTGCGCCACAAGCCAGGTCAGGAATCTGGTCAGATGACGCTACACTACAAATCCTTGGAAGAACTGGACGAATTGTGTCGGATGCTGAGCGGAAGCTAGTCTTCCAATAGCGTCGCAATCACTGCATTTAGTATCATAAACCCTTGTTCTGAAACGATAATTTTATCACCTTGGGTGCAAAGCATGCCCATTTGCGTTAATTCACCGATCTTTGTGGGTGACAGCGGTCGCCCTGCCAGCTTTTCAAATCGCGCGCGACTGATGCCTTCCTTGAGCCGCAACCCCATGAGAAGAAATTCACTCGCCTGATCACCTGTATCAAGCCGTGTTCTTTCCTTTTCAGAGTTTGCCTCCTGCACGGAGTGCAGCCACCGCGCGGGGTTTGAGTGGCATTCCGTGGAATAGCGATGGCCGCGCATCGTTAGCCGACCATGGGCGCCGGGGCCGATCCCAATGTAGTCGCCATAGCGCCAGTAAATCAGGTTGTGGATCGATTGCGCGCCGTCGCCTGCGTGGTTCGACACCTCATAGGCGGGCAGGCCATGTTTGTCGCATAGCTCCTGCGTCAGAGTGAAAAGATCCGCGCTCAGGTCCTCGTCCGGCAGCCCGCGCAGCTTGCCGGCGTTGTAGCGGTCACCAAATGCGGTGCCTTGCTCGATTGTCAGCTGATAAAGCGACAGGTGATCCACGGCCAAAGACAGCGCTTGCTCCAGCTCAGCCCGCCAGGCGGCGAGGCTTTGCCCTTGACGTGCATAGATCAGATCAAAGCTGACCCGATCAAAAGTGGCGCGCGCAATCTCAAACGCTTTCAATGCTTCATCTGTGGAATGAAGCCGCCCGAGCTTTTGCAAATCTGGATCATTAAGCGCCTGAATTCCCATGGAAATTCTATTGACGCCTCCATCCCGAAAGGCCCGGAACCTGCCTGCTTCGACGGATCCCGGATTGGCTTCCAGCGTGATTTCCAGATCGTTCGCGCAAGCCCAGTTTTTGCGGATCTTCTCGATCACCTGTCCAACGGTCTCTGGCGCCATAAGGCTGGGCGTGCCACCGCCAAAGAAAACGGACCGCAGCACACGCCCGGGTGTTTCAGCCGCGGCCCGATCAAGTTCTGTCAGGTAGGCGTCGCACCAGGCTTGCTGGTCGATCTGCCGGGACACATGGCTGTTGAAATCGCAGTAGGGACATTTGGCCTCGCAAAACGGCCAATGGATATAAAGGCCAAAGCCGCCCTGCTCCCAATCCTCAGCCAAAGCATCCCGCAATCAGTTTTGCGAAGGCATCTGCGCGGTGGCTGATCCGGTTCTTTTCCGCCGGGTCCATCTCGGCAAAGGTGATGTCATGCCCATCGGGTTGAAACATCGGATCATAGCCATGCCCGGTCTGTCCCCGCATCGGCCAGACCAGCGTTCCGTTGACTTTGCCTTCAAAAACTTCGTCATGCCCGTCAGGCCAGGCCAGCACCAGGGTCGCGCGAAAACGGGCGCGTCGCGGATGCGCCGCACTCTTTTCCTCCAGCAAATCATGGGTCTTCGTCATCGCCATGATGAAATCACGCCCATTCTCGGTTTCCGCCCAATCTGCGGTGTAGACGCCGGGCTGGTTGTCCAGGGCTTCGACTTCGATGCCTGAATCGTCCGCCAGCGCGGGCAGGCCGGTTGCCTCAACCGCGGCCCGTGCCTTGATCCGGGCATTGCCGACAAAGGTTGTTTCAGTTTCCACCGGTTCAGCCAGGTTCATCTCAGCCGCGCCAACAACTGACACGCCATAGGGTTCGAACAGCTGTTGCATCTCTTCGAGCTTACCCGCGTTATGGGTCGCGATCAGGATACGTTTGCCGTCGAACGCCCGGGTCATGCAGCGGCCGATTTCTGCATGACGGCCAATTCGGAAACGCCTTTTTCGGCCAGATCCATCAGCGCATTCATCTGATCGCGGGAGAAGACGGAGCCTTCGGCGCTCATCTGTACTTCGATCAACTGGTGCGAGCCCGTCATGATGAAATTCCCATCGACGCCCGCCTCGGAATCCTCGGGGTAGTCGAGATCCAGCACCGGCTGTCCGGCATAGATGCCGCAGCTGATCGCCGCCACCGGATCGGTCATCGGATCACTGATCACGTCACCGGCTTTCATCAACTTGTTAACCGCCAGCCGCAGGGCAATCCACCCCCCGGTGATCGACGCGCAACGGGTGCCGCCATCGGCCTGCAGCACGTCACAATCCACGGTGATCTGACGTTCGCCCAAGGCAACCCGGTCCACACCGGCGCGCAAGGACCGGCCAATCAGGCGCTGGATTTCAACCGTGCGCCCACCTTGCTTGCCCGCTGCCGCCTCACGCCGCATCCGCGTGTTGGTCGCGCGGGGCAGCATGCCGTACTCTGCGGTGACCCAGCCGAGGCCCGACCCCTTGATAAAGGGGGGCACGCGGTCCTCGATGGTCGCAGTGCACAGCACATGTGTATCCCCCATCTTGATCAGGGCGCATCCTTCGGCGTGTTTCGTGAAATCCGTTTCAATCGAAACGGCCCGCATTTCATCTAGTGCTCGACCTGAAGGGCGCATGGGATATCCTTTGTTTGCTACCCTCCGATACCGTTCCCGCATGCCGAGATGCAACCCCGATTGAATTCTCTTCCTTTTATGCTTTTATTCAGCACCAGCTAGGATGCCATCATGAACGACGTGCCGAATATTCTGGGGGAGATGAACGAGCGCTCGCGCGAAGTGTTTCGCCGCGTGGTCGAAGGTTATTTGGCGGATGGCGCGCCGGTCGGCTCCCGGACGCTGACACGCGATTTCAGCGAAAACGTCAGTGCGGCGACGATCCGCAACGTGATGCAGGATCTGGAATATCTCGGGTTGCTGGACAGCCCCCATGTCAGCGCGGGACGTATCCCGACCCAACAGGGCCTGCGCATGTTCGTGGACGGGCTGCTGGAGATCGGTAGTCCGGATGAGACCGACCGTGAAATGATTGACGCGACCATGGGGTCAAACGAGCAGGACGTCAGCGGTCTGTTGGATCGCGTGGGCTCTGCGCTGTCGGGTGTCACGCATGGGGCCTCTCTGGTGCTCACGCCGAAACGCGAGGCGCCGATCAAACATATCGAATTTGTTTCGCTGTCACCCGACCGGGCGCTGGTGGTGCTGGTGTTTGCGGATGGGCATGTGGAAAACCGGTTGTTCACGCCACCGCCCGGTCAGACACCCAGCTCCATGCGGGAGGCGGCGAATTTCTTGAATGCGCTGATCGAAGGCAAAACGCTGGGCGAGGTGCAGGGCACCATTCAACGCGAAATTGCCAGCCGGCGGCAGGAGATCGATTCGCTTGCGCAGGAGTTGGTGCAGAGTGGTCTGGCGGTCTGGGAAGGCGAGGGTGATCAGATCGAGCGTCTGATCGTGCGGGGCCGGTCGAATCTCCTCAGCGAAGACGGCGAAACCGAGGATCTGGAGCGGATCAGACGCCTGTTTGACGACCTTGAACGCAAACGTGATATCGCGGAATTCCTTGAGCTTGCTGAAGAAGGCGACGGTGTGCGCATTTTTATTGGTTCTGAGAACAAACTTTTTTCACTTTCGGGTTCCTCTCTGGTGGTTTCCCCATATATGAACGCTGATCGAAAGATCATTGGCGCCGTGGGCGTCATTGGTCCGACGAGACTGAATTATGGACGCATTGTGCCGATTGTGAATTACACGGCACAGCTGGTCGGAAAGCTGATCTCTGACCGGAGCTAGAGGTGAATTATGGCAGAGCCCAAGAACGAAGAGTTTCTGGACGACATCGAAGACGCGGAAGCGGAGGCTTTTGCAGATGAGATGGAAGAGATTGATGACGAAGCGCTGGAAATTGACCAGCTGCGCGCGGAGCGTGATGAACTGCGCGATCGGTTCATGCGGGCGCTGGCCGATGCCGAGAATGCGCGCAAACGGTCGGATCGGGATCGGCGCGAGGCGGAAAACTACGGTGGGTCAAAACTGTCGCGTGACATGCTGCCCGTCTATGACAACATGAAGCGCGCGCTGGAAACGGTGACCGATGAGCAGAAAGAAGCAAACTCGGCTTTGATCGAAGGCATTCAGCTGACGATGCGCGAACTTTTGAGCGTCTTTAAAAAACACGGGATCGAGGTAATCGCGCCAGAAGTGGGGGATCGTTTTGATCCGCAGCACCATCAGGCCATGTTCGAAGCGCCGGTGCCCGGGACGAAGGCGGGCGATATCATTCAGGTCGCCGCAGAAGGCTTCATGCTGCACGACCGGCTGCTGCGTCCAGCGCAGGTTGGGGTGTCGTCGACGCCTGCCGGGTAAGCCACAGCCCATAGCGTGAAAAGAAGGCCGTCAGGATTTGGCGGCCTCTTTTAGTTTGTAGAGCGTTTCAAGCGCCTGGCGCGGGGTGAGTTCATCCGGGTGAATGTCGGCAAGCACCTCTTCCACTTGCGACGTTTTCGGCGGCGCGGGCGGTGGCGTCGGTGTCGCCGAAAACAGGGGCAGATCATCAATCAGGGTTTTCTGGGTGGCGCCGCCCTCGCGTTCGCCTTTCTCAAGCGCATCCAGAACCACGCGGGCCCGCGCAATCACGGGCGCGGGCAGGCCTGCAAGTTGTGCCACCTGAACGCCATAGGAGCGGTCGGCGGCCCCTTTTTTCACTTCATGCAAAAAGATGACCTCACCTTCCCATTCTTTCACGGTGACCGTCGCATTATCGACGCCGGACAGTTTGCCCGCCAGCGCCGTCATCTCGTGATAATGCGTGGCGAAAAGCGCGCGGCTTTTGTTGACATCATGCAGGTGTTCCAGCGTGGCCCAGGCGATGGAAAGCCCGTCATAGGTGGCGGTGCCGCGACCGATTTCGTCCAGGATCACCAGCGCCCGGTCATCCGCCTGGTTGAGGATCGCGGCGGTTTCCACCATTTCGACCATGAAGGTCGAGCGGCCCCGTGCCAGATCATCGGAGGCTCCGACGCGGCTGAACAACTGACTGATCAGCCCGATGTGCGCGGATTGCGCGGGCACGAAGCTGCCCATTTGGGCCAGCAGCGCGATGATCGCGTTCTGACGTAGAAAGGTGGATTTACCCGCCATGTTGGGGCCAGTGAGCAGCCAGATGTTTGCCGCACTGTCATCGGCGCTCAGCTCACAATCATTCGCGATGAACGGCTCGCCGGAGTTGTTTTTCAACGCATGCTCGACAACCGGATGCCGCCCACCTGAGATGTCGAAGGCCCGGCTGTCATCGACCTTGGGCGCTGCCCAGTTTTCCGAAATCGCCAGGTCCGCCAGTGCGGTGGTCAGATCAAGCTCGGCGAGCCCGGCAGCGGCCTGTGCAATCTTTGCCGCGTTTTCCAGGACCGCGTTGCGTAGCACCTCGAACAGGCGTTTTTCAATCTCAAGCGCCCGGCCCCCGGCGTTGAGAATGCGCGTCTCCATTTCCGAGAGTTCCACGGTGGTGAAGCGCACCTGATTTGCGGTGGTTTGACGGTGGATGAAGGTCTCCGACAGGGGCGGCGACAGCATCTTGTCCGCATGTGTGCTCGGGGTTTCGATGAAGTAGCCCAGCACGTTGTTATGTTTGATCTTAAGCGAAGAAATCCCCGTGTTAGAGACGAAATCAGCCTGCATTTGGGCGATCACGCCCCGGCCTTCGTCTCGCAGCTTTCGCGCTTCATCCAGCTCCGCGTCGTGGTCGGGTGCGATGAAACCACCATCCCGGGTGAGCAACGGCGGCTCCGCGATCAGCGCAGCGTCCAGCTGATCGATGAGCTCGGAATGACCAGCCATGTCAGCCAGCGCTTTTTTCAGCAGGTCGGGCAACTCCAAGGGGCTCAGGTCGGCGCAAAGTGTTTCGGCCTGCGACAGACCGTTTCGAATGGCGGCAAGATCACGGGGACCACCGCGCTCAAGCGACAGCCGCGACAGGGCGCGATCAAGGTCCGGCACCTTGCGCAGTTGCTCGCGGATATCCTGCCGATGCGGGGCGTTTTCGGTGGCCCAATGCACGGCATCCAGGCGATCACGGACAACAGACAGCACGCGTGAGGGGCTGGAGAGCCGCCGTTCCAGCAGCCGGGCCCCGCCGGCTGTCGCGGTTTTGTCGATCACCGACAGCAACGATCCGGCACGACCCCCCGAAAGCGCCTGAGTTAGTTCCAGATTGCGCCGTGTGGCGGCATCGATTTGCACCGTGCGGGCTTCTGCTTCCTTTTGCGGCGGGCGCAGGAGCGGCAGTTTGCCTTTCTGGGTGATCTCCAGATACTGCAGGATCGCGCCCATCGCGGCGACCTCTGCGCGATCAAAGGCACCGTAGGCGTCCAGTGTCTCGACTTCAAAAAGCGCGCAGAGACGCTTTTCGCCGCCGGTGCTGTCGAAGGCCGACCGCGCCAACCCGGTCAGGGCGATGCCAAAATCCTCCGCGGTCTCTCTCAAATCCGCCTCCTTGGCCTCAGAGACGATCAACTCCGAGGGTGCAAGCCGTGCCAGCTCCGGTCCCAAGCGCAAACGGGTCAGGGGCATCACATGAAACGCACCGGTGGAGATATCGACCCACGCCAGCGCCTGCGCGTCCCGGACTTCTGCAAAACCCGCGAGGTAATTGTGCCGCCGCGCTTCGAGCAAGGCCTCTTCGGTCAGCGTGCCCGGCGTGACCAGTCGCACCACATCGCGCTTCACCACCGATTTGGAGCCACGCTTTTTCGCCTCCGCCGGGCTTTCCATCTGCTCGCAGACGGCGACGCGAAATCCCTTGCGGATCAGCGTCAGCAAATACCCTTCGGCGGCATGCACCGGGACGCCGCACATCGGGATGTCGGCGCCATCGTGTTTGCCGCGTTTGGTCAGCGCAATATCCAGCGCCTGCGCGGCGGCAACCGCATCCTCGAAAAACATCTCGTAGAAATCGCCCATGCGATAGAACAGCAAGGCGTCCGAGTAATCGGCTTTCAGTTCGAGATATTGCGCCATCATTGGCGTGACGGTCATGCGGTGCCCCCCGGCGGTTTGCGCAGACCTTACAAACGGTGCGGGGGAGGTAAAAGCCTCAAATGCTGTCTGCTTGAGGCGGCGCGCGCGCTGGGCTAGAGGTTACACGCTCGGAACATCAGTAAAGGCCCCAGTCCCATGTCAAAAACCCGCGTGACGCCCGAAGAGGCGCTGGCCTTCCATCTGGAACCGACCCCCGGCAAGTTCGAAATCACGGCCACCGTGCCGATGACCACACAGCGTGATCTGAGCCTGGCCTATTCGCCTGGGGTTGCCGTGCCCTGCGAGGCGATTTTCGCCAACCCCGAGACCGCCTATGACTACACCAACAAGGGTAATCTGGTGGCGGTGATTTCCAACGGCACGGCGGTGCTGGGCCTTGGCAATCTGGGCGCGCTGGCCTCCAAGCCGGTGATGGAGGGCAAGGCTGTCCTGTTCAAACGGTTTGCCGATGTGAACAGCATCGACATCGAACTGGACACCGAAGACACCGACGCCTTTATCAACGCGGTCAAGCTGATGGGCCCGACCTTTGGCGGCATCAATCTGGAAGACATCAAGGCGCCGGAATGTTTCATCATTGAACAGCGTCTGAAGGAAGAAATGGACATTCCCGTCTTCCACGATGACCAGCACGGGACGGCGGTAATCTGCGCGGCGGGTCTTTTGAATGCGCTTCATATTTCCGGCAAGAAAATCGAAGACGTCCGGATTGTGCTGAACGGGGCGGGCGCGGCGGGCATTGCCTGTCTGGAATTGCTGAAAGCCATGGGCGCCAAGCATCAGAATTGCATCATGTGCGACACCAAGGGCGTCATTTATCAAGGCCGCGCCGAGGGGATGAACCAATGGAAATCTGCCCATGCGGTGGCCACGGAGCTGCGCACGCTGGAAGAGGCGATGAAGGATGCGGATGTGTTTCTGGGCGTGTCGGTCAAGGGCGCGGTGACCCAGGCCATGGTCGAAAGCATGGCGGAAAACCCGGTGATTTTCGCGATGGCGAATCCGGACCCGGAAATCACCCCGGAAGAAGCGCATGAGGTACGTCCCGATGCGATTGTGGCCACCGGGCGCAGCGATTATCCCAATCAGGTCAACAACGTGCTGGGCTTTCCCTATCTCTTCCGCGGGGCGCTGGACATCAACGCGCGCGCCATCAATGACGAGATGAAGATCGCCTGCGCCCATGCGCTGGCCAATCTGGCGCGTGAGGATGTGCCCGATGAGGTGGCGCTGGCCTACGGCAAAAACCTGACCTTCGGGCGGGACTATATCATTCCCACACCTTTTGATCCGCGGCTCATTCACCGGGTGCCGCCTGCCGTGGCGCAAGCGGGGATGAACACCGGGGCGGCGCGCAGGCCGATCATCGACATGGAGGCCTATGAGCTGTCGTTGAAGTCGCGCATGGATCCGACGGCGAGCATCCTGCGCGGCATCAATGCGCGCGCCCGGGCTAATCAGGCGCGGATGATCTTTGCCGAAGGCGACGATCCGCGCGTGTTGCGTGCTGCCGTCATGTACCAGCGGGCCGGGCTTGGCAAAGCGCTGGTCGTCGGTCGCGAAGACGACGTGAAGAGCAAGCTCGAAGCGGCCGGTCTGGAAGATGCCCACCGCGAGGTCGAAATCGTCAATGCTGCCAATACGAACCATTTAGAGACGTATAAGCAGTTCCTCTACGACCGTCTGCACCGGCGCGGTTTTGATGCGCAGGACATTCACCGGCTGGCCGCGCGCGACCGGCATGTCTTCTCGGCGCTGATGCTGCAGCACGGCCACGGGGACGGTCTTGTCACGGGTGCGACGCGCAAGTCGGCCCATATCCTGGACCGGATCAACCACGTCTTCAACGCCGATAAGGAACATGGTGTGGCTGGCATCACCGCTGTTCTGAACAAGGGTCGGATCGTCTTCATCGCCGATACGATCGTGAACGAATGGCCGGATGAAGAAGACCTCGCCAACATCGCCGAGCGCGCCGCCACGGTGGCGCAGAACATGGGGCTGGAACCGCGCGTGGCTTTCGTCAGCTTTTCTACCTTCGGCTATCCGGTCTCCGAGCGGGCAGAGAAAATGGCGAAGGCGGCGGATGTGCTGGATCAGCGCGGCGTGAGTTTCGAATACGAAGGGGAGATGACCGTTGATGTGGCGCTGAACACGCTCGCGCAGGACGCCTATCCGTTCTCAAGGCTCACGGGGCCGGCCAATATCCTGATCGTGCCTGCGCGGCATTCGGCCAGCATTTCGGTAAAACTGATGCAGGAGATGGCGGGGGCTACGGTGATCGGGCCGATCCTCGCAGGCGTCGACGGGTCGATCCAGATTTGTTCCACGGTGTCGACCGCCAACGACATTCTCAACATGGCTGTGCTGGCGGCCTGTAAGGTCGGATAACCGCGGGTCAGCTGCCCGCAAATGGCGCCGCACTGCCCCAAAGCTCTTTGACGCGCGCGTCCCGACCACAGGCCTCGCGGTAGGCTTTATAGGCCGATGCCTGGCGTTTCGGCCCAAAGCGGGTGATCACCAATTGCCGACCCTTGTAGTAATCCTGGTGGTAGGCATCCGCGGGGTAAAACTCGCCTGCTGGCAAGACCGGTGTCACAACCCGTTGGCCAAGATCGGCTTCGGCCTTTGCCTTCGCAGCCTTTGCGGTTTTCTCTGCTGCGGGGCCATCGACAAAAATGGCCGTTCGGTAGCTTTCGCCGCGATCACAGAATTGACCGCCGGCATCCGTTGGATCAACGGACCGGAAAAAGAGATCCAGCAGGGTTCTCTGGTCAACCACACTGGGGTCATAGGTGATCTGGACCGCTTCATAATGGCCGGTCCCGCCAGCGGTGACCTGCTTGTATGTTGGGTTCTGGACTGTACCCCCGGCGAAACCGGAAACAGCGCCTTTGACCCCTTTGACCTTCTCAAAATCAGCTTCGACGCACCAGAAACAGCCCCCTGCAACCGTGAGCGTTTCCAGATCGGCGGCTTCTGCTTTGTGACCTTGGGTGGTCAGGGCAAAGGCAATCATGCCGGCCAGTGCAATGGATTTCAGCGTGTCATATTTGAGCATATCGCGTCTCCTTTGGCCTCAGAATGCAGACCGGACACCCGCGCCGCAATTCACGAGCCTGCGATGTCACGGGCTGGTGAAGACAGTTTACGGCTTGGCATTTTATGCTCTTGTTTTTAGCGTGAATTGAAACATCAGGGAGGGCGCGCGGTGCCTGTTGAAACAATTTTCGCCTTCTGGGGTCACCGCTAATGCGCCTTGCGATGTGGTCCGGGCCGCGTAACCTGTCGACAGCGATGATGTATAGCTTTGGTGCTCGGCGCGACTTCACCGTGATGGATGAGCCGTTTTACGCAGCCCATCTTGCGGAGTCCGGTGCGGATCACCCGATGCGGGATGCCATATTGGCCAGCCAGCCCAACGATCCAGTTGCCGTCGCCGCGCAATGTGCTGCATCTGTGGCGACGCCGCATCTCTATATGAAACACATGCCGCACCACATGCTGGGGGGGTTCCCGCTGGACTGGGCGCAGGACTGCGTGAACGTACACCTGATCCGCCACCCCGCCCGTGTCATCGCCAGCTATGCCGCGAAGCGAGAGGCGCCGACGCTGGAGGATATCGGGTTTGTGCAGCAGCATGCGCTCTATCAGAAGTTGGGCGGGATCGTCATTGACAGCACTGACATTCGCGCAGATCCCGAGCGCATGCTGCGTACCCTATGCGCGGCGATCGATCTGCCGTTTGATCCGGAAATGTTGGCGTGGCCAGCCGGGCCGCGTGCAGAAGACGGCATTTGGGCGAAACACTGGTACGCCGCAGTGCACAAAAGTACCGGATTCGCTGGTGCTGAAGGAGACATGCCCAAGCTAGAGCCTGATTTGACGCCGCTTTTACAAGATGCGTTGCCGTACTACCAAGCCCTGGAATGCCACAAACTGACGTGATTCCAATTACTTCAACCGACGATCCCGCGCGGCCAGCAGCTTGAGGCGCAGCGCGTTGAGCTGGATAAAGCCCGCGGCGTCCTTTTGATCGTAGGCACCGGCATCGTCCTCAAACGTGACATGGGCTTCAGAATAGAGGCTGTGATCGGACCAGCGCCCCACCGTCCGGACGTGGCCCTTGTAGAGTTTCAGGCGCACGGTGCCTGTGACATGGGTCTGGCTGGCGTCAATCGCGGCCTGCAGCATGGTGCGCTCGGGGCTGTACCAGAACCCGTTATAAATCAGCTCGGCGTAGCGCGGCATCAGCTCGTCCTTGAGGTGCATCGCCCCGCGGTCCAGCGTGATCGATTCAATCGCGCGGTGCGCCTCCAACAGGAGCGTGCCGCCGGGCGTTTCATAGATGCCGCGGGATTTCATGCCGACAAAGCGGCCCTCGACCAGATCAAGGCGCCCACACCCGTGTTTGCCGCCCAGTCCGTTGAGCTTGGTCAGGATCGTGGCGGGCGACATGGCGGTGCCATTGATGCTGACCGCGTCACCTTTTTCAAAACCGACCTCGACGTATTCCGGCGTATCGGGCGCGTCCTCGGGGCTCACCGTCCGCTGGTAGACATATTCCGGCGCATCCACGGCGGGATCTTCGAGGACCTTGCCCTCAGAAGAGGTGTGCAGCAGGTTGGCATCGACGCTGAACGGCGCTTCGCCCTGTTTGTCCTTGGCAATGGGGATCTGATTTTTCTCAGCAAAATCAAGCAGTTTTGTACGGCTCGACAGATCCCATTCCCGCCAGGGCGCGATCACCTTGATCTCCGGGTTCAGCGCGTAGGCGGCCAGCTCAAACCGGACCTGATCGTTGCCTTTGCCGGTCGCCCCATGCGCCACGGCATCCGCGCCGGTTTCTGCAGCAATCTCGACCAGACGTTTGGAAATGAGCGGACGGGCAATGGAGGTGCCCAGCAGATAGAGCCCCTCATAGACCGCATTGGCCCGGAACATCGGGAAGACGAAATCGCGCACGAATTCTTCGCGCACATCCTCGATATAGATCTGCTTGACGCCCATCTGTTCGGCTTTTTTACGCGCGGGTTCCAGCTCTTCGCCCTGCCCAAGATCGGCTGTGAAGGTCACCACTTCGCAGCCGTATTCGGTCTGCAACCACTTCAGAATGATCGACGTATCCAAGCCACCGGAGTAAGCGAGCACAACTTTTTTGGGCGCAGCCATTGATATCTTCCTTCGTCACTATGCGTGCTGCCGATACCGGGTTTTAACCAGCGCAGCAAGGTTGAACCGCGTTGACCACGTGCACGCGTGGGCCTACTGATCGTCAACCCGGTAAACCTGAAGGAGTGGGCGCATGGCCCCGAGTGATTTCGTCCAGGCCGCGCGCGCTGCCGAGCAGGAAATGCGCGCTGTTTTTCCACCCACACCACTCCTGCGCAACGATCATCTCTCCGACCGGTTCGGTGCGAATATCTGGCTGAAGCGCGAAGACCTCAGCCCGGTGCGATCCTATAAGCTGCGCGGCGCGTTTAATGCGATGCGCAAGGTGATCCCGGAAAAGTCGGTGTTTGTCTGTGCCAGTGCGGGCAATCATGCGCAGGGCGTGGCCTTCATGTGTCGGCATTTCGGGGTGCAGGGTGTTGTTTTCATGCCGGTCACAACGCCGCAGCAGAAAATCCAGAAGACCCGCATGTTTGGGGGCGAACACGTCGAGATTCGCCTTGTTGGAGACTATTTTGACAACACGTTGTCCGAAGCCCAGGCCTTTTGCACCGCGGCGGGCGCGCATTTTCTGTCTCCCTTTGACGATGAGGATGTCATCGAAGGTCAGGCATCGGTCGCCGTCGAGATAGAAGCCCAGCTTGGGCGTATCCCGGACCGGATTATCCTGCCTGTTGGCGGTGGCGGCCTGTCGTCAGGTGTGCGCAGTTTCTTTGGGGATAGTTGCGCCTATACCTTTGTCGAGCCGACGGGGGCGCAGAGCCTCGGCTGTGCGTTGAAAGAGGGGGCGCCGGTGGATGTGTCACCAATCAACAGTTTCGTGGACGGGGCCGCCGTGGCCAAACTGGGTGCGCGCACCTTTGACCGGCTCAGAGGTGTGGCGCCGCGTGATGTTATTCATCTCTCCGAAGATCGCATTTGCACCACGATTGTCGAGATGCTGAATGTCGAAGGCATTGTCTTGGAACCCGCTGGCGCGCTTGCGATTGAAGCGCTTTCCGACCTTGCGGAGGAGATCAGGGGCAAGACCGTTGTGTGCATTGCATCTGGCGGCAATTTCGATTTCGAACGTCTGCCGGAAGTCAAAGAGCGGGCGCAGCGCTACTCCGGGGTGAAAAAGTATTTCATTCTGCGTCTGCCGCAACGGCCCGGCGCGTTGAAGGAATTCCTGAATATTCTTGGTCCGGATGACGACATCGCGCGCTTCGAGTATCTGAAAAAATCCGCCCGGAATTTCGGGTCTGTTCTGATCGGGATCGAAACCACCCGGCCTGAGAACTTCGCGCGTTTTCTGTCCGAACTGGACGCTGTCGGGTTCACCTATACCGACATCACCAATGACGAGACGCTGGCACAATTTGTCATCTGAGGAGGCCGCATGGAGTTTTCGAACAAAACGGTTGTGATCACCGGCGGGGCCAGCGGTATCGGTTTCGCCCTGGCCGCTTTGCTCAGCGCAAAGGGCGCGAAGGTCGCCATTGTCGACCTTGATCCTGAAGCGGTTCAGACGGCGGCCGCGCACATCGGGTGTTTGGGAATTCCCTGCGATGTGACCGACGAAAGCAGGGTCCAAAGCCTTGTTACATCCGTGTCGGAAAAGTTTGGAGAGATCGATATATATGTCTCTAACGCAGGCGTTTTTCATGGCCAACCGGATCATGCGGCGTCAGCGACCGATGATGTCTGGATGCGCAACTGGTCGGTTCATGTAATGGCGCATGTCTATGCTGCGCGCGCCCTGCTGCCGCAGATGTTGAAGCGCGGATCCGGGTATTTCATCAATGTCACCTCCGCGGCGGGACTGCTGAACCAAATTGGTGATGCGGCTTATTCGGCGACCAAGCAGGCGGCGGTGAGTTTTGCGGAGTCGTTGGCGATCACCCATGGCGATGCCGGAATCGGGGTTTCGGTGGTCTGCCCGCAATATGTGGCGACGCCGTTGATCGGATTGCAGGATGCCGATGCGCAAACCCAGCCCGGGCTGCTGACGGCAGAGCAGGTGGCGCAATCAATCCTGAAGGGGGTCGAGGCCGGACAATTTCGTATCCTGCCGCATCCGGAAGTTGCCCGTTTTGCCGAGATGCGGGCGCAGAATCACGATGGGTGGATAGAAGGCATGCAAAGGCTTCGCGCCAAATCGCTGGCGAAACTTGGGGCTGAGCGTGTTGCCGAGTTGTACAGAATTCTCTAGCTCGCCAGTTTCAGCGAGATCTCATCGAGAAATACGCCGCGGGACTGATGGTAGGATTGCAAAATCTCATCGATATCAACGGCAGCGCTGGAATCCTGTGACAGCGCCGACTCGCCGACCTGACACAGCCCGGAGAAATGCTCAAACCCAAGGCTGAGCGCGCTGCCTTTCAGGAAATGCAGCTTTTCTTCGAGAGCTGTCTGATTCTCCTTGATGGACAATTCATCAATCGCCGCGTCGACTTCCTCCAGGAATAGTTCGACGACCTCGTCAAAATCCTCTGCGCCGACTTCTTCGCGCAGCGTCGCAACTCTGTCCCAATCAATCATGTCGACCTCCATTGATCTGATACGCAAGTATCATCGCAAGGTCCTAAAAGTCCGTGACCAAATAGGGCGAATTTGAGCAGAGTTTTTGGCTTCATCGGACCTTAAGCATTGTCGGTCTATGGACGTAAAATAATTTGAGCAGAGACTTTGATGACTGGAAACCCAACACTTCAGGATGGCACAGAGGAGACCGACACGTCGGATCGGCCGAAGCTTGTGCTGGTTGTCGATGACAGTCGGCTGCAGCGCAAGATTCTGTCCAGCTCGCTCAAGCGTTGGGGATATGAGGTTATCGAGGCAGATTCCGGCGAAGCCGCGATGGAAGTTTGCGCGGATCATGCCCCCGAGCTGGTTTTGAGCGACTGGATGATGCCGGGTATGTCGGGCATTGAGTTCTGCAAAGCCTTTCGCGAGATGTCGGGCGACGCTTACAGCTATTTCATCTTACTGACCTCCAAGAGCGAAAAGAACGAAGTTGCCGAAGGTCTGGATGCGGGTGCGGATGACTTTCTGACCAAGCCGGTTGATGGCCATGAGCTCCGGGCACGCATGACCGCCGGGGAACGTATCCTGGAGATGCAGCGTGAATTGACGCTCAAGAATACGGTGATCACCGAAACACTGGATGAGCTGCAGCGCCTCTACGATTCGCTCGACAGCGATTTGATCGAAGCAAAGCAGCTGCAACAGTCTTTGGTGCCGGAACGGTTCAAATCCTTCGATGGCGGTGATTTATCGCTGTTTCTGCGCTCCAGCGGCCATGTTGGTGGCGATCTGGTGGGGTTTTACCCCGCCGCAGAAGGGCACCTGGGGCTCTATTCAATCGATGTGTCCGGTCATGGCATCAGCTCGGCGCTGATGACGGCGCGGCTGGCGGGGTATCTGTCTGCAAGTGCGCTGGATCAGAACATCGCATTGGAGAAATTGCCCGATGGCAGTTTTCAATCGCGCCCGCCTGAAGAGGCCATCGAAACGCTGAATGAGCTGGTTCTCGACGAGATGGAGACGGAGCATTACTTCACGCTGATGCTGGCGGATATCGACCTCAGGACCGGCAAGGTGGTGATCGGCCAGGCGGGCCACCCGCATCCGGTGATTCAACGCAAATCGGGTGCGTTGGAGCAGGATGGATCTGGCGGGTTCCCGGTGGGTCTGATGTCCGGTGTGACGTTCTCTCAATTCGAAATGCAACTCTATCCCGGGGACCGGTTATTGATTCTATCGGATGGGGTGACCGAATGCCCCTCTACCGAGGGCAATTTCCTTGGCGAGGATGGTTTGGAAGAGATCCTGGCAAAACTGCACGATGTGGCGGGGCCGGCCTTGTTCGAATCGCTGATGTGGTCGCTGACTGAAATCTCCGGCCTGTCCGAGTTCCCCGACGATGTGTCGGGTCTGCTATTTGAATACACTGGAATGGATCAGAAGAAATAACGCTTCACAAACATCCGGTCCCCGTCATTGCCCAGAAGGTCAACCGCGTCATCGGCAGACAGCACCAGAGATTCGTGATCGGCTTCGGACGGCGGACCCAATTCGTAGATCGGGCGCGCCACGAAGATGTGGCACACTTTTTCAGCGAGAATGCCGTATTCGGGCATATAAACAAACCGCCGAAAAGCGCCAAGCCTGCGCGGATTGCCAATGCGCCAACCGGTCTCTTCCAGAACTTCGCGATGCAGCGCCCGGATCGGGCTTTCGCCTGGATCGATGCCGCCGCCGGGAAGCTGAATGTCCACCTCTTCTGCGATCTGTGCGGTCAACAAGACACCCCCGGACACCGGCAAAATTGCATATGCTCCGGGACGCAGGACATACTTCTGATCTGCAACTGGCGCATGGCCGACGCGCATCATCATTCTGGCTGCCCCTCTTTTCATCGCTCACAAGACGTTTATATGGGGCCGGTATGCCAACCCCTTGGCGATAAGGAAACCCCATGACACTCGGACACCAGATCGCGTGGGACGATACGGTCCTGCCCTTTCAACTTGATGCCAGCGACATTCGCGGCCGCGTTGCACGGCTGGATGGTGCGTTGAATGGCATCCTGAAGCAGCATGATTACCCGCCGCAGGTCGAAGCGCTGGTGGCGGAGATGGCATTGTTGACGGCGCTGATCGGGCAGACCATCAAGCTGCGCTGGAAGCTGCAATTGCAGGTCCAGTCCAAGGGTGCGGTGCGCATGATCGCGACCGACTACTATGGGCCCGAAAAGGCAGGGGATCCCGCGCATATCAGAGCCTACGCAAGCTATGATGCGGATCGTTTGACCGACGCGCCCGCCTTTGATCAGATTGGCGAAGGGTATTTCGCGATTATGATCGATCAGGGCAAGGGCATGACGCCCTATCAGGGGATCACACCGCTAGAGGGCACGTCGCTTGCGGCCTGCGCCGAAACCTATTTTGCGCAGTCCGAACAGCTGCCGACGCGGTTTTCGCTCAGCTTCGGGACGTCTACTGAGCCGGGTGTCGCCGAGCATTGGCGCGCCGGGGGCGTGATGCTGCAGCACATGCCCAAGGCGTCTCCCTTCGTGGCCGAAGGGGATGGGTCCGGCGAAACACTGTCTGCGGCGGATCTGGTCCAGGGCGATGAGGCGGAAAACTGGAACCGGGTGAACATCCTGTTGGACACGGTCGAGGAGCTGGAACTGATCGGGCCAAAATTGGCACCGAACGATCTGTTGTTGCGCTTGTTTCACGAGGAACAGCCTCGTGTCTATGACGCGCAATCCGTGCAGTTCGGGTGCACCTGCTCCGAGGACCGTGTGCGTCAGAGCCTGTCGATCTATTCGGCGCGGGACATTGAAAAGATGACCACCGATGCGGGTCGCGTCACAGCGGATTGCCAGTTTTGCGGGGCGCATTATGATCTTGATCCGGCTTCGGTCGGGTTTGAGGCTGAACAGGGTGGCAATGACGCCTGAACTGGACATCCTGCGCGCCGCGTTGGGGCGCCCGGGGCGTCCGTCGTCCGATTTTGACCTGAATCCGGAAACGGTTTTGCCTGCCGGTCGCAAACTGCGGCCGGCAGGTGTTTTAGCGCCGATTGTTCGCAAAAATGATGACCTGCATCTGCTGCTCACCAAAAGGTCGTCGGCTCTGAAACACCACCCTGGCCAGATCGCTTTCCCCGGTGGCAAACAGGATGACACGGATACGGATGTCGTTGCCGCGGCGCTCAGGGAAGCTCGTGAGGAGATCGGCCTGCCGTCTCACACGGTCGATGTATTGGGCACTTTGCCCGCCCATGAAACAGTCACCGGGTTCATCGTGACGCCTGTCATTGGTTTCGTTAACGAAGATTTCGCGATCCGTCCGGAGCAGGGCGAAGTGGACGAAGTGTTTTCCGTACCTTTGAGCCATGTCCTGCGGGCGGAGAACTACGTGGTTGAATCGCGACGCTGGCGCGGCACCCGACGCTCCTACTTTGCCGTGCCCTACGGCCCCTATTACATCTGGGGCGCAACTGCGCGTATGTTGCGGGCATGGACAGACCAGATCTCACTGTAATCCCGCCGCAGACCCCCTGGCTGACGGACCCCGCAGTTCAATCTGTCTGTCAGGCAATCCGCGCGGAAGGCGCCGAGATCTATTTTGTCGGTGGTTGCGTGCGCGATGCGCTGCTGAATCTGCAGGGCTCCGACGTCGACATGGCGACAAATGCCCCACCGGATGAGGTCACGCGGCTGGCCAAAGCCAAGGGCCTGAAAGTTGTGCCAACAGGCATCGACCATGGCACCGTCACCGTGGTGTCAGAGGGTACCGGATTTGAGATCACCACCTTTCGCCGGGATGTCGAAACCGATGGTCGTCGGGCCGTTGTGGCATTTTCTGACGATATCCTTGAAGATGCCTCGCGTCGCGATTTCACGTTGAACGCGCTTTACGCGACGCCGGAGGGGGAGGTTGTCGACCCGTTGGGGCAAGGCATCGAGGACTGTCTGGCCCGCCGCATCCGCTTCATTGAAAACGCCGATGCACGGATCAAGGAAGACTACCTGCGCGCCCTGCGGTTTTTTCGGTTTCACGCATGGTATGCCGATCCTACGCAGGGCTTTGACGCGGATGCCTTGGATGCCATCGCTCGAAATACGGCCGGGTTGGAAACGCTATCTGCCGAACGCGTGGGGGCAGAAATGCGCCGGTTTCTGGCGGCACCCGATCCTGCGCCCGCGGTCGCAGCGATGCAGCAGGCGGGGGCATTGCCGCGCGTTTTGCCTGGCAGCGACATCACTTTTCTCGGCCCGGTCATTCATCTAGAAGCGGCACTGAGCCTCACCCCAAACTGGCGGTACAGGCTGGCAGCGCTGGGCGGTCAGGACGTGTCTGATCGACTGCGGTTGAGTGGTAAGGACACCAAGGTTCTTGATGCCCTGCGGGATGAAATCGGCAATGCCACGCCGATCCCGGAAATTGCCTATCGGCAGGGCACGGAGATCGCATTTGGCGTGCTTATTCTACGGGCCGCTATGGCCAATCAGATGCTTGAGCCCACTGCCCTTGAGCCCTTGCGATCTGCATCTCAGGAGCAGTTTCCCGTGCGTGCAAAGGACCTGATGCCTGCTTTCAAAGGCAAGGCGCTGGGCACCCGTCTGGCCCTGCTGGAGCGGCGATGGATCGCCTCGGATTTCCGGCTGACACGTGAAGAATTGATGACACTGAAATGAAGTGGTCGACAAAACGGCACCCTTTTTGTAAACAATCTGCATGAACAAGGAGGAATACGAAATGTATCGCGGGATCTGGTTCGGCTGAGGCCGTCATAACCAATCTCATCTCGGCCCTGCAGCGCAGCGCCTGATCATTTCGTGTATTCTGACTTAAGGCCTCCTGTCATGTTCCGCTATTTTGAACGTCTTGTTGATCCCTACACCCCTTATGTGGAATCGGATAATCCGCCGCAACGGCTTTGGCCGTTCCTGTGGGAGTATTCGCAGCCTTTCAAAAAGGTCTTCTTCTGGGCCGGGCTGATGTCCGTCATTGTGGCTGGCATCGAGGTTGGTCTGATCTTTTACATGGGTCGCGTCGTTGATCTGTTGGAAGGGGACCCCGCAGCATTCTGGAGCACTTATGGGCTCGAATTGGCCCTCGCAGCGCTCTTCATCCTGCTGGTGCGGCCCTTGCTGCAAGCGCTGGATGTGGCGATTCTGAACAACACCATCCTGCCGAATTTCGGCACATTGATCCGGTGGCGGGCCCACCGTCAGGTATTGCGACAGTCGGTCGGCTGGTTTGAAAATGATTTCGCCGGACGGGTGGCCAATCGGATCATGCAAACACCCCCTGCGGCGGGCGAGGTTGTTTTTCAGGTCTTTGATGCGATCTCCTTTTCGCTGGCCTATTTGCTGGGGGCGGCGATTTTGCTGTCCTCCTCCGACCCTCGGTTGTTATTGCCGCTGGCGGGGTGGTTCGTGCTTTATATGCTGCTGCTGCGCTGGACAGTGAAACGAGTTGGCCCTGCCTCGCAGGCGGCCTCGAACGCGCGGTCGCTGGTGACCGGTCGCGTTGTCGATGCATATACCAATATCCACTCGGTCAAGATGTTCGCGCATCATGAGCAGGAGCTGGAATACGCCAAGGAAGCCATTGAGGAAACGCGCAAGACCTTCCAGAAGGAAATGCGGATTTTCACCGTGATGGACGTCACGTTGGTGATGCTGAACGGTCTGCTGATCATCGGTGTTGTGGGCTGGGCGATCCTGCTGTGGAGCCAGGGCGCGGCCAGTGTCGGCGTCGTTGCGGCGGCCACAGCACTGACCTTGCGGCTGAACGCGATGACGGGCTGGATCATGTGGGCGCTGACCACGTTTTTCCGCGAATTGGGTGTGGTCGCCGAAGGGATGGAGACGATTGCGCAGCCGATCACCCTGACCGATGCGAAGACCGCGACACCCCTGAAGCTCAGCGATGGCACGATTGAGATCAAACAATTGTCGCACCACTATGGCCGCGGGTCAGGGGGTTTGGACCGGATCGATCTGACCATCCGCCGGGGTGAGAAAATCGGCCTTGTGGGGCGGTCCGGTGCGGGGAAATCCACGCTTGTGAAGCTGCTCTTGCGGTTTTACGATCCCGAAACCGGTCAGATCCTGATTGACGGGCAGGACATCACGCATGTCACGCAGGACAGTCTGCGTCTGGCCATCGGGATGGTGCAGCAGGACAGTTCGCTGCTGCACAGGTCGGTGCGTGACAACATCCGTTATGGCCGCGTTGGGGCCACGGAAGAGGCTGTCATCGCGGCGGCAAAACAGGCGCAGGCGCATGAGTTCATCCTGGATCTCGAAGCTCCGGAGGGGCGCCGGGGCTATGACGCGCAGGTTGGTGAACGGGGTGTGAAACTCTCTGGCGGGCAACGTCAACGGGTGACATTGGCGCGGGTGATCCTAAAGGATGCGCCGATCCTGCTGCTGGACGAGGCGACCAGCGCGCTCGACAGCGAGGTGGAGGCGGCCATTCAGGATACGCTTTACGGCATGATGGAGGGTAAGACCGTGATCGCGATTGCCCACCGGCTGTCCACGATTGCGCAGATGGACCGGATCCTGGTGCTCGACCAGGGTCGGATTGTCGAAGATGGCAGCCATGACGCGCTTTTGGCACGCGGCGGGCTATATGCAGAATTCTGGGCCCGGCAGTCGGGCGGATTCCTGACAATTGAGGAGGCTTCGTGAGGATAGGAGACTTGATTGATGCGTTTCGTGCCGCCGAAGGTCCGCCGCCGCAAACACTTGGCGCTTTCATGCGCTGGTGCCTGTCAGGCTCCTGGCCCGCGCTCTGGCTGGCTGCGTTTTTCTCCGCCGCCGCTGGCGCGATGGAGGCGGGCACGGCGCTTATCCTCGGGCTGGTCATCGATGCCACGTCAAATGCGGGGCCGGAGGCGTTTTTTGACGGCGGCAATATTGGTCTGATCGTCGCTGCCGTGGGCTTTTTTCTGGTCGCACGCCCTGTGCTCTTTGGTCTCTCGGCCTCGGCGAACTCGATCATCGTGGGGCCCAATGTGAACCCGCTGGTGCTGTCGCGTCTGCACCGCTGGACGCTTGGTCAGACGGTCGGGTTTTTCGATGATGATTTTGCGGGCCGGATTGCCCAGAAACAGATGCAGGCCGCGCGCGCGGTCACGGATGTGGTGGTGGAGGTGATCAACGTCGTGGCCTTTGCGCTGGCCTCGCTGGTCGGCTCGGTTTTGCTGCTTCTGGCCATCGATTGGCGGGTCGCGCTGGGTTTTGCGGTCTGGCTGGTCTTCTACTTCGTGATGATCAACTGGTTTTTACCGCGTGTCCGCCAACGGTCCGCCGGGCGGGCTGCTGCGCGCGCGATGGTATCTGGTCAGGTTGTCGATACGATCACCAATATCAAGACGGTCAAGCTCTTTGCCCATGCCGATCATGAAGACCGCGCGGCACTGGGCGCGATGCAGACCTTTCGGGCGCGGGCGCTGGAATTTGGCTATCTGGCGGCGGGGTTTCGCTTTGCCCTGATGACGCTGGCGGGGCTGCTGCCCGTGCTGCTGCTCGGTGGGACGATCATTCTCTGGCAGGCCGGTCAGGCGTCTCAGGGCGACATCGTGGCCGCAGGTGCGGTGGCGATCCGCATCGCACAGATGACCGGTTGGGTCAGTTTCACGCTGATGGCGATCTATTCAAACATCGGCGAGATCGAAGACGGCATCCGCACGCTCACCCCGCGTAACCGGGTGGAGGATGACGCAGGTGCGACGGGTCTGATCGTGCCAGAGGGAGAGATCGTGCTGCGCGACCTTGGCTTTGCCTACGGGCGGGACAAGGGCGGTGTGCAGGGGATTAACCTGACCATCCATCCGGGCGAAAAGCTGGGCATCGTCGGGGCGTCTGGCGTTGGCAAGTCGACGCTCGTTGCCCTGCTGCTGCGGCTCTATGACGCCGAAGAAGGCGTGGTTGAGATCGACAGACAGGACATCACCGCCGTCACGCAGGAAAGTCTGCGGCGCAACATCGGTATGGTCACGCAGGAAACGGCGATGTTCAATCGGTCGGCTTTGGACAATATCATGTATGGCCGCCCCGATGCCACACGTGGCGATGTGATCGCCGCGGCGAAAAAGGCAGAGGCGCATGAGTTCATTCAGGAACTGGTCGATCACAGAGGGCGCACGGGCTATGACGCACATCTGGGGGAGCGCGGGGTCAAGCTGTCTGGCGGGCAGCGGCAGCGGATTGCCCTGGCCCGCGCCATTCTGAAGGATGCGCCGATTCTGGTGCTGGATGAGGCGACAAGCGCGCTCGACAGCGAGGTTGAGGCGTCGATTCAGGCAGCGCTTGAGCGGGTCATGGAGGGCAAAACCGTTCTGGCGATTGCGCACCGCTTGTCGACACTGACGGAGATGGACCGGATCATCGTGATGGACGCAGGCCGCATCGTTGAGAGCGGCAGCCACGATGCGCTGCTCGCCGAGGGAGGCCGCTACGCGCAGTATTGGGAGCGGCAATCGGGCGGGTTTATCCGCACACAGGCTGCGGAATAGGGGCTTTTGCGCGGGCGCGTCCTGCCGTAAGCCAAGCGCCATGACAGAGATTACAATCAAGCGCCTCGGCCTTCAGGGGGACGGTGTTGCCGATGGTCCGATCTACGTGCCGCTGACCCTGCCGGGGGAAGTGGTGGAGGGCACAATCGACGGCACAGCGCTGCGCGATCCAAAGATCATCCAGCCTTCGGACCGCCGCGTTGCCGCCCCGTGCCGCCATTTCAAGTCCTGCGGCGGCTGCCAGTTGCAGCATGCGGATGATGCATTTGTCGCCGCCTGGAAAGTGGACGTGGTGCGCAAAGCGCTGGAAGCGCATGGGGTAGAGACGGTTTTCAGGCCGATCCAAACCTCACCGTCACGTTCTCGCAGACGGGCGGGATTTGCCGCGCGCCGCACCAAGAAGGGCGCGATGGTCGGATTTCACGGGCGCGCCTCCGACACCATCATCGCGATTCCCGACTGTCAACTGCTGGACCCTGTTGTGCTCGCGGGCGTCCCTGCCGCCGAAGCACTGGCCGTGATCGGGGCCAGCCGCAAAACTGCACTATCCGTCATGGTGACCACGACCAAAACGGGGCTCGATGTCGCCGTCACCCATGGCAAACCGCTGGACGGTCCTTTGCGGCAACAACTGGCGGCGGTCTGCGATCAGTTTGGCCTCGCGCGACTGTCCTGGGACGCAGAAGTTGTGGCCATGCAATCACCGCCGGTACACATGCTGGACGGTGCCCAGGTTACGCCACCGCCGGGCGCATTCCTGCAGGCCACGGCCCATGGTGAAGCAGCCCTCACCCACGCGGTGCAAGAGATCGTGCAAGAGGCGCGTCAGGTGATCGATCTCTTTGCCGGTTGCGGGACGTTTTCTTTGCCGCTGGCACGTACGGCAGCAGTTCATGCGGTTGAGGGGTCGGTGGAGATGGTCGCGGCGCTGGATCAGGGCTGGCGGATGGCACAGGGGTTAAAAAACGTCACCACAGAAGCGCGGGATCTCTTTCGCCGACCGCTGATGCCGGATGAGATGCGCAAGGCGCAGGCCGTGGTGCTGGATCCGCCGCGTGCCGGGGCAGAGGCGCAGATTGCCGAACTGGCGCGGTCCGAGATCCCGCGCATTGCCTATGTTTCGTGCAATCCGGTGACATTTGCGCGGGATGCGCAAACCTTGGTAAACGCGGGCTTTACTCTTGATTGGGTACAGGTTGTGGATCAATTCCGCTGGTCCGCGCATGTGGAGCTTGCCGCCAGCTTCACCGCATCCCATATGCGCGGATAGCTTACGAGGAGACGCAGATGAGTTTGCGCCAAAAACTGGATGTCTGGCTGGACCAGCCATGGGTGATCAACCTGGTGATGGGGGTGATCGTGTTTAACGCGATCCTGCTCGGCATGGAAACCTCGCCCGAGATGATGGCGCGGGCCGGTGGGATCATCGTGGCGCTGGACACCGCATGCCTTGGGTTCTTCGTTGCTGAAATTCTGCTGAAGATCTTCGCGCGCGGCACGAAGTTTTTCCGCAGCGGTTGGAACCTCTTCGATCTTGCTATTGTCGGGGCGGCCCTTGTGCCGGGATCGCAAACCATGTCCGTATTGCGGGCCCTGCGGATCTTGCGGGTGCTGCGGGTCATCTCGGTGGCGCCGCGTCTGCGCCGCGTGGTCGAAGGGTTCGTGACCGCGCTGCCCGGTATGGCCAGCGTCTTCCTGTTGATGGCGATCATTTTCTACATCGGTGCGGTCATCGCCACCAAACTCTTTGCGGCCAGTTTTCCGGAGTGGTTCGGCTCCCTGCCGCTCAGCGGATATACCCTGTTCCAGATCATGACGCTGGAAAGCTGGTCCATGGGTATCGTGCGCCCGGTGATGGAGGTGTACCCCTACGCCTGGGTATTCTTCGTGCCTTTCATCATGATCACGACCTTCGCCGTGGTGAACCTGCTGGTCGGTTTGATCGTGAATTCGATGCAGGATGCGCACCAGGAAGAGGCGGGCGCTGTTACCGATGCCTACCGGGATGAGGTTCTGACGCGCCTGATCGCAATTGAGAAACATCTGGAGGAAAAAACGCGTTCCTGACAAAGTTGTGAGGTTGATTAACCTTTCATCCATGGTACCTGTGCAAAAAAGAGCAGAACGTCGAAAAGACATACGGGACAGCAGAAAATGCGTCGCAGAGATTTGATTTTATCAACCGCCGCCGCCGTGGCGTTGGCCGGTTGTTCAGGCAGTTCGAAATTTCGTCGATATGACGGTCCGGATGTGACCTTTGTCGTGGTGAACAAGGGCCAGCGGCGCATGCATCTGTTGCATCACGAATCGCTGCTGAAAAGCTACGATATCAATCTGGGGTTTGCGCCCATCGGCCACAAGCAGATTGAAGGAGACGGGCGCACGCCGGAAGGGGTGTACCGGATCGATCGCCGCAACCCGAATTCGCAGTTCCATCTTTCATTGGGCATTTCGTATCCCAATGTGAACGATGTGGCGGCGGCCAAGGCGATGGGCAAATCCGCTGGTGGTGATATCTTTATCCACGGTCAGAGGAATCCATTCAGAGCGGACAAGAAGGATTGGACATGGGGCTGTATCGCCGTTTCCAACGATGAGATGGAAGAGATCTATGCGATGGTTCCAAACGATACCCTGATCGCTCTGAACCCCTGAAATCTAGACTGCGCCGGCACCAGCACTCAAACCGGTGCTGCCGGTGACCATGGTCCACCAAATCTTGCCATTGGTCTCCTGAAACCAGGCAAATCCCATCTGTGTTGCATCGGGCGACAACACAACACGGCGGGTATCGGGCTGTTCCATCCAGGCGGCCAGTGTTTCCAATTCGGACTCGTAGGTTTCGGAGATGTTTTCGCCGACCAGTGTGCCCTGATACCCAACGCGTTGTGCCCGGTCGATGGGCGATGAGCCGTCAGATCCGAAATGCCAGGGGCGATTCTGGATCGACATGTCGCGCGAATGGGTTGCGGCGGCAGCGTTCAGTTGCGGGTTCAGCTCCAGCGGTGCCTGCCCGGAGGCGCTGCGTAGCGCATTAACCGCGTCCAGCATGCGGAACTGTATCTTTCCGGTATCGCTCCTACCGATTCGATAGATGTTGGCTGATCCATCGTTGAACGACCCCGAAGACCCGCAAGCGGCCAAAGCCAGGCCAATTACCAGAAAAATCGAAAACAAACGGATCATTTTGCACTCCTTAAGCGTTACTTTACCGCATATATTGCAATGCGTTGTAATTCAAACGCACATCAGCGACTGAGTGCCATATGACAAGTGTTTGATTTGCGACTGCGACTTTCGCGCAATAAAATGCGTGAAATTCCCTACCAGCCTGTACTTATGGAGGCATCTGATGTCTGACAAACGTTTCCAATTACCCAGCCGCCGTTCCTTTTTAGCGGGCAGCGCTGCCATGCTTGCCACACCAGTGATCGCGCAAGACGCCGCATCGGTCAACTCATCCGCAACCACGCAGGTGGAGCGCGATTTGACGGAAGTGGTGCGCCGTAACATTTCCAGCTTCCGGACGCTGGACTGGCAGCCTTATTTTTCCAACCTGAACAATGGCGCCATCCTGGTCGATATCGACAGCCGCGCGCTGCACTATTGGGCTGAGGACGAAAGCTTTTACAAGCTATACCCCTCCAGCGTGCCGCTGACCGAGGACCTGACGCGCCGTGGCCGGACAAAAGTGATCCGCAAGGTCGAAGGCCCAAGCTGGCGCCCGACACCCTCAATGCTCAAGCGAAACCCGGAGTGGCCGGAATTCATCGGACCCGGCCCGGACAACCCGATGGGGACGCATGCGCTCTATCTGAGCTGGACCTATTATCGCATTCACGGCACCCACGATACGCGCAAAATCGGGCGCCAATCGTCCAATGGATGCATCGGTCTGTACAACGAGCATATTTCCGAACTCTTCGCGCTTTCGAAGGTCGGAACACAAGTGTTGCTTATTTGACGACATCACAATTCATCTGAGAATTGAATTCCGAATCCGGTTGGCAATGGCATAGGTATGATGCTTTACAATCAGTTACGAGGTAAGTCTTGGGTGCGTGCTATCGCTTTGCGTGGCACGCCGTTTCTGGAGGTTATGATATGAAAAAACTCGTTCTCGCAGCTGCTCTGACAGCCGCCGCATCGACAGCTTACGCAGGTTCGCTTGCCGAGCCAGTTGTTGAAGCACCAGTTATTGTTGAAGAAGCAGAAAGCTCGTCCGCAGGCGTGCTGCTGCCAATCCTTCTTCTGATCATTGCTGCTGCAGCACTCAGCTAATTAGCTGCGTTCATGCAAAGACACTAAAAGGCGGCGTATTGCGCCGCCTTTTTACGTTCCGGATCGGCAGTAAAGGGCTCTAGTCGATCCAGCCTTTGAGATTGTCGTCGATGACATTCGACAGCGCATGGATATGCGTGTCATTATCGTTCAGGCAGGGGATGTAGGTAAAGTTTTCGCCGCCCGCCTCTTCAAAGCTTTCCTTGATCTCTTCGTTGATCTCTTCAAGCGTTTCTATGCAGTCGGCGGAAAACGCAGGCGCACAGACAGCGATGTTCTTTTTCCCGGCCTCCGCCAGTCTCGCAACCTCCTCGACGGTATAGGGCTGCAGCCACTCTTCGGGACCGAATTTGGATTGGAACGTGGTGGTGATTTCCGTGTCCTCCCACCCAAGCCGTTCCTTCAGCAGCCGCGTCGTCTTCTGGCATTGGCAATGATAGGGGTCGCCTTCCATCAGATAGCGAATGGGCACACCGTGATAGGAACAGACCAGAATGTCGGGCTTGGTTTCCATCCGCGCATATGCGCGCTCAATCGATTGCGCAAGCGCCTCGATATAGTCCGGGCGATCAAAATACGGCTCCACGGTTCGGGTCACCGGCTGCCACTTCTCATAGGTCAACGCGCGGAAGAATTCATCATTTGCGGTCGCCGAGGTTGCCCCAGCGTAGTGTGGATAAAGTGGGAAAAACAATATCTTACGGCATCCTGCGGCGGTCATTTCAGCAACTTTTGACCGCGTCGATGGATTGCCATACCGCATGCAGAAATCGACCATGACCTCATCGCCGTGACGCTTGTGCATCTCGGTCGTGATCTTGGCGGCCTGCGCCTTGGTGATGGTCATCAGGGGGCTTTCACCCTCGGCCTCGTTCCAGATGGATTTATAGGCGGCACCGCTGGAAAACGGGCGTTTGCTGAGGATGATCAACTGCAGCAGCGGCTGCCAGATCCAGGGGCTGTAATCGATCACGCGGCGATCCGAGAGGAATTCGTTCAGGTAGCGCCGCATCGACCAGTAATCGTAGTTGTCGGGCGTTCCCAGATTGGCCAGCAAAATTCCCACCTTTGGCGTCGCAATCGCAGGGTGATCGTCCTTGGCATGAGCCGGGCGAACCGTCACGGGCGCAGAGGCGCTGCTGTCCAGCATATATTGATCCTTGTGAAGCAGTTTGAGCCTGAGATAGACGGTTTTGCGCGGGCGTCAATCGGGCAAAGGGGTTTCAGGAACGGCGAGTGCGTCGGCGAGCCGCTGTTTTGCGGATCCGGGCCGCAGGGGTTTTTGCTGGCTCTCGTCCGGCGCCCAGCCCGTCAGGAAAACCATCTCGAAGGTCGCTCTGACGCGCCCATCCTGCGTTGAAAAGTGGTCTCTATAAAGACGTGTGGTCTCTTCAAAGAGTTGTCGGGACCCGTTGGTACGCTGCCGCGCGGCAAGTGCGTTGGCCTCACCCATGGCGCGCAGATCACGCATCAGATGCCAGGCGTCGCGATATTCGACGTCCAAACTGAGACCATCCGCCACAGGTAAGGCGAGCCCCGCGCGTTGCAGCAGAGCGCCCAGATCGCGAATCTCTCCCATGGGCGCGATGCGGGGGGACAACCCACCCGATACCGCGATTTCGGCCTGTCCAAGGCAGCTGCGCAATTCCTCCAGCGTCCGACCCCCGAGGCAAGCGACGATCAATAGCCCGTCTGGTTTCAGGGCGCGGCGACATTGAATCAGTTGCCCGACGGGATCATTAGCCCAATGCAAGCCCATGGCATGGATCACTAAATCATGCGCCTGTTCCGACAGGGCCAGCGTTTCTGCATCGGGGCAAATCCGGGCATCCGACATGCGCCCGGCCCAGACCTGGTGAAAAGGTGTCACGATGGCGGGTTTCGTAAACGACCTGTTAACCATGCCCAGGCGATCCTGGATTTCGTCCGCTGCGGCCTCCTGCAAAAAGAAGGTGGAGGCGCGGGCGCGGTGCAGGTGAAGCGCATGGGTATCGGTCAGCGGAGCGGGTGTGGTCATGAATGGGAGAATAGGGTGTCGGAACTAAGTTTTCAAACAGCGGTCTCGCTGATTTATCCGCCGCGGTGTCTGGGATGTGGCGGCAAGGTGATGAGCGACTTTGGCCTGTGTGGGCCTTGCTGGCGCGACACGTTGTTTATCGGCGGATCGATCTGCGATTGTTGTGGTGCGCCACTGCCGGGTGACGACAGGGCGGATACACTAAAATGTGATGACTGCATCAAGACGCCGCGGCCCTGGAAAAGCGGCAGGTCCGCCCTGATCTACAAGAACAACGGTCGGCGGCTGGTGCTTGCCCTGAAACACGGTGACCGACAAGAAATCGCTACACCTGCCGCCAAGTGGATGGCGCAGGCCATCTCCGATATTCCGCAGGACAACATGATCATCGCGCCGGTGCCCCTGCATTGGACGCGGATGGTGAAACGCCGCTACAATCAGTCGGCGTTATTGGCGCAAGCCCTTGCAAAACAAACCGGTTTACCCGTTTGTCCCGATTTGTTGATGCGCCAGAAACGTACCAAGCCCATGGAAGGCATGACCAAAGAAGTGCGGTTTTCCTCGGTGAAGGGCGCGATCTCCATCCATCCGCGCCGTCGGCACCGTCTGGTCGCGCGCCCGGTTCTGATCGTGGATGATGTTCTCACGTCCGGGGCGACCTTGGCGGCATCCGCGGATGCCTGCATTGCAGCAGGCTCAGGTCCGGTATACGTCGTCACCCTAGCGCGCGCGGTCAAGGATGCCTAAGTTCCGTCCCAACGCCGCGTGGATCAAGGATCGGAAGACATGCAGAACGTCGAAATTTACACATCACCCCTTTGCGGGTTCTGTCACGCAGCCAAACGCCTGCTGAAACAAAAAGGCGTGAAATTCGCTGAAGTGGACGTCTGGGCGAACCCGGATCGCAAGCCCGAGATGATCCAACGCGCCAGTGGTGGCCGCACGGTGCCACAAATTTTTGTGGGTGAGACCCATGTCGGTGGCTGTGACGATCTATATGCGCTGGAGCGCGCTGGCAAACTTGACGCCCTTCTGGCGGCCTGATGAAAACGGCGCTGCTGCAGCTGAACGTATCAGATGACCCGGTGGCCAACCTTGAGGTGACGCTGGGCTATTTTCGTCAGGCAGTGGCTGAGGGGGCTGAATTCATTCTGACGCCGGAGGTCACCAATTGCGTGTCCACCAGCCGCAAACATCAGAATGAGGTCCTGCAGCACGAAGCGGATGACATCACGCTGGCCGCTTTGCGTGCGGAAGCGCAGGCGCAGGGTGTCTGGCTGCTGATCGGGTCGTTGGGATTGAAAACTGGCGATGCGGACGCTCGTTTTGCCAACCGCTCCTTCATGATCTCGCCGCAGGGGGAGATCACGGGAAGATACGATAAAATCCACATGTTCGATGTCTCCGTGACGCCGGAGGAGACCTGGCGCGAATCCGAAGGATACCGCCCCGGAACGCAGGCAGTGGTGGCGCAGACCTCTTTTGCGCCCGTGGGCATGACCGTTTGCTATGATGTGCGGTTTCCGAAACTGCACGCAGCGCTCGCCAATGCCGACGCGCAGATCCTGACCGTGCCTGCGGCGTTTTCGCCGGTTACGGGGGCTGCGCATTGGCACACCTTGCTGCGGGCGCGTGCCATTGAAACGGGCTGTTACGTGCTCGCGCCCGCACAGACCGGCACGCATGCTAGTGCTGCGCATAAAACGCGGCGGACTTACGGGCATTCGCTGGTGGTGACCCCCTGGGGAGAGGTCCAAATGGACGCAGGTGTGGTGCCTGGCGTTTACACGACAGACCTCGATATGGGAGAAGTGGCCAAGGCGCGAAGCCGTGTGCCCAGCTTAGAGAATGCGCGCCCCTTTGATGGACCGGGATGAACGAAGACAGAAATGCTCTGGCAATTGCGCTTTTCAGCGAAGTGCTCGCCGCCGATCAAATGGTGCGCGCGCGCCTGAGTAGTGTCCTGCCCAAAGGCATGGAAATCTCGCATTTTTCGGTTCTGAATCACCTGGCGCGCAACATGGTGGAACGCACGCCCGCGCAATTGGCAGAGACGTTTCACGTCACGCGCGGGGCGATGACCAACACGCTGAGCAAGCTTGAATGGGCCGGATACGTACACATTCGCCCCGATTGGGATGACGCACGGCGCAAGATGGTCGCGATCAGCCCGGCGGGTCGGCAGGCACGGGATCAGGCCGTGGGCTCAATCACGCCGGTGATCAATCAGGTGGTGGAAAAGCTGGGCGATGAAAAGGTGCGGGAGGCGCTGCCAATACTCCGGGAGCTGCGTTTGCGCTTGAGCGAAAAGCCCTAAGCAGGCTTCAGGCTCGCGGTGACGTAGTTCACGCTCAGATCCCGATCCGACAAACGCCAGGACCAGGTCAGCGGGTTGAAAACAAACCCTTTGCGATCCACCGGATCGAGCCCCGCATCCTGCATCAGATCGTAAAGCTCATCGGGGGTGATGAATTTCGACCATTCATGCGTGCCTTTGGGCAGCCAGCGCATCACATGTTCCGCGCCGATGATCGCCATCATGTAGGATTTCGGGTTCCGGTTGAGCGTCGAGCAAATGTGCAGCCCGCCGGGTTTCAGCAGTTTGCGGCAGGCGATCAGGTAGTCGATGGGCGACGCCACATGTTCAACCACTTCCATATTCAGTACGACATCGAATTGTTCGCCCGCCTCGGCCATATCCTCCGCCGTGGTATGGCGGTAATCGATGTCCAGTCCGGATTGCTCTGCATGGATGCGCGCGACCGGAATATTGCGCTCGGCGGCATCGGCCCCCACCACTTCTGCACCAAGCCGCGCCATGGGTTCCGCCAACAGCCCGCCGCCGCAGCCGATGTCGAGAATGCGCAGGCCCGCAAACGGGTTGGCGGTTTTCAGGTCGCGGTCGAATTCTCCGGCGATCTGGGTGGTGATATAGTCCAACCGACAGGGGTTGAGCATGTGCAACGGCTTGAATTTACCGTTCTCGTCCCACCATTCCGCGGCCATCGCCTCGAATTTCGCGATTTCCGAGGGGTCAACAGTGGTTTGAGGCGCTTGCATTCTCATCTCCATATGCTCAAGTGCGTATTCGTATGATATAGGCCTGTAATGGACAAATTCTCGGACCAAAAGCGCGCAGTACAATATCTGTACCCGCCGATCGATCCTTTCGATCAGCGAATGCTCGACGTGGGCCAGGGTCACAAGGTCTATGTGGAGCAATGCGGTAACCCAAACGGCATTCCGGTGATCGTGCTGCACGGGGGCCCGGGCGGGGGGTGCAGCCCGGCGATGCGGCGGTATTTCGATCCCGAAGTCTACCGGGTGATTCTTTTTGATCAGCGCGGCTGCGGCAGGTCCCGGCCCCATGCCAGCGTGATGCACAACACGACATGGCATCTTGTAGCGGATATCGAAACAATCCGCCGCGAAATGGACATCGAGCATTGGATCGTCTTTGGCGGCAGCTGGGGGGCGACGCTGGCGTTGATTTATGCGCAATCGCACCCGGATCATGTGCGTCACATTGTGCTGCGCGGTGTGTTCCTGATGACCCAGCGCGAGCTTGACTGGTTTTACGGTGGCGGCGCGGGCCGGTTCTGGCCCGAGGTCTGGGCGCGGTTTACGGCGCTGATCCCCGAAGACGAACAGGGTGATCTGATCGAAGCCTATCGGCGTCGGTTGTTCTCGGGTGACATTGCGCTGGAGACGCGGTTTGCCAAGGCGTGGTCAGCCTGGGAAAACGCGCTGGCCTCGATTCATTCTTCCGGTTCAACCGGTGAAAGCCCCGGAGAATATGCGCGAGCCTTCGCGCGGCTGGAAAACCATTATTTTTCGAACGCAGGATTCCTGGATTTTGATGGTCAAATTCTCGCGCATGTGGGGCGGATCGCCCATATCCCCGGCGTGATTGTGCAGGGTCGCTATGATATGATCTGCCCGCCAGACAGCGCCTATGCGCTGGCGGAGGCCTGGGATCATTGTGAGCTGAAGATGGTGCGCAATGCTGGGCACGCCCTGTCGGAGCCGGGCATCAGCGCGGAATTGGTGCGCACCATGGATCGGATCGGCGGGCGATGAGCGCCCGGCGGCCTCATATCGACAGACGGGCGCTTTTTGCCTCCGGTGCTGCCGCCGCCTTGCTGGCCGCCACCGGGCTTTCTGCGCAGACCGCACCCCAACAAGGTGGCAGGTTGCGCATGGCCTTGTCCGGCGCGTTGCGGTCTGACCGTTTTGATACCCGTGATCAACAGGGCCTGTTTATGCAGGTCGCAACAGTGGGCGCGGCCTTTGAGACCCTCACTGAGGTTGCCGCAGATGGCACGCTGCGCGGCGAGCTTGCGACGCAGTGGCAAGGCAGTGCGGATGCGCGCGTCTGGGAGTTTCGCTTGCGCAAGGATGTGATTTTTCACAACGGTAAAACCTTCATCGCCGACGATGTGGTGGCCTCCTTCGCGCTACACGCCGAAACCATCCTGTCGGACATTGACCGCATCGAGACACCGGGCACCCACCAGCTGAAAATCACCCTCTCCGATGCCGATGCGGATTTCCCCTATCGGCTCAGCGGGCCGCAGATGGTCATCTACCCCTGCGACAACATCCAGGACGCCATGGCACATGGCATCGGGACCGGCCTCTACCGGATGCATCGGTTTCTGCCCGGTCGGCAATTTGTCGGCCACCGCGTCGATGGGCATTACAAGGATGGTCACGCGGGCTGGTTCGACAGTGTCGAGCTGGTGTCGCTGCCCGCGGACACCGTTCGCGCCGAGGCGTTGAGGGATCATTTTGTCGATGCGGTCGATCTGACTCATTCGGCGGACCTGGGAGTGTTGAAAGAGATCACCCTGCTGCCCGAAGAGCACTTCATGACCTGTGCCGTCCGCAACGAAATCGCCCTGCCGCAGAGCATTGGCACGCGCTGGCCGCTGGACAATCTGCGGGCTGCGGAACGGTGGTGGATCACGTAACGCGATCGGGGGTTGCAGACTCAGCCCGCCATGCGTATATCCTGCGATAACAGCGGCGCGTTCGGGTCCACACCAAACGCACCACCGAAACACGATACGGGCCGCGCGCCCGTTTTTTTGTGCCTGAAAGCCTGATGACCAACGATCTGATTGCAAAAGCTGCCATTGACCGCCGCATGGCCGAGATCATCACTCCGGTGATCGAGGATATGGGGTTTGAACTGGTTCGTGTGCGCCTGATGTCCGGCAAATCGACAATCCTGCAGATCATGGCGGACAAGCCCGAAGGCGGCATTGAGGTCGATGATTGTGCCGAGATTAGCCAGGCGGTAAGTGCTATCCTGGATGTCGAAGACCCCATTCTGGACGAATACACGCTGGAGGTTTCCAGCCCCGGGATCGACCGTCCCCTGACGCGGCTCAAGGATTTCGAGATGTTCGAGGGCTATGAGGCCAAGATCGAAACCGGCGAGATGATTGATGGCCGCCGCCGGTTCAAAGGGGAACTGGCAGGGATTGAGGATGACGAAGTTCTGATCAATGTCGCGGAAGGCACGATTGGCCTGAAGTTCGACTGGCTCAGCGACGCCAAGCTGGTGCTGACGGATGATCTGATCAAAGAAATGCTGCGCCAGCGCAAGGCGAGCGGTGCAATTGACGAAACGAAGTTTGACGAAATTTCCGATGAGGTAGACACGGATATTTCCGCTGAGGGAGACCCATAAATGGCAATTACATCTGCAAACCAGCTTGAGCTGTTGCAAACCGCTGAGGCTGTGGCCCGCGAAAAGATGATCGACCCCAATCTGGTGGTTGAGGCGATGGAAGAATCGCTCGCCCGAGCGGCGAAGTCACGCTACGGCGCGGAGATGGACATTCGCGTGGCAATCGACCGCAAGACGGGCCGCGCCACGTTTACCCGCGTGCGCACCGTGGTCGAAGATGAAGAGCTGGAAAACTACCAGGCCGAGTTCACCGTGGAACAGGCCAAGCAATATCTGGATGACCCCAAGATCGGTGACACCTTTGTCGAGGAAGTCCCGCCTGTGGAAATGGGCCGGATCGCCGCGCAATCGGCCAAGCAGGTCATTCTGCAAAAGGTTCGCGAAGCTGAGCGGGATCGCCAGTTCGAAGAGTTCAAGGACCGCGCCGGCACGATCATCAATGGTCTGGTCAAGCGCGAAGAATATGGCAACGTCATCGTCGATGTGGGTGCCGGTGAGGCGATCCTGCGCCGCAATGAGAAAATCGGCCGCGAAAGCTACCGGCCCAACGACCGGATCCGCGTCTACATCAAGGACGTGCGTCGCGAACAGCGTGGCCCGCAGATTTTCCTCAGCCGCACGGCACCTGAATTCATGGCCGAGCTCTTCAAGATGGAAGTGCCCGAGATTTATGACGGCATCATCGAGATCAAGGCGGTTGCCCGCGATCCCGGAAGCCGCGCGAAGATTGCCGTGATTTCCTATGACAACTCGATTGACCCTGTGGGGGCTTGCGTCGGGATGCGTGGCTCTCGTGTGCAGGCGGTTGTGAACGAGCTGCAAGGTGAAAAAATCGACATCATCCCGTGGAACGAAGATCAGCCCACATTCCTTGTGAACGCTTTGCAGCCTGCAGAGGTTTCCAAGGTGGTTCTGGACGAAGAAGCCGGAAAGATCGAAGTTGTCGTGCCCGAAGAGCAGCTGAGTCTCGCCATTGGCCGTCGTGGTCAGAACGTGCGTCTGGCGTCGCAGCTGACGGGCCTCGACATCGACATCATGACCGAAGAGCAGGAAAGCGCGCGCCGTCAGGCCGAGTTCGAACTGCGCACCAAGCTCTTTGTCGACAACCTCGATCTCGATGAATTCTTTGCCCAGCTGCTGGTGTCCGAAGGATTCTCCAACCTCGAAGAGGTTGCCTATGTCGAGATTGACGAGCTGTTGGTCATCGACGGCGTGGACGAAGACACCGCCAACGAATTGCAGGCCCGTGCCCGCGATGTGATTGAGGCGCAGAACAAAGCGGCCCTTGAAAATGCCCGCGCGCTGGGTGTTGAGGACAGCCTGGTTGAATTTGAGGGTCTGACACCCCAAATGATTGAGGCGCTGGCCAAGGATGATGTGAAGACATTGGAAGACTTCGCAACCTGCGCGGATTGGGAACTGGCCGGTGGCTGGACCACAACCGATGGCGAGCGCACCAAGGACGATGGCGTTCTGGAACCCTTCGACGTGTCACTGGAAGAAGCGCAGACCATGATCATGACCGCGCGGGTGATGCTGGGCTGGGTCGATCCAGCGGATCTTGAGGCGGATGCCGAAGAAGAGCTGGACGCTGAAGAAACGGAGGAAGCCGAGGTCTGATCTCAGGCCTCGGGGTCTCCTGATGGGTCGCGGTGGCGCTCCCAAAGACCGCGCAGACGGTCCTGAACGCAAGTGCATTGCCACGGGCGAGGTGCAGCCAAAATTTGGGCTGATCCGTTTTGTTGCTGGCCCGGAGGGGCAGATTGTCCCGGATGTTCTGGGAAAACTGCCGGGACGCGGAATTTATGTGGCAGCAGACCGCGCTGCATTGGAAACGGCCTTTAAAAAGCGCCTGTTTGCCCGCGGCGCAAAACAGCCGGTCACGGTGCCGGATGATTTGGTGGCAGAGGTTGAGCGGCAACTGGTGCGGCGCGTGGTGGAGCTGATTTCGCTTCAGCGCAAGGCAGGTAAGGCGGTTGCCGGATATGAAAAGGTAAAAAACTGGCTTCAGATTGAAGAAGCCGAGGTCCTGATTCAGGCACTAGACGGGTCAGGCCGGGGAAAATCAAAACTGAGTACGCCCCACTATGGGTCGTACATTGGCTGTTTGACAGCGGATGAATTGGGTTTGGCATTTGGGCGTCAAACTGTGATACATGGGGCGCTCGCCTCTGGTGGACTCACGCAACGTGTTGTAGAGGAAGCCAACCGACTTAAAGGCGTGCGCGTAAAGGAGGGTGGCAGCGGCCACTCGAAAGGATAGACGAGCTTCATGAGCGATACTGACGGCAAGAAAACATTGGGTCTGCGTGGCGGTGGCGCGCGTCCGGGCAACGTAAAGCAAAGCTTTAGCCACGGACGGACCAAAAACGTCGTGGTGGAGACCAAACGCAAGCGCGTTGTGGTGCCAAAACCGGGTGCGGGCAAGTCCGGATCAGGTGTGGCCACGGCAGGTGATCCTTCGAGACGTCCCGCGGGCATTTCCGATGCGGAGATGGAACGGCGGCTGAAAGCGGTTCAGGCTGCGAAAGCACGTGAGGTCGAAGAAGCGGCCGCCCGCGAAGCCGAAGAGAAGGCGCGCGCCGAAGAGCGGGAGCGCCGCCGGGCCGAGATTGAAGAGAAAGAGCGCGTCGAGCGCGAGCGCGAGGAAAGTCTGAAGGCGAAAGCCGAAGAGGACGCGCGTCGCAAGGAAGAAGCGGAGGCCGCAGCAAAAGCTGCAGCCGCCCCGGCGGAAGAACCCGTTGTTGCCCGCCCGACGAGCACCAAGGCGCCAGAAGCCGCGCCCCGCAAACAGCAGGATCGCGACCGCGACAACAACAAGCGTGGCGGCAAGGGCGGCGAAGACAACCGTCGTTCCGGCAAGCTGACCCTGAACCAGGCGCTTTCGGGCGGCGAAGGCGGGCGTCAGCGGTCCATGGCTGCGATGAAGCGCAAGCAGGAGCGGGCGCGTCAGAAAGCAATGGGCGGTTCGGTCGAGCGCGAAAAGGTTGTGCGTGATGTGCAGTTGCCAGAAGCGATTGTCGTTTCTGAGCTGGCGAACCGGATGGCGGAGCGTGTGGGCGAGGTCGTCAAGGCGCTGATGAACAACGGCATGATGGTCACGCAGAACCAGACCATTGACGCGGACACCGCCGAGCTGATCATCGAAGAATTCGGCCACAAGGTGGTGCGTGTTTCCGATGCTGACGTTGAGGATGTGATCAAAGAGGTTGAGGACGACGACAAAGACCTCAAATCGCGCCCACCGGTCATTACCATCATGGGCCACGTCGACCACGGTAAAACATCGCTGCTGGATGCAATCCGCAATGCGAAGGTTGTCGCAGGCGAGGCTGGCGGCATCACGCAGCACATCGGTGCCTATCAGGTGAAAACCGATGGCGGTCAGGTGCTAAGCTTCCTCGACACCCCTGGCCACGCGGCGTTTACCTCGATGCGGTCCCGCGGTGCGCAGGTCACGGATATCGTGGTTCTGGTTGTGGCGGCGGATGACGCGGTGATGCCGCAGACCATCGAGGCGATCAACCACGCGAAAGCAGCCGAAGTGCCGATGATTGTGGCGATCAACAAGATCGACCGCCCGGCGGCTGATCCGGACAAGGTTCGGACCGATCTGTTGCAGCACGAAGTGATCGTGGAGAAGATGTCCGGCGATGTGCAGGACGTCGAAGTGTCTGCCATCACCGGTCAAGGTCTGGATGAACTGCTGGAAGCCATCGCGCTGCAGGCGGAAATCCTTGAACTCAAGGCAAACCCCGATCGTGCAGCGCAGGGTGCCGTGATTGAAGCGCAGCTTGACGTGGGTCGTGGACCCGTTGCAACCGTTCTCATTCAGAACGGCACGTTGCACCAGGGCGATATCTTCGTTGTGGGTGAGCAATACGGTAAGGTCCGAGCGCTGATCGACGATCAGGGCAATCGTGTGAAGGAAGCGGGCCCCTCGGTGCCGGTTGAGGTTCTGGGTCTGAACGGCACGCCCGAAGCCGGTGACGTTCTGAACGTAACATCGACCGAAGCGCAGGCACGCGAGATTGCCGCCTATCGTGAGAATGCAGCGAAAGACAAACGCGCAGCCGCGGGTGCCGCAACGACGCTTGAACAGCTAATGGCCAATGCCAAGGCAGATGAGAACGTGAGCGAACTGCCGATCCTTGTGAAAGCGGACGTTCAAGGCTCTGCCGAAGCCATCGTTCAGGCGATGGAGAAGATCGGCAACGATGAAGTGCGCGTGCGTGTGCTGCATTCGGGCGTGGGTGCGATCACCGAAACAGACGTGGGTCTGGCCGAAGCCTCCGGGGCGCCGATCATGGGCTTTAACGTGCGGGCGAATGCCTCCGCGCGGAATACGGCCAATCAGAAGAGCGTCGAGATCCGCTATTATTCGGTGATCTACGATCTTGTGGATGACGTGAAAGCGGCGGCCTCCGGGCTGCTCAGCGCGGAAATTCGCGAGAACTTCATCGGCTATGCGACCATCAAGGAAGTCTTCAAGGTCACAGGCGTCGGCAAGGTTGCCGGTTGTCTGGTCACCGAAGGCGTCGCCAGAAGATCCGCTGGCGTACGGCTGCTGCGTGACAACGTGGTGATCCACGAAGGGACGCTGAAAACGCTGAAGCGCTTCAAGGATGAAGTGGCGGAAGTTCAGTCCGGTCAGGAATGCGGCATGGCGTTTGAGAACTATGACGACATCCGCGCCGATGACGTGATCGAAATCTTCGAGCGTGAAGAGATTACGCGGACGCTCAGCTAAGCGGATGCACCTCTGAAACAGAAAAAGGGACAGCCCTCAGCTGTCCCTTTTTTTCGGGTCGCGCGTATTCAGGCGGCCTTGGTGACCGGTGCGCCCACATAGCTCGTATCGTCAACTTTCACAACAATGCGTCCGTCTGGTAATGCTCGAACGTAAATGCCTTGTATCGAAACGGCGCTTCCCAAAGTGATTGTCCGTAACATGCCCTTTCCTCCCCAGGATCATGACTAACAAATCGTTACCTTAGAATGGTTAAATTACCATAAACAAAATTTGCCTATTCGCCTGATAGGCGAATTTCCGCAGATGGCCTCGCCTTTACCATGAGTCGGTCACAACCAATCCCGTAAAACTGGAATTAATGGGATATCTGCAGCAGGCATGGGGTAGTCTTTCAAGGCCTGCGGGCGCACCCATTTCAGCGTTTGATTTTCACGAGAGACCGGCGTGCCCTCCCATTTTCGACAGGCAAAGAGCGGCATGAGCAAATGGAAATCGTCGTAACTGTGGCTCGCAAAAGTCAGCGGTGCCAGACAGGATTCCCAGGTATTGATGCCAAGTTCTTCTTCCAGTTCGCGGATCAGCGCGACCTCGGGTGTTTCGCCCGGCTCAACCTTGCCGCCCGGAAATTCCCAGAGACCGGCCATTGATTTGCCCGCCGGTCTTTGCGCCAACAATACGCGACCGTCTACATCGATCAATGCAACGGCGGATACAAGAATGACTTTCATGAGGCTCAGGACCGGTAATCAGCGTTGATGCTGATGTAGCCGTGGGTGAGATCACAGGTCCAGACGGTGGCGTGGCCCGCGCCCAACCCGATGTCGACCCCGATGAAGAGGTCCTGGCCTTTCATGTGTGCGGCCGCTTTCGCTTCATCGTATCCAGCAGCGACCCAGCCTTTTTCGGCGACGGTCACATCGCCAAACCGGATGGAAAGCTGATCGCGGTCCGCGGCAGCGCCGGATTTCCCCACGGCCATGACGACACGGCCCCAATTTGGATCCTCGCCCGCAATGGCCGTTTTCACCAGGGGGGAGTTCGCAATCGACAGGCCATGTGTCCTTGCATCTGCATTACTGGCGGCGCCGGTGACCTCGATCTCCACAAATTTGGTCGCGCCTTCGCCATCGCGTACCACCTGATGGGCCAGGTCCAGCATTACGCGGTAGAGTGCATCCGCGAATGTCTGATCGCCGCTGACGTCCACGCCGGACGCGCCGGTTGCCGCGACCAGAAGCGTATCTGACGTAGATGTGTCACTGTCGACCGTGATGCAGTTGAAGGACGTCGCATTGTGGCTCGATACCAGCGCCTGCAGGTCGGCCTGCGAGATCACCGCGTCGGTGAAGATATAGACCAGCATCGTCGCCATGTCCGGCGCAATCATACCCGACCCCTTGGCGATGCCGGCGATTGTGACCGTACGGCCCCCGATGGTAAGCGTCTCACCAGCGCCTTTGGCGAAGGTATCCGTTGTCATGATCGCTTGTGCGGCAGGTTCAATGGAATCTGCGTCGAGCGTCCCGGCCAGGGATTGAAGATGCGCGGTGATTTTCTCAAACGGCAGCGGTTCGCCGATCACCCCGGTAGAGGCGGTGAACACCCGGTCCACGGGCAGATCGCAGGCCGCTGCCGTGGCGGCGGTGATCGCTTCAACGGCTGCGGTGCCGTTGCGCCCGGTGAAGGCATTCGAATTGCCGGAATTCACCAGGATGGCCGCACCCGCATCGGACGGACCCCCCAGTTTCGCCTGACAATCCAACACCGGTGCAGACCTTGTGGCCGAGGTGGTGAAAACCCCGGCGATGGTCGTGCCGGGAATGAGCTTTGCCAGCATGACGTCGGCGCGGCCCTGGTATTTCACACCCGCGGCGATGGTCGCGAAACTTACGCCCGACACAACCGGCAGCGCCGGGAACGCGTCGGGCGCCAGCGGCGACACAGCAGTGATATCGGCCATTGGGATTATTCCAGAAGTTCGGTCTGCTTCAGGATCGCGGGATCAAGGTCGAGCTCCGCCGGAACCTTTACCTCGGCCTTGTCGGTGGCATCCTCGATTGCGGCCTGTGCGGCCCCCTGACGAATTTCATTGGACAGTTCTTCGCGCACATCGTCCAGGGTCGGAATTTCCGCGCTGCGGGTCTCGTTCAGCTTGATCACGTGCCAGCCGAACTGAGTTTGGACCGGGGAGGATACCTCGCCCACGGCCAATGCAATGGTCGCAGCCTCAAAACTGGGCACCATCATGCCCGCGCCGAACCATCCCAGATCACCGCCATTGGGACCGGAGGGGCCGGTCGATTTCTCACGTGCGGTGGTACCAAAATCGGCACCGCCATCGATCTCTTCCTTGATCGCCTGCGCCTCTTCCTCGGTCTCAACCAGAATGTGGGAGGCGTTATATTCTTCGGCGGGATCAATATCGCCATACTGCCGGTCATAAAGCGCCTGCAGCTCATCATCGGTCACGGCATCCGCCAGAACGCTTTCGATGACCTCTGCTGCGGTCAAGGAGCGGCGTTCGTTCTCCAGCGATTTGGTGACACGTGCGGGCAAATCTCCTTCAAACATCTGCGCCAGAGCGCTCTGCTGCACCAGCTGTTCCAGAATACCGTCATAGAGCACACTGTCCTCCAATTGCTGGTATTGTTGCGGCAGCGTTGCGCGGGCAGCGATCATATGGCCCAGTGTGATCTCAACGCCGTTCACCGTCGCAACCACCGTATCAACAGTTGGCGCTTCGGCTTCGGTCTGGTCCTGTGCCCAGCCTTGAGCGGCGATGCTCACCACAAACGCAGCGCTGGCCATAATTCTGAGATGTTTTTGCATGGATCGGTCCTATGGATGCGTCACGGCGGGGCGCGACATTGACACGGTTTGGCGTGACCCTTACATCGCCGTATGGACGTGGCAAGGGTGCTGCGTTCACATCCTATCTATGGGCTGCACCGCGGACGAGCAAGCAGATCGGCACCATTGACTAAACTTCGGCTGGAGAACGCATGCTGGGCATCGGAACAATCGCAAAAAAGGTCTTCGGCACGCCAAACGACCGCAAAGTCAAAGCGACCCGCCCGCTGATCGAAAAGATCAACGCGCTTGAGACGGAATTCGAAAAGCTCTCCGACGACGGCATCAAGGAAAAAACCGAAGCGTTCCGCAAACGCGCGCTGGAGGGTGAGGCGCTTGATGACCTGCTGCCCGAAGCCTTTGCCAATTGTCGCGAAGCTGCGCGCCGCGCTTTGGGCTTGCGTGCCTTCGATACACAGCTGATCGGCGCGCTTTTCCTGCATCAGGGCAATATTGCGGAGCAAAAGACCGGCGAAGGTAAAACACTGACCGCGACCTTTGCGGCCTACCTAAACGCGCTGACCGGCAAGGGCGTGCACATCGTCACCGTGAACGAATACCTCGCCAAACGGGATGCGGGCTGGATGGGTCAGGTCTTTGGCGCGCTGGGGTTGACCACCGGCGTGGCCCATGCCGACATGACCGAAGAGGCCAAGCGCGACGCCTATGCCAGTGACATCACCTATGCGACGAACAACGAGCTCGGCTTTGATTATCTGCGCGACAACATGAAGTCCGAACTTAGCCAGATTTTCCAGAAACAGCACAATTTTGCGATTGTGGATGAGGTCGATTCGATCCTGATCGACGAGGCGCGCACGCCGCTGATCATTTCGGGCCCGTCACAGGACCGCTCCGAGATGTACAAGGTCATCGATGTTGTGATCCCCGAGTTGCAGGATGACCACTACGAATTGGACGAAAAGACCCGCAACGTGACCTTCACCGACGAGGGCAACGAATTCCTGGAGGAGCTGTTGCGGTCGCGTGAACTGCTGGAAGAAGGGCAATCGCTTTACGATCCGGAAAGCACCACGGTTGTGCACCACGTGAACCAGGGCCTGCGCGCGCATAAGCTGTTCCAGCGCGACAAGGATTACATCGTGCGCGACGATGACGTCGTGCTGATCGATGAATTCACTGGCCGCATGATGGCCGGGCGGCGCCTGTCAGACGGTCTGCATCAGGCGATTGAAGCCAAGGAGAATGTCTCCATCAAGCCGGAAAACGTCACGCTGGCCTCCGTAACCTTCCAGAACTATTTCCGCCTCTACGATAAACTGGCCGGGATGACCGGGACCGCGCTGACCGAGGCAGAGGAATTCCAGGAAATCTATGGCCTTGGGGTCGTGGAAATCCCGACCAACAAACCCATCGCCCGTGTGGATGAGGATGATCAGGTCTATCGCACCGTGCGCGAGAAATACGGGGCGATGCTGGAACAGATCAAGGCGAGCCATGAGAAGGGCCAGCCCGCTCTGGTCGGCACCACGTCGATTGAAAAATCCGAAGCGCTGAGCCAGATGCTGACGGACGCCGGGATCAAACACAATGTTTTGAACGCTCGCCAGCACGAGCAGGAAGCGCAGATTGTTGCGGATGCCGGGAAATTCGGTGCTGTGACCATCGCGACCAACATGGCGGGTCGCGGGACGGATATTCAGCTTGGCGGCAACGTCGACATGCAGGTGATGAACGCCATCGCCGAAGATCCCGAAGCGGATCCCGAAGCGCTGCGCGCGAAGGTCGAGGCGGAACACGCAGGTGAGAAGCAAAAGGTGCTGGAGGCGGGCGGGCTCTATGTTCTGGCGTCCGAACGCCACGAAAGCCGCCGGATTGATAACCAGCTGCGCGGGCGTTCCGGTCGTCAGGGTGACCCGGGTCGATCCTCGTTTTATCTGAGCCTTGAAGACGATTTGATGCGTATTTTTGGGTCGGAACGTCTCGAAAAAGTACTCACAACGCTGGGTTTGAAAGAAGGCGAAGCCATCGTTCACCCCTGGGTCAACAAGTCGCTGGAGCGGGCGCAGGCCAAGGTCGAAGGCCGCAACTTCGACATCCGCAAGCAGCTTTTGAAGTTTGACGACGTGATGAACGAGCAGCGTAAAGTAATCTTTACCCAGCGCCGTGACATCATGGAAGCCGCCGATCTCAGCGAGATCACGCAGGACATGCGCCATCAGGTCATTGACGATTTCATCGACCAGTTCCTGCCGCCCAACACCTATGCGGATCAATGGGATGCGGAAGGTCTCTATGAGGCCGCAAAAGAACATCTCGGCGTTGATGTGCCGGTGACGGATTGGGTCGAGGAAGAGGGTGTTGACGACGACGCGATTCGTGACCGTCTGATCGAAGCCACTGACACCTATATGAAGGATAAGGCGGCGCAGTTCGGCTCGGAAAACATGCGCAACATTGAAAAACAACTGTTGTTGCAGGCCATCGATACGAAGTGGCGCGAACACCTGCTGACGCTGGAACATTTGCGATCTGTTGTTGGTTTCCGCGGATATGCGCAGCGCGACCCGCTGAATGAATACAAGAACGAATCCTTTCAGCTGTTTGAGCGCATGCTCGATAGCCTGCGAGAAGATGTGACGCAGAAGCTTTCCCAGATCCGCCCGCTGACCGAAGAAGAGCAGCAAGCGATGCTTGACCAGATGCGAGCCCAGCAAGCCGCAGCACAGGCAGCTGCAGCAGGGGCTACGGCGGGCGCAGCGGTTGTAGCAGGTGCCGGCGCGGCAGAGGGTTTTGTCGAGGATGACCCCTCCACATGGGGAAATCCGGGCAGAAACGAGGAGTGCCCCTGCGGTTCCGGTAAGAAATTCAAGCACTGCCACGGGCGCCTTATCTAGGGTATTTGCCTTCTTCTTGCCCGAATGACTCCCCGGCACGGTCACAACTCAGCCGTGTTTACACATCATTAACCTTTGTATTCCGACTGGCGGAGAGGGATCAAAGGTATGTCGCATAAAAAAGAAGTAGCTACGGCCGTTGGCACGCTTGCGTGCGCCGTTGGCATAGGCTTCGTGATGCAGAATGGGGAAGTTGCCGAATTACGATACGGATCGGCACCTGTCATTGTCGAAGAGTTGAAGGTGCAAAGCACGCTGTCGGTGGACGCGTTGAAGCTGGCCGATCCATTGCTTCACGATGATGACCAGACCCTGGATGTGCGCTCGATTACCCTGACTTCTGCTGAAGTAGAAGCGCCACACGTCATTCCGGTTTTTGCAGAACCGACACTCACACGGGTGGGTCCGGTCAGCAGTCTGATCGCGCCCACCGCTCCGGAAGTGCAGCCCGTCGACGTCTGCCCGATTATGCTTTCGACAATGCCTCATGCGGCTGCGATGGTGAAACTGAGCCTGACGGCACCCTGTTTGCAAAACGAGCGTGTCACGGTACGTCACAACGGGCTTGAATTTACCGAAACGACCTCAGCCAGCGGTGGTCTGGATATCGCCGTGCCCGCCCTGGAAGATCACGCCAAGTTTGCCCTGACCTTCCTCAACGGCAATACGGTGACCGCCCATGCGGAGGTGCCCAGTATCGCGCTTTATGAGCGTATCGTTGTGCAATGGCAGGGCCGGGACAGGGTTCAGCTGCATGCGCGGGAATTCGGCGCCAGCTACGGTGACAGTGGGCACGTTTGGGCTGGTGCGGCACGCGATGTTACCGCCGTTATGGATGGCAACGGCGGCTTTTTGAGCCGACACGGCGACAGCGCTGCGCCGCTTGCCAAAATGGCCGAGGTCTACACCTACCCCTCAGCGATGACGGAAACCACTGGCGCGGTGGAGATCAGTATCGAAGCCGAGGTTACCCCCGCCAACTGCGGTCGGGAAGTGAAGGCACAAGCGCTTGGCGTTGTCGGCGGCAGGACCACGCAGGCACAGTCGGTATCCCTCGCGATACCTGGCTGTCATGCGGTGGGGAACTTTCTGGTGTTGAATAATCCGCTCCCAGACCTGAAAGTCGCAGCCAACTAAATCTGCGATGAGGCCACAAAAAATGAACATGAGACGTGCAGCGACCTACGCTGCACTTTTCCTTTTTATCTCATGGCAGCCGGCATGGGCTCAGGATGTGACCCTGACGTCCCGCGACGGTCGTGTGGAGTTGACGGGTACGCTGCTCGGCTTTGATGGTGAATTCTACCGGATCGAGACGATCTATGGCGAATTGACGGTTGATGGGTCGGGTGTGCTGTGTGATGGCCCGGGATGTCCCAATTTGGCAGATTATGTTGCGGAGCTCTATATTTCCGGATCGGCCACGATGGGGGCGGTCCTGATGCCCGCCCTGATCGAGGGGTTTGCGCTGCGCAACGACTACACCGCCACACGGCAGGTCGAAGATAAAACCCACTTCAACTACACGTTAACGGACGATCAAACGGGCAAGCGCGCCGCTGTCTTTTACTTCCGGGTGACCAACACGAACGAAGGGTTCGCCGACCTGCTGGCGAATGAGGCGGACATGGTGATGGCGCTGCGCGAAATCCGACCTGACGAACAATTGCGCGCGGAAGAAGCGGGCATGGGTGACATGACGGGGGACAATCGCAGCCGCGTTTTGGCACTTGATGCGGTTGTGCCGGTTGTGGCGCCGAACAATCCCGTGCGGGATATTTCGCCAGTGGACCTTGCGCGGGTCTATGCCGGTCTCATCACCAATTGGTCCGATCTCGGCGGTCCGAATGCGCCGATTACCTTGCATGCGCCGCAACCGGAAACGGGTCTCGGGCAGGCCATTGTGGATGAGATCATTGCCCCTGCGGGTCTGCAAATGTCGCCCAACATCAAACGACACGACCGGGGCGCCGAGCTTGCACAGGCGGTGGCGGCGGATGCCTTTGCACTGGGCGTGGCGAGTTTTGCCGAGGTTGGCAATGCCGAAGCTCTGACGCTGACCGGGCAATGTGGGCGGTCCCTGCGGGCCAACCGTCGATCCATCAAGACAGAAGATTACCCGCTCACGGCACCGATGTTTGTCTATTTGCCCGCGCGACGGCTGCCAAAGGTTGCGCGGGAATTCTTGGCGTTCACCCGTGGTCCGACCGCTCAGATCGTGATCCGGCGGGCCGGATTTGTTGATCAGGCGCCTGAGGAAGTGCCGGTGGATGAGCAGGGCAATCGGCTGGCAAATGCCATTGCGGCAGCAGGGCCAGAGGTTGGTCTGCGCGAATTGCAACGGATGACCTCCACCTTGGTGCCCATGAAACGGCTGACAACCTCGTTCCGTTTCGAGACAGGCTCCATCCGTCTGGATGCGCAATCGCGCTCAAACATTCAACAGCTGGCGCGCGCATTGGAGCAGGGGCGTTATGACGCGCGACGGCTCTTGTTTGTGGGGTTTAGTGACGGCGACGGACCTGCAGAGACCAACAAGGGCATCGCATTAAGACGCGCAGATGCGGTACGTCGTGCGGTCATGGAAGCGGCCGAAACCGCAGATCTGGAGCGTGTCGCGCTAGAGATTGATGCATTTGGCGAGGCGATGCCAATGGCCTGTGACAACAGCGCTTGGGGCCGACAGGCGAACCGCCGTGTCGAAGTATGGGTGCGATAGCGTCATTATTTTCAACGTGGCGCGAAACGGATCTCGCTTTGCTGAATGCGAAAAATGGGTCTCTTAGGCCCTCATTCATTCCAATGGCGCTAAAGAAATCCTTCGCTGCGAAAGCTGATTTCGCGTGATTTGCCGATGATCAGGTGATCGTGCAGCGTCAATCCCAAGGCCTGGCAGGCGTTGTTGATCTGGTCCGTCATGGCGATATCAGCCTGGGACGGCGTGGGGTCACCAGAGGGATGATTATGCACAAGTATCAGCGCACTTGCGTTAAGCTCAAGCGCCCGTTTGGCAATTTCGCGCGGATAGACCGGCACATGATCCACCGTGCCCTTGGCTTGCTCTTCGTCCACAATCACCACGTTTTTCCGGTCGAGAAACAGCACGCGGAATTGCTCGGTTTCGCGATGCGCCATGGTGGTGTGGCAGTAATCCAGCAAAGCATCCCAACTGCTGAGCACGTTCTGTTCGATCACCCGCGCCCGGGCCATACGCTGCGCCGCGGCCTCGACGATCTTTAGCTCCGTGACGACAGCATCACCCACGCCTGATACATCGCGCAGACGTTCCGGTGGTGCGGTGATGACCCGATTGAAATCACCAAACCGCTTCATCAGATCATATGCCAGAGGTTTGACATCGCGGCGCGGGATGGCGCGAAAGAGAACCAGCTCCAGCATTTCATAATCCGGCAGGGCAGCGGCCCCGCCTTGCATGAACCGGCTGCGCAATCGCTGCCTGTGATCGCTGATGTAAGAGGGCGTTTTGCCGCTGGCCAGGGGCCGGGGTTCAGCCTCGTCCAACAGGAAGGGCAGCGGTGATTCCGCAAAGGTGCTGGAGTCTCTCGTCATGCTCCAAAGGTGTCGGATCATAGTTTCTGAACGGTTAATCGAAGCGCTAAAAGCCAATTTTTTCGAATGGCCTCGTTGATGGGTCGCTACCGTGCCCAGCAAATAGAAAAGACCGGGTGAAACACCCGGTCTTTGTGGTTTGATAGACTGAACCGGTGCGACGCCGCCATCCTAGTGCGCTTATCCCTTCATCGAATCCCAGAAGTTTTTCACCGAGGAAAAGAAACTGGAGGTTTCAGGGTTGTTGTTCTCCGACAGGTCCTCGAATTCGGCCAGCAATTCCTTCTGCCGAGAGGTCAGGTTTACCGGTGTCTCAACCGCCAACTCGATGAACATGTCACCCGCGCCAGCACCACGCAGAGCGGGCATGCCTTTGCCGCGCAACCGCATTTGGCGGCCAGATTGGCTGCCCGCGGGGATCTGCACGCGCCCGCGGCCACCGTCGATGGTGGGCACTTCGATGGAGCCCCCCAGCGCCGCCTTGGCCATGGAAACCGGCACGCGGCAGAAAAGGCTGCCACCATCACGCTGGAACAAATCGTGCTCTGCCACATCGATGAAGATGTAGAGATCGCCGGAGGGTCCACCGCGCATGCCCGCTTCGCCTTCGCCGGCGAGCCTGATCCGTGTTCCGGTTTCAACACCTGCGGGGATGTTCACGCTCAGTGCGCGATCTTTCTCGACCCGGCCAGCGCCCTGACAGGATTTACAGGGGTTTTTGATGATCTGACCCAGACCCGAACAGGTTGGGCAGGTGCGTTCGACCGTGAAAAAACCCTGCTGTGCGCGGACTTTACCCATGCCGGAACAGGTCGGACAGGAGGTGGGTTCCGCACCGCCCTCGGCACCGGAGCCATTGCAGGCGTCGCATCCGATGGAGGTCGGCACATTGATGGTTTTTTGCAGGCCGGAGAAGGCTTCTTCGAGGGTGACGCGCAGGTTGTAGCGCAGATCGGAACCGCGCGCGGCACGGCGTCCGCCGCCTCCGCCGCGTTGGCCACCCATGAAGTCACCGAAGAGGTCGTCAAAGACATCCGAAAAGGCGGACGAAAAATCACCCTGACCGCCGCCAAAACCGCCGCCCGGACGTCCACCGCCGCCCATACCGCCTTCGAAGGCCGCGTGGCCATAGCGGTCATAGGCTGCCTTCTTGTCCGCGTCTTTCAGAACTTCGTAGGCTTCATTGGCTTCCTTGAACTGGGCCTCTGCCTGTGGGTTGTCCTTGTTGCGGTCCGGATGCAGTTCTTTCGCCTTGGTGCGATAGCCCTTTTTGATTTCATCCGCGGACGCGCCTTTGGCGACCCCAAGCACGTCGTAGTAGTCACGTTTTGCCATTCGAGTAGTCCCCTTACTGGAACGTGAGAGGCCGACCCGGGGGTCGGCCTATGCAGTGGTTCCGGGTATCGCGCAACTTACGCGCGCTTGTCGTCGTCGAGGTCTTCGAACTCGGCATCGACGATGTCATCATCGTCACCGCGGGGCTCATCGGCAGCTTCGGGCGTTTCTTCACCCTCTTCCTGCGCCGCCTTGTAGATGGCTTCGCCCAGTTTCATGGCGGCTTCTGTCACGTTCTGGATGCCGGATTTGATCTTGTCGGCATTTTCAGTTTCCAGCTCATCCTTGAGCGCTGCGATCGCAAGCTCAATGGCTTCAACCGTGGTTGGGTCAACCTTGTCGGAATGCTCCTCAACCGACTTCTCGGTCGAGTGGATGAGGCTCTCCGCCTGGTTTTTCGCCTCGATCAGCTCGCGGCGCTCCTTATCGGCCTCGGCATTTTCTTCGGCGTCCTTGACCATTTTTTCGATGTCCTCGTCAGAGAGGCCACCAGAGGCTTGGATCGTGATTTTCTGTTCCTTGCCAGTGCCTTTGTCCATGGCGCCGACGGACACGATGCCGTTGGCGTCAATGTCGAAAGTCACTTCGATCTGCGGCATGCCGCGCGGGGCGGGCGGAATGTTTTCGAGGTTGAAGGCGCCGAGGATCTTGTTGTCCGACGCCATCTCGCGCTCGCCCTGGAACACGCGGATCGTCACAGCATTCTGGTTGTCTTCAGCCGTAGAGAAGATTTGCGACTTTTTCGTTGGGATCGTGGTGTTGCGGTCGATCAGACGGGTGAAGACACCGCCTAATGTTTCAATGCCCAGCGAGAGTGGGGTCACATCGAGCAGGACCACATCCTTGACGTCGCCTTGCAGAACACCGGCCTGGATCGCGGCACCCATGGCCACAACCTCATCGGGGTTCACCCCTTTATGCGGCTCCTTGCCGAAGAACTTGGTCACTTCCTCGACCACTTTCGGCATGCGGGTCATACCACCAACAAGCACAACCTCGTCGATGTCGGAGGGCGACAGACCTGCGTCCTTCAGTGCGGCCTGGCAGGGTTTGATCGAGTTTTTGATCAGGTCGTTCACCAAGCTTTCCAGCTTGGAGCGGGTCAGCTTCATGACCATGTGCAACGGCTGGCCGGTGGCACCCATGGAGATGAAGGGCTGGTTGATCTCTGTCTGGCTGGCGCTCGATAGTTCGATCTTGGCCTTCTCGGCCGCTTCTTTCAGACGCTGCAGGGCCATCTTGTCCTGGGTCAGGTCAACCTGATGCTCTTTTTTGAACTCATCCGCGAGGTAGTTCACGATGCGCATGTCGAAATCTTCACCGCCGAGGAATGTGTCGCCGTTGGTGGATTTCACTTCAAAGAGGCCATCGTCGATTTCCAGAATGGTCACGTCGAAGGTACCGCCGCCAAGGTCATAGACCGCGATGGTCTGGGTATTTTCCTTGTCGAGACCGTAGGCAAGTGCTGCAGCTGTCGGCTCGTTGATGATGCGCAGCACTTCCAGACCGGCGATTTTACCGGCGTCTTTGGTGGCCTGACGCTGAGCGTCGTTGAAATAGGCAGGCACGGTGATGACCGCCTGGGTCACGTCTTCGCCGAGATAGGACTCAGCGGTCTCTTTCATCTTGCCGAGGATGAAAGCGGAGATCTGGCTGGGCGAATACTTCTCATCCTTGGCTTCGACCCAGGCGTCGCCGTTGCCGCCGTCGATGACGTTGAACGGCATGTTCTTCTTGTCCTTGGCCAGATCCGCGTCGTCAAACCGACGGCCGATCAGGCGCTTGACGCCGAAGATGGTGTTTTCGGGGTTGGTGACGGCTTGCCGTTTCGCGGGCTGACCCACGAGGCGCTCATCATCCGTGAAGGCGACGATGGACGGTGTCGTCCGCGCGCCTTCGGCGTTTTCAATTACACGGGGTTGGCTGCCGTCCATGATGGAAATGCAGCTGTTGGTGGTTCCCAGGTCGATACCAATGACTTTGGCCATGTTTAGATCCCTCATTTACTCAAGGCGATGACACGGAGCGATTGGCCCGTTATGGCGCCGCTGCCCCGATCTCAATACACATGAAGCGGGTCGCTCCATGCGGTTCGGAGGGTATATAAGGAGGGGCTTGGGGCGCTGCAACCTTTACGGACCCCGCTGCAGAGGATTCTTGTGGCAATTTCTGCGCAATTTTGACCATCCCGGAGGGTTAATGGCACATTTGAGGGTTTCTGAGTTTGACATCCATAAATCCTACCTTTCGGGAGCGGCGCAAAAGCACCTGCTGGCAGAGCTGCGTGAGATTGTGCGTGCGGCCCCTTTTGTCTCGCCGGTCACGCCCCGTGGCAAGCCGATGTCCGTGCGGATGACGGCGGCGGGGGACTATGGCTGGATCACCGACCGCAAGGGATATCGTTATGCGCCGTTGCACCCGCAAGGCACGCCCTGGCCTGCGATTCCCGAGGTGGTTTTGGACATCTGGCGCGATCTGACCGGGCTGTCGCGCATGCCGGAGTGTTGTCTGATCAACTACTACGGCGAAGGTGCGCGCATGGGGCTGCATCAGGACAAAGATGAAGCCAGCTTTGACTGGCCCGTCGTCTCGGTCTCTTTGGGGGATGACGGGCTGTTTCGCATGGGCGGGCCGGCACGGGGCGGCAAGACGCAATCGATCTGGCTGCAATCGGGTGATGTGGTGGTGATGAGCGGCACCGCGCGGCTGTCGCATCACGGCGTGGATCGGATCAGGTTCAGGTCCAGCACTTTGCTGTCCAAGGGCGGGCGGATCAACTTGACACTGCGGGTGGTGACATAGTGCATTCATCTCAGACAGGAATTTGTCGCAAGGGCTGGTCACCTAGCTTGGATACGATAGATGCCGTGCGCCGGACTGCCCTGCCAAAATCCTGCGCTGAAAGCCACTCAGCCATATCCCGGCGATGACAGCACCATCGTTGCAAGTGCGACAAAAAAAGCCTGTGGCTCTCCGGTCGCAAGAAACCGCCACCGCGGCAAATACCACGGTATTACAACGCTGATTACAACGCTGGCTACAACGGTAGGGGTGGAAACTTGCGCGGGTGACGGGCAACCGATTCAGCTGCGCAAAAAAAGCTTTTGACGTGCATCTGCTTCGTTTGTCCGGACCACAATGTTCATTTTGACAAGAGGTAGAATTAGCATGCGTTCACTTTCACCCCTTCTTTTGGTGCTGGCTTTGGCCGGCGGCCCCGGATTTGCGGCCCCGATCGTTTTTTCGGATGCGGGTCCCGGCGCGGAAGACATTCAAGACAGCGTCGATGGCTTCCGGGATCAGTTTTCGACACTGAATTCGTTTACGCCGACCAATGAGGACCCGGAAGGTCGGCGCGAGATCAATTGGGACGGTGTCCCGGACAGTCTTGCCGATCCCAATGATTTCCCCGGTGACTTCTTCAACGGCGATGTGCCGGGCCGCGCCCGGGGGATTGAGTTCAAAGAGACCGGCGATACGGAAGGGTTCGAGGTGTCGGCATCGTCGGCATCGGGCGTGCCGACGCTCTTTGATGAACCTGATGAATACAGCTTCTTCAGCCCGGAACGTATTTTCCGGCCGAAAGATGGCTCGACCTTTGACATCCTGTTCTTTGATCCGCTGGACCAGACGACGCAAGCCTTGACGCGCGGGTTCGGCGCCGTGTTCACCGGCCTTGAGGAAGTCGACCAGGTCATTCTGTCCTATTACGGCATTGATGGCGAATTGCTTGCCGAGGAAAGCGCCCCGCCGAGCGGTTTGACCAACCTCTCCTTTCTGGGTGTTGTGTTCGATGAAGCGGTGGTCGCGCGGGTTTCGGTTGGAACGGGCCTGATCGATTTCGACGATGAGCCAGTGATGGACGACTTTCTTTATGGCGAGCCGATCCCGGTTGATCTGGCACCGGTGCCGCTTCCTGCGGGTCTGCTATTTGGTCTGACATCGATTGCAGGTCTCGCCGCCTTCCGTCGGCGGCGTCCGGCCAGCGTCTCCTCCTAAGTCAAAAAGCGGATGCCCGGCGAAAGGCCGGACATCCTCGCCCATGGCTGGGATGCAGCAATGGTGGGTCAAATTGGTATCGGAACCAAACCCTGAAGATGCTCTGCGCGATAATTTTATCCTGGAAAGAGGGTGTCGTCCCTACCGGCGCGCGCTCCAGCTGAGCGAGGCGTGGCGGCGGGTGTAGAATTCGCCCATCAGACCGATCATCACCAGCACCAGCCCAACCCAGAGTGCGTAATGCCAATCGGTGTAACGCGGATTGTAGTTGATGAATATAAAGCCACGGGCCTGATCAATTGCATGAAAGAGCGGGTTCCAGTCGAACATCGCCAGCATGAAGCCCGGCAGGCTGTTGGCCACAAACATCTTGCCCGATGCGATCATGTTGGCGCGTTGGTAGATCGTGCTGAAGATCGACACGAATTGTGGAAACCAGGGTTTCAGCGCCAGCAGTACCAGCCCGAGCGCAGCCCCTGTGTACCATGCCAGGAGCAACATCCCAAAGGCCGCGACAGGTTCCTCGATGACGATCGGGGTAAAGGCCACGTGATAGGCAAAGAGCACCAGCGACAGAGACAACACCTGAATGTAAAGCGCGCCCAAAGCCGCCGAGGCAATGGCGATGATGGTGTTCATCGGGGCGTGCTGCATCATCGGGCTTGCCGGGCCCTCAGAGCCGACAACAGCGCTCAACGTCTTGGTGTGCGTCATGAACAGAAAAATGCCCGACATGATGTAGAGCAGGAAATCCCCGCGAATGGCGGAACCGCGCAACCCGAGCAGGGAGAACATGACATAGAATGCCATGACAAAGATCACCGTTTGCAAGACGTTGATCCCAATCGCAACAAAGGCGTTGCCGTGACCCTTGCGCACAGAACGTACAATGGAGTGATAAATCAGCTCAAACAGAGTGAGAGCGGATGAAATACTATTGTCGTTTCGTCGTTCTGCTTGAAACATGCCTGCTGCGCCTTGCGATATTCGCCATACTCGCACGGAAATCTTGCTGTTCCGTTAGAGCGGTAGCATAAGGGGCATCGATTTGAACATCAATGATCGCAGAATTGGGAAATCAGGTATGGATTACGCGAAGTTGACCGAGGTGATGCGCAAGCTGTCGCTGGAAGCGGGCGCACGGATCATGGAGATCTACGAGGCCGACGATTTTGATGTGAAGATCAAATCGGATGAGAGCCCGGTCACGGAGGCGGATGAAGCGGCGGATGCCCTGATTTCCGCGGGGCTGCGGGCGGCCTTTCCGGATGTGATGTTGGTGACCGAAGAGCAATCCGCCACGCATAGCACCCGCGGAGATACGTTTCTGATCGTGGATCCATTGGACGGCACCAAGGAATTCATTCACCGGCGCGGCGATTTCACTGTGAACATTGCGCTGGTGGAGGCGGGCGCGCCAACGCGCGGGGTGGTCTATGCCCCTGCGAAAGGTCGGATGTTCTACACTGACGCTTCAGGCCAATCGGTGGAAGAAACCGGGGATCTGGCGCTGGACACGGTGGGGCCGTTGACGCCAATAAAGGTTTCGGCGGCAGATAACGCGGCGTTGATGGTCGTCGCGTCGAAATCCCACCGGGATCAGGCGACCGATGACTACATCTCCAAATATGATGTGAAAGACATGAAGAGCGCCGGGTCTTCTTTGAAATTTTGTCTCGTGGCAACGGGTGAGGCTGACCTTTATCCGCGATTGGGGCGGACGATGGAATGGGACACGGCGGCGGGCCACGCGGTGCTCTCCGGAGCGGGTGGCGCTGTGGTGCGCTTCGACGATCTGACGCCGCTTGGCTACGGCAAGGATGATTATGCGAACCCCTTCTTCATCGCTTACGCGCCGACTGTCGATTTGAAAGAAGCCTGATGTCTGTTCTGATCGCGATTCCGGCGCGCTATGCCTCCGGCCGTTATCCCGGTAAGCCGCTTGCCGAGCTGCGCGGGGCAAACGGCGTCTCGCGCAGCCTTATCGAACGCAGTTGGCTGGCGGCCAAGGCGGTGGGCGGTGTGGACCGGGTGGTGATTGCGACCGACGACAGTCGTATCAAGGAAGCCTCCGAAGCCTTTGGCGCCGAGGTTGTGATGACCTCATCCGATTGCGTCAATGGCACCGAACGCTGCGCGGAAGCACATGACGCGCTGGGCGGTGGTTATGAGATCATCGTGAACCTGCAGGGGGACGCGCCCCTGACCCCGCATTGGTTCATCGAGGATTTGGTGTCCGGTCTGCGGGGTGCGCCTGAGGCGGAGATTGCGACGCCGGTGCTGCGTTGCGACGGCCTGACCCTGAACGGTTTTCTGAACGATCGCAAAGCCGGGCGCGTCGGGGGCACAACGGCGGTCTTTGCGCAAAATCAGCAGGCGCTCTATTTTTCCAAAGAAGTGATCCCCTTCACCGCGCAAACATATGCCGACCATGAAGACACCCCGGTGTTTCACCATGTGGGCGTCTATGCTTACCGTCCCGAGGCGTTGGCGGCCTATGCCTCCTGGCCGGTTGGCCCGCTGGAACGGCTGGAGGGTCTTGAGCAATTGCGGTTCATGGAAAACGGTCGTGCCGTACTCTGCGTCGAGGTTGCTGCAAACGGCCGACAGTTTTGGGAGCTGAACAATCCTGAAGACGCGCCGAAGATCGAAAAAATGATGGCGGACATGGGATTGGACTGAAGTGATCCGGCCCAGAATGGAATCGTAAACGACTACGAAACAACCACCGTTTCGCGATAGGGTTGTTGCTGCTGGTTTTTTATACACGCATTGCGGGAATATGCGGCAGTATCAAGCTGGATTTCGCCAAAATGACTGACTCGTGCTGGAAAATTGCTTTAATTGAGTCTGAAGTCGTGTTTTTGACGCATTGCAGCGTTACGGTTACGTTAGCTGAGTGCGATTATTTTAGTTTGAGGATCAGAGTATGAAACGCAAAGTGACGAAGGCAATTTTTCCCGTGGCGGGCATGGGAACGCGGTTCTTGCCAGCAACCAAATCTGTTCCCAAAGAAATCATGACCCTGGTGGACCGCCCGCTGATCCAATATGCGATTGATGAAGCGCGCGCCGCTGGCATCAAGGAATTCATCTTTGTGACCTCGCGCGGCAAGGGCGCGCTGGAGGATTACTTTGACCACGCCCCACAGCTCGAACAGGAGCTGGAGAAGAAGGGTAAGACCGACCTTCTCGAAACCCTGAAAAGCACCAATATGGAAAGCGGCGCGATTGCCTACATTCGCCAGCACCGGGCACTTGGTCTTGGCCATGCGGTCTGGTGCGCGCGCCGTCTGATCGCGGATGAACCCTTTGCCGTGATCCTGCCGGACGATGTGATTGCAGCGGAAAAACCCTGCCTGCAGCAGATGGTCGAAGCCTACGCCGAAACCGGCGGCAATATGGTCGCCGCGATGGAAGTCGCCCCCGATAAAGCGTCTTCATATGGCGTGCTGGATGTGTCCGAGGACATGGGCGCGATGGTCAAGGTGAAGGGCATGGTTGAAAAACCAAAAGCCGAAGAAGCGCCTTCCAACCTGGCGGTGATTGGGCGCTACATCCTATCGCCGAGCGTTTTGACCAATCTGAACAAGATGAAATCCGGTGCTGGTGGCGAGATTCAACTGACGGATGCAATTGCCACCGAGATCGAAAAGCAGCATGGCGTCTATGGCTACCGCTTCCGCGGACAGCGGTTCGACTGCGGCTCCAAATCCGGCTTCCTGCAAGCGACCGTGGCCTTTGGCCTCGACCGTGAAGAACTGCGCGAAGACCTGTCGGCCTATCTTCATGATGTGGTCAATATGGGAAAGGCTGCCGAATAATACCGGACAGGAATAATCGGTGAGTAACGTATTGGTCACGGGCGGCGCGGGCTACATCGGGTCGCACGCCTGCAAGGCGCTGAAAGCAGCAGGCTTCACGCCGGTCACCTTCGACAATCTGGTCACGGGCTGGGAAGAGGCGGTCAAGTTCGGCCCATTCGAGCGGGGTGACCTGCTGGATAGGGCTCGGTTGGATCAGGTTTTCGCGCAATACGCGCCCGTGGCGGTGATGCATTTCGCGGCGCTCAGCCAGGTTGGCGAAAGCATGCAGGACCCGGGCATCTACTGGCGCAACAACGTCAGCGGATCATTGACTCTGATCGAGGCGGCGGTGGCTGCGGGGTGTCTGAACTTTGTCTTTTCCTCCACCTGCGCCACCTATGGCGATCAGGACAATGTGGTGCTGAATGAAGACAGTGCGCAGCATCCGATCAATGCCTATGGCGCCTCGAAACGGGCCATCGAAGACATTCTGAAGGATTTCGAGCCTGCCCACGGGCTGCGCCATGTGATCTTCCGCTACTTCAACGTCGCCGGGGCTGACCCGGAGGGTGAGGTTGGTGAATTCCACCAGCCGGAGACGCATTTGATTCCGGTGCTTCTGGATGCCATCGACGGTAAACGCGATGCGCTGACCATCCACGGCACCGACTACGCCACCCCGGACGGCACCTGTATCCGCGACTATGTGCATGTCTGCGATCTGGTTGACGCTCATGTGTTGGGGTTGAAATGGCTGCAGGATGGCAAGGGCAGCCGGGTGTTCAATCTGGGCACGGGCAGCGGCTTTTCCGTGCGTGAGGTGATGGACCATTCGCGCGAAGTCACCAACCGCGAGGTGCCGTTTACCGAAGGGCCGCGGCGACCAGGCGACTGCACCAAACTTGTATCAGGCTCTACCCGGGCGGAAACGGAACTTGGCTGGCGGCCCACGCGATCATCGCTGAAATATATGATCACAGATGCTTGGCGTTGGCACCAAAACGGGCATTATGACAAATAGGCGATTTCCGCCTGGTCAACGACGTTTCTTCGCGCCCGAAAGCACATCTGATGGCACAGCCCGGTCTCTGGACGAGATACAAATTGCGGTGGCGGCGCAGACGTCTGCTGTGGCGCGGATTTCGTAGTCGGCACCGACTGACGGTCATTCAGAATAGAACGGAAAAGATCGCGGCGGATGACATCCTGCTGTTTGCGACCGTTCGCAACGAAGCGCAGCGACTGCCGTATTTTCTGGAGCACTACCGCGCATTGGGGGTGCGGCATTTTCTGATCGTGGATAATGGCAGTGAGGATGGGACGCTGGAATTGCTTGCGACCGCATCGGATGTGTCGCTCTGGTCGACGCAAGCCAGCTATAAAGCGGCGCGGTTCGGGATGGATTGGCTGACCTGGCTGATGATACGCTACGGGCATGGGCACTGGACCGTCACCGTCGATGCCGATGAGTTGCTGATTTACCCCGAGCACGACACGCGGCCCTTGCCGGAGCTGACGAAATGGCTGGATCAGCAGAATATCGCCATGATGGGCGCGATGATGCTGGATCTTTATCCCAAGGGTCCGCCTGATGCGCAGGTCTACACGCCCGGGCAAGACCCCTGCGGTATTCTGAATTGGTTTGACGCCTACGGCTATTGGGTGCAGCGCCAGTCAAAGCTGGACAATCTGTGGCTGCAGGGTGGCGCCCGCGCGCGCTGTTTCTTTGCAGAAGACCCACGGAGGGCACCAACCTTGAACAAGATACCACTGGTGAAATGGAACCGGCGCTATGTCTATGTAAATTCAACACATAATGCGCTGCCGCGGCGATTGAACCGAACCTATGACAGTGCCGGGGCGGAGCGGGTTTCGGGGGTTTTGCTGCACACGAAATTCCTGCCTGGTTCCGCTGCCCGCGCCTGTGAAGAACGCGCGCGCAAGGAGCATTTTTCAAATTCCGATCTCTATACCACCTACTATGACGCATTGGCCCAAAACCCGGACCTGTGGCACGAAGGATCCACCCGTTTTACGTCCTGGAAGCAGTTGGTCGATCTTCGCCTGATGGCGAAAGGCAAGTGGTGATGTCACACTTCCTGCGCTCCATTGAGCGAATTTCCATAAAACGTTGCGAAAATTCGATTTTTGAGCAATAAAATCTCAAGAAGTCGCGATTTAACATAAGCGGCATAGATCAACTGCGGGGAAACGCGGAGGGAACTCCCAACAAATCCTTCAGTAGAGGCGGTATAGAAGGGCGGAAGCTTGAGTGTTCTGGGATCTTACCGGATGCGTCTGGCGCGGAAGCGCTTACGTGTGCGTGCCAAACGCAAAAGCCTTGAACTGCGCCGGGTCGTCGACCGTACATCGCAGATCCGTGACGGTGACATCCTGCTTTTTTCCACCCAAAGAAACGAGAAGGTCCGCCTGCCGTATTTTCTGGACTACTACCGCGATATGGGCGTGACCCATTTTCTGATCGTGGACAACGACAGCACGGATGGCACCGCGGAATATCTGGCCGATCAGCCGGATGTGTCGCTATGGCGGAGCAAAAGCAGCTATAAAAAATCCCGCTTTGGCGCTGATTGGTTGAACTACCTGCAGGGCAAATATGCGGATGGTCATTGGTGCGTTGTCGTCGATCCCGATGAATTCCTGCTCTATCCGTTTTGCGACACAAGGCCGCTGCGCGCCTTGACCGACTGGTTGGATTCCTGCTCGATCCGCGCGTTTTCGGCGATGTTGCTGGACATGTATCCCAAAGGCCGTCTGGAAGAGCAGCCATATCTGCCGGGTCAAAACCCGATTGATATCGCGTGCTGGTTCGACAGTGGCAACTATACGATTTCGCGAAACAGCCTCTATGGCAATCTCTGGATACAGGGCGGGCCACGGGCGCGCGTCTTCTTCCCCGAGGAGCCGGAGCGTGCACCTGCGCTTAACAAGATCCCGCTGGTGAAGTGGGACAAGCGATATGCCTATGTGAATTCGACCCATATGCTGCTGCCGCGTGGGTTGAACCTCGTTTATGACGAATGGGGTGGGGAAAAGGCGTCGGGCGTTCTGCTGCACGCTAAATTCCTGGACACCTTCGCCGATAAAGCCACAGAAGAAATTGAGCGCCAGCAGCATTATGCGGAATCCTACGAATATCGTGCCTATGCGCAGGGTCTGAAGGATGATCCTCAGCTGTGGTGCAAATGGTCGGAAAAATACATCAACTGGCGGCAGCTTGAAATCCTGGGTCTGATGTCGAAAGGCAACTGGGCGTGAGCGTCGGCATTGTCATGCTGGTGCACACCGCGCTCGGTCGGGCCGAACAGGTGGCGCGCCACTGGGCGGCGGCAAACTGCCCGATCGTGATCCACGTCGACAAGAATGTGCCGCGCAAGACCTACAATGCTTTCGTCTCTCGGCTATCGGATCTGCCGGATGTGGCATTTTCCAAACGCTTCCGTTGTGAATGGGGCACCTTCGGGATTGTCGCTGCGACGCAATCGGCATCAGAACTGATGTTGTCACGCTTCGCGCAGGTGCGGCACGTGTATCTGGCCTCAGGCTCCTGTCTTCCCTTGCGCCCGGTGAGTGAGCTGATCGACTACCTGGCAGAGCGACCTCAAACGGATTTCATCGAAAGCGCGACAACGACAGATGTGCCATGGACGGTCGGCGGGCTTGAGGCTGAGAGGTTCACGTTGCGGTTTCCCTTTTCGTGGAAACGGCAGCGGCTCTTGTTTGACCGATATGTCGCCCTGCAGCGTCTGTTGCGCGTAAAGCGCCGGGTGCCGGGCGGGCTGACCCCGCATATGGGATCGCAGTGGTGGTGCCTGACACGTCAAACCCTGTCTGCCGTCCTGCAGGATCCGGCACGGGAAGAATATGACCGCTACTTCCGCCGGGTCTGGATCCCGGATGAAAGCTATTTTCAGACCCTGGCCCGGCAATACGCGATCACGATTGAAAGCCGGTCGCTGACCTTGTCGAAATTCGATTTTCAGGGCAAGCCGCATATTTTCTACGATGATCACCTGCAATTGCTGCGCAGGTCGGACTGTTTCGTTGCGCGGAAAATCTGGCCGCATGCCAACCGTCTATACGATGCGTTTCTGACGGATGCTGCGGGCGCGATGAAGAAGACCGAGCCAAACCCGGGCAAAATCGACCGCATCTTTGCCAAGGCGGTGGAGCGACGAACACGCGGGCGCGCTGGCCTCTATATGCAAAGCCGCCATCCGCGCGAGGATTGGGAAAATGGGGTGACCGCCGCGCCCTATTCAATGTTCCAGGGGTTTGCCGAGCTTTTCGAGAATTTTGAGCCTTGGCTGGCACGGACCACCGGCGCGCGCGTGCATGGACATTTGTTTGCACCGGACGGGGCGCATTTTGGCGGCGGTCAAACGGCAATGAACGGTGCGTTGAGCGACAGCGCTACATTGCGTGATTATAACCCGCACGGTTTTCTGACCAACCTGATCTGGAACACGCGTGGTGAGCGCCAATGTTTTCAGTTTGGCCCCGGCGACAATCAGGTGATCAACTGGCGCGTCGCCAAGGACCCAAATGCTCAGATTTCTGTGATCAGCGGTGCCTGGGCGGTCCCCTTGTTTCGGTCAAACGCAAACTTCATGGATTTGCGAAAACTTGCGGCACAACTGCAGAAAACTGAAAGCGAACATCTGGATGTGCTGCGCTCAACCTGGGTGAAAGCGCGGGTGCGGATCTGGACGATGGCGGAGTTCATCGAGGCCCCGATGGAGCCGCTGCAAACCATCCTTGATGAAATTGGGCCGAATACATCGCACCGGCTGGCGGAAGTGCCGCGTATGGTGGACCTGACAGGGTTCGGCCAGTTCCTGCAAAACCTCAAGAACCAGGGTATGCACCCCTATTTGATGGGCGACTTCCCGGTCGAGCAGGGCGGTATCGTCAATACCAACGAAAAACCACGCAAACCCTATCTGGTCCGCTAGCCCAGCATCCCTGCGTCCGGTCCTGTTGCGAACGCGGTATCAGGCGGCTTGCTCGGATTCGTTGGATGTCAGAATCGTATGCAACGTCGAAGGATTTGGGTTGGCCCGCAGCTTTGTGCAGATGCTGGTGTCGCGCAGCGTACGTGACACCATTGCCAGTGCCTTGAGGTGCTCAACGCCCGCATCTTCGGGGGCGAAAAGTGCAAAGGCGATATCCACCGGCTGACGGTCAACGGCGTTGAAATCGATGGGTTTATCCAGCAGCACGAAGGCGCCGACAACCTCTTCAAGGCCACTTAGCCGGGCGTGTGGCAGCGCAACGCCATGACCCACGCCGGTCGGTCCCAACGCTTCGCGCGCCAGCAGCGCATCCAGCACATCGCCGGAATTCAGGTCATAGGCGTTCTCGGCGAGATCGCCGAGATCCTGCATCAACCGTTTCTTGCTTGAAGCGGAGGTTAATACCTTCACCGCCTCAGGCTTGAGGAGTTTGTTAAAATCCATTCTGCTCGCACTGTTCTGGAGGCATGTCGGCCTCGCGGGAATCCTACTGTGGGTCTATCCAGCCAATGTTTCCGTCGTCACGACGATAAACGACATTTAAACCCTCTTTGCCTTCGTTTCTAAAGACTAGAACCGGCGCACCAGCGAGTTCCATCTGCATCACCGCCTCGCCCACGGAAAGAGACGGGATCTTGGTTTCCATCTCGGCGACGATGATTGGTTGCAGCGTCTCTGGTTCCTGCGACTCTGAGTCGGCATCTGATGCGAGGATATAGGAGGAGGCGCCGTAGATTTCAACCGGTTCCACCCGATCTTTGTGATGGTCCTTCAACCTACGCTTGTATCGTCGGAGCTGTTTCTCCATTTTCGCGGAGCAGGCGTCGAATGCCGCATAGATCTCCGTCTGATGGGCCTTGGCCTGAGCGGTCAGGCCGGTGGACAGATGTACGGTCGCTTCGCAAACAAACTCATGTGCCGACTTTGAAAACACCACAACCGCTTCGGTTGGGCGCTCGGCATATTTCTTCACTGCTTCGCCCAATTCCGCTTTGACGTGGGTCTGCAGGGCTTCGCCGATGTCGATCTGTTTGCCGCTGATTTGATACCGCATACTCTCTCCTTCAAGTGGTTGATTTCAAATGAAACCCCAGGGCGCAAAAGTGCCTTGGAAATTGCAATTGAAATCACGGAAAATGGCATTCCTCTTGCATATTGCCTGCTGGGCCCTGACTATCAGGCCAATACACGATCGGGCAGGAGCTGGTGGGTGCCATGCCCTTATTGAGCCCGATAACCAGACCGAGAGTCAAACAAAAGCGGGCGCGATCGGCGGAAAAAATGGTTAACAGAATTTCGCGGCGCTCAGGATATCTTGAAGTTTTCGCCAAGATATACGCGGCGCACATTTTCATTCTGAACAACTTCCGTCGGCGTGCCGGACATCAGAACACGCCCCTCATGCAAGATATAGGCGCGATCCACAATCTCTAGTGTTTCCCGCACGTTATGGTCGGTTATAAGCACGCCAATCCCGCGTTTCTTGAGGTCGGATACCAGATGTCGGATGTCCCCGACCGAGATTGGATCAACGCCGGCAAAAGGCTCATCCAACAACAGATACTTTGGGTTCGCTGCAAGACATCTGGCGATTTCGACACGTCTGCGTTCCCCGCCCGAAAGGGCCAGCGCCGGGGCGCGGCGCAAATGTTCGATTGAGAATTCACTGAGCAGTTCTTCAAGCCTTTCGCGGCGTTTGTGGCGGTCCGCTTCGGTGATGTCGAGAATGGCGCTGATATTGTCCTGGACCGACAGACCGCGGAAAATGCTCATTTCCTGCGGCAGGTAGCCGATGCCCAAACGGGCGCGGCGATACATCGGCAGGTTGGTTACATCCTGGCCATCAATCAGCACGGTACCACCCTCTGGCGTCACCAACCCGGCAACAGCGTAGAAAGTCGTGGTTTTGCCGGACCCGTTGGGACCCAGAAGCGCCACAACCTCGCCGCGTTGCAGATACATGGAGAAGTCGCGGATCACCGTCTTTTTCTTGTAGGACTTGCGCAGATGCTCGACGTGCAATCCGGCAGAGCCCTCTTCGACGGTAAGCGTGGGGCGGGCCATCAGTTGTCGCCGGTTTGCAGAATTGTTTTCACCGACCCGACCATCTGGGCGGTGCCATCGGTGAGCTGCACCGTCATCTGATCAGCGGTCAGGGCGGAAGGCCCCTGCGTCAGCAGAACATTGCCGCGCATCACGATGGTGCCATCGTCAATGTTGTAATCCGCGCGCTCCGATTCTGCTGCATCCGGGCCGGAGACAAGAACCACGTCACCGGTGGCTTCCATCCGTTCAATGCCTTGCGTGTCCTCGCGGTAGACCACCAGCAGCTTTTTCGTGGACAAACGCATCGCGCCCTGGGCCGCAACGACATTTCCGGTAAAAATCGCGGTCCCCGTGGCCTGATCCACCGACAGATTGTCGGCAGTCACCTCAACCGGCAAATCTGTGTCCTGTTGCAGCGCGCCAAAGGCCACTTGCGTCCCCTGTGCCGCCAACGCAGTCGCGGTCAACATCAAGAACAGGGGTAGCATCAAATTTTTAAACAATATCACGGGTCAGTCTTTCACCTGTTTGGGCAGATATAGCAGCTTCACGCCATTTGTGAAAACCAAATGGGCTGGCGCATCCGGTTCAGGCGACGATAAGTGCATCGACCCTGCCACGACCTCCCCCGCGGGTGTATCGGCAAAAACCGTATCGGGTGATCTGATGTCGAGTTCGGTCATACGTGCGGTGATGGCTTCGCTGGTGATGATGTACCCTTGGGAGGTGGTGATCACCACGTTACCCGTCAAGTCGCTGATGTCTTCGGCCACGTCCATGGATGCCGCGTGTGAGGTTACCCGGATCGTTGTGCCGTCGATCATGTCCACCTTCACAAAAACATCGCGGGCTTCGCTGGGTCCGGTCAGACCGTTTGGCGTTTTGACCGTCTCGGCGATAAAGGCGATCAGATCGCCATCCGCGGTCGTCCCGGAGTAATAGGGGCCGGACACACGCTGGTTCAGCAGCCGGTCGCGGACTTCGGTGTCGGCAAAGGGGATGGATTGGGTTGGATCAACGACCCGCGACAGCAAGAACAGCGTCGACAGGAGCCCCAGTGCGGCAAGCGGCAAAGCAACTTTGAGCCATGCCACCGTGCGCGAATACCGATCACCCTGCATGGCGGATTACCCCAGACCCACGCGCAGGCAGTCGTGAATGCGGATCAGTCCAAGCGGTTTCGGTGGGCCGCCCGCCGCCACCACAAACAGGCTGGTGATCTTGCGCGCCTGCATCATCGCGACAGCTTTTTCCGCCAGCGCGCCGGGCTCGATTGTCACCGGGGAGGCTGTCATCACGTCCTTGGCAGAAAGGGACAACAGCCCATCCATGTGACGCCTCAGGTCGCCATCGGTGATGATGCCCGCCAAGTGACCATCTGCATCCGCGACACCCACCACGCCAAAACTTTTCTGGCTGATTTCGATCAGCGCATCGGACATCGGTGTATCGGGCGTGACCAGCGGCATGTCGTCGCCACTGTGCATTAGGTCAGAGACGCGGCTGAGCTGTGCACCCAGTTTGCCGCCGGGGTGAAAATCGCGGAAATTTTCTGGCGTGAAGGCGCGGTGTTCCATCAGCGCAATTGCCAGCGCATCGCCCAACGCCAGCGTCATCGTCGTCGAGGAGGAAGGTACAACACCCGTGCCACAGGCCTCGCCAAGCCGGGGCAGCAGAAGCACGACATCGCACTCGCGGCCCAGGCTGGAGGTTTCGACGCTGGTGATGCCCAGCAGCGGGATGCTGAAACGTTTCGCGTAAATCACGAGGTTGGCGAGCTCAGGCGCCTCGCCGGAATTGGAGATCGCCAGCACCACATCCGCGCTGGTGATCATACCAAGATCCCCGTGGCTGGCCTCCGCCGGGTGCACGAATTGCGCGGGCGTGCCGGTGCTGGCCATGGTAGCGGCGATCTTGCGGGCGATATGCCCGGATTTACCGATACCGGTGACGATCACGCGGCCTTTGCTGTTGAGCAGCAGGTCAATGGCATCGCGAAACCGTGTGTCCAGCCCATCGGCCAGCGTGGTGAGCGCCTCGGCCTCCGTGCGGATCACCCGCCGGGCGGTATCAAGGAAGGGTGTGCTCATGAATGTGCAAAGATGTCCGTGTCGGGCCACCCTTCAAGGTCAAGACGCGCGCGCATGGGCAGGAAGTCAAAGCAGCTTTGCGCCATTTCCATCCGGCCCTCGCGTTCCAGCATCGTGTTCAGTGCATCGCGCAAGCGGTGCAGGTAAAGCACGTCGGAGGCTGCGTAATCCACCTGCGCTTCGGTCAGGGTTTCTGCCCCCCAGTCGCTGGATTGCTGCTGTTTCGAGATGTCGATGTTCAGCAGTTCCTGCAACAGTTTTGCCAGCCCGTGCCGGTCGGTGTAGGTGCGAACAAGCCTGCTGGCGATCTTGGTGCAATAGACGGGTGCGGCGGTGGCGCCAAAAGTGTTCAGCATCGCCGCAATATCAAACCGTCCGAAGTGAAACAGTTTCAACACTTTGGGGTCTTCCAGCAGCGCGCAGAGATTTGGCGCTTCGGTCTGGCCGATTGCGACCTGTACGAGGTGCGCGGTGCCGTCACCGCCCGAAAGCTGCACCACACAGAGGCGATCGCGGTGCGGCTGCAACCCCATGGTCTCACAGTCGATTGCTACAACAGGCCCCAAATCGAGGTCATCCGGCAGGTCATTATTGTAAACGCTATGTGTCATGCGCCCCCTATATCCTGCCTCCTTGGCTTGTGGAAGCACGAGGTTCCTCCAAAAGCGTCGCGAGGTCGGGCCTTGGAAACCGGTGCAAAAGCTTGCTGACAAGTGCGCGGCAGTCATGCGCACGCCAGGCGTCGGTGTAAAGCGCGGCGGGCAGGTCAGGGTGTTTCAGCACGAGGCGTCGCCAGTTGTGTACGATCAGGCAGCGCAATATTGCCACCTCCAGCGGGGAGAGGTCCGAACCTTCGGGCAGTTCAGCATCGATCCGGGTCAGGATCAGGTGTAGGTTTTCGTAGTCCGCTATGAGGCGCGCAGGCGTAAGCTGGGCTTTGAGCCAATGCGGTACGCGGTCGCCTTGCAATAGAAGCACATCACCCGGCACCCTGGCGTCCTGTGGACCCGCAAAAACCCGCGAGGTCAGAGCGGTGTATCCCTCCGCAACAATGCGCGCCCGTTGATCCGGGTCCGCGCCTTCCGTGAGGATGATCTGCCAGCGCGTTGGCATGTCGTCAGGATCGGCATAGATGCGTTTGGCGGCGGCAATCGTTTCTGCGCGGCCGTGTGCGGTCAGGCTGTGCCTGCTGGTGCGGCCGGATTTCTGCGACGTGATCCAGCCATCGTTGCGCAGGCGGTGCAGCGCCACGCGGATGGCTTCGGGCCGTACGTCCATGGCCGTCATGATCGCGGACAGAACCGGGCCGTCGATGGCCGATGCCTCCTCCTGCGCCAGATCGCCAAAGACGCTGACGATCAGCGACCAGACCCGTTGTCCGCCGAGGTCGGTAAGTGCGGTTGTCAGCGCGCGCAGGGGATCAGAAGGCATTCATCGTCAACAATTCGTATTCCGCCACGGCTGCCTTTTCCTGATTGGTGAGGGTCACGTGCCAGCGGACCTCGCCATAGTCTTCATTGCGCGGTGTCTTGGCCTTGACCGTGAGGCGCACATGGATGCTGTCGCCGGCCTGCACCGGTGCCATGAACCGCAAACTGTCCAGACCGGTGTTTGCCAGCACCGGGCCGGGATCGGGTTGCACAAACATGCCTGCGGCAAAGCTCAGAAGCAGATAGCCATGCGCCACACGGCCCGGAAAGAAGGGGTTGGCTGCCGCGGCGGCGTCATCCATATGCGCATAAAACGTATCGCCGGTGAAATGTGCGAAGGTTTCGATGTCCTCCAGCGTGATCTTGCGCGGTCCCGCCATGAGCGTGTCACCGATCTGCAGGTCATTGAAGGGGCGGGTAAAGGGGTGCGGTTTATCCGAGGCTTCCCGCGCACCCGGCACCCATGTGCCGCCGATGGCCGTCAAGATATCCGGACTGCCCTGAATCGCGGTGCGCTGCATATAGTGCATCACGCCCCGAATACCGCCCAGTTCTTCGCCGCCGCCCGCGCGCCCCGGTCCCCCGTGGACCATATGCGGCAGCGGCGCACCGTGCCCGGTCGCCTCTGCCATCGAGGTGCGGTTGTTGAAGTAGAGCCGCCCGTGGTAGGCCGCCGCCCCCATCGCCATGTGCCGTGCGACGTCGCTATCGTTCGTGATAACGGAGGCGACCAATGACCCGTTGCCCCGGTTCAGCAAGCCGATGGCATGGTCCAGATCGCGGTACCCCATCACGGTGGAAACAGGCCCGAAGGCTTCGGTATCATGCACGCGTTCGGCCGTATCTGGATCAGCGCAGTGAAAGAGCATCGGCGGCAAAAAGGCACCTTTGTCCGCCTCCGCGCTGTCAACCGCAAAATGACCGGGGTCGCCAAAGACGCGTTCGGCTTCCGTCGCAAGAAGTCCGGCTTTGTCCAGTACATCCTTTTTCTGCGCGCCCGAGACCAGCGCGCCCATGCGGGTTGTCTCCAGACGCGGATCCCCGATCCGGGTTTTGCCCAAACGATCCGAGAGCGCGGCGATGACGGCATCGACATGTGCTTGCGGCGCCATGATGCGGCGGATCGCGGTGCATTTCTGCCCCGCCTTTGCGGTCATTTCGCGGTGCGCTTCCTTGATGAAGAGATCAAATTCCGGCGTCCCGGGTCCTGCATCCGGCCCAAGAACCGACGCGTTTAGGCTATCCTGCTCGGCCATGAATCGGGTGGAGCGGCTCAACAGCCGCGGGTTGGCGCGCAGTTTCAATGCGGTGTCGGCGGAGCCGGTGAAGCTGACCACATCCTGACAATCCAGATGATCCAGCATGTCGCCCAGACCGCCGGTGACCAGCTGCAGCGCGCCCGCCGGTAGCAGCCCGCTGTCCAACATGATGCGCACGCAGGCCTCGGTCACATAGCAGGTGGCGGTGGCCGGTTTCACGATGGCTGGCACACCGGCCAGCAGGGTGGGGGCAAGCTTTTCCAGCATGCCCCAGACGGGGAAGTTGAAAGCGTTGATATGCACCGCGACGCCCAGCAGAGGTGTGGCGATGTGACGGCCGACGAACCGGCCTTCCCGCCCCAACTGTTCGACGGGGCCGTCGAGATAGACCTGCGCATCGGGCATCTCGCGCCGCCCTTTGGAGGCGAAGACCAGCATGGTGCCGATGCCACCATCCACATCGATCATGTGATCGGACTGCGTCGCACCCGTGTCAAAACTCAGATCGTAGAGGGCTTGGCGATGCTCCTTCAGATGCAGGGCCAGCGCCTTGAGCATGCGTGCACGATCATGAAATGTGAGGCTGCGCAAGGCAGGCCCGCCGGTGTCGCTGGCATAGGACAGCATCGACTGTACGTCGAGCGCATCGTTGCCTGCGGTGGCAATCACCTCGCCGGTGATGGCGCTGGCGATGTGGCGCGCGCCCTGCCCCGGGCTGATCCACGCACCGGCGGCAAAGCTGTGAATGTCGCGGATGCTCGAATCTTTCGGCATGATCTGTCCTTAATGGGTGTCGTATTCGACGGTGATTTTATCGCTCAGCGGGTAGCATTGGCAGGTCAGGACCATGCCCTGTTCGACCTCATAGTCTTCCAGCGCGTGGTTGCTGAGCATCTCGTACTCTCCCTCCAACACCCGCGCCTTGCAGGTCGAGCAAACCCCGGCCTTGCAGGCAAAGGGGGCATCCAGCGCATTGTCGAGCGCGGCCTCCAGAACGGATTGATCCTTGGGCATGGTAAAAGACCGCGTGACGCCTTCGACCGTGACCTGGGCTTGCGTTCCAGGTTGTTCCGCTGCGCGCGCGGCGATCTCCTGTTTGGCCAGACGCCCCTGCTGGCTTTCGGTGAAGAGTTCGAATTTGATCTGATCAGGCTCTAACCCGTGGGTTTTCAGGCTCTCGGCAATGGCCAGCATCATCGGTTCCGGCCCGCAGATAAAGGCGGTATCGATCAATGTCACATCGATCCAGTGCTTGAACAGGTTTTCGCATTTCGCTTGGTCCACACGACCGGTGAACAGCTCCATATCCTGCCCGGATTCCAGAATGTGGATGATGGTCAGTCGCCCCATGTAGCGGTTCTTCAGGTCCTCAAGCTCCTCGCGGAACATGATCGTGTTCACGGCCCGGTTGGCATAGACCAGCGTGAATGTGGCGCGAGCTTCGCGGTGCAGCACGGTTTTCAGGATCGACAGAACGGGTGTGATGCCCGACCCGCCCGCAAAGCCAAGGTAGTTTTTGGCCTTGTCAGGCTCTATCTGGGTGAAAAACGCGCCGGAAGGCGGCATCGCATGCAACGTGTCGCCGATCTTGAGGTCCGTGTTCGCAAAGGTGGAAAACGCACCCCCGTCGACCCGTTTGATCCCCACCTGCAGCACACCATCATCGAGTCCCGCACAAATCGAGTAGTTCCGCCGCAATTCCGTGCCGTCAAAATCCTGTTTGAACGTCAGATACTGGCCTTGGGTGAAGGCAAAGACACCGGGGTCCTCCGGCTTCAGGGTCAGCACCACGGCATCGCGAATGGTGTGGTGGATGTCGGTAACGGTGAGGGGATGAAACTGGGCCATATCTCAGATGCACTTGAAGTAATCGAAGGGTTCCAGGCAATCGCTGCAGCGCCACTGCGCCTTGCAGGGGGTCGAGCCAAACTGACTGATCCGCTCTACCTGATCGGATTTGCAAAGCGGGCAGTGCTGCGGACCACCGGCGGGTTGCGGTGGTGCGATGCCATAGGCCTCAAGCCGCGCCTTGCCGCGCTTGGTCAGCCAATCGGTGGTCCAGGCGGGCGATAGCTGCGTTTTCAGGGTGATGTTTTCGATCCCCTGGTCCCGCAGCGCCGTTTCGATATCCAGATTGATGATACGGGTCGCGGGGCAGCCGGAATAGGTCGGCGTCACGGTTACTTCGAGCGTGTCGCCCTGCCACTGAATGTCGCGAATGATGCCGAGATCAATCAGGCTGATCGCCGGGATCTCCGGGTCTGGCACGGCGTCGAGCCAACCCCAAACCGTCTTCAGATCAGGCTTGTCGGTTACCATGTCGCATCCGGATAGGCGCGTTGCAGCCATTGCATCTGCGCCAGCATATGGCCGAGGTGTTCGGAATGGCGTTGCCCGGACTTGCCGCCCTTATGCGCGAAATCGCTCTCGGGTCTGGTGAGCGTGGCCTCGCGGAGGACCGCGTCGAGCACCGCGTCAAAATCCGCGCGCAAGGCCGCAGGATCGGGCGCGATGCCGGCTGCGATCATCGCGTCATCCACATCGTCCCTGACAAAGAGCTCACCAACATAAGGGTAGAGCCTATCAAGGGCCTTTTGCATCCTGTTGTGGCTTTCTTCAGTGCCGTCGCCCAGGCCGATCACCGTGTCCATCGTGCGTTCAAGATGATAGGTGACCTCTTTGAGAGATTTCTCGGCGATGGCTGCGATCTGATCATGCGTGCTGTCTTGCAGCGCGGTCAGATAACCCTTGTGCCAGGCATCGAACAGAAACTGCCGCATTATGGTCTGGCCGAAATCACCATTGGGCTGCTCGACCAGCAAAACGTTTCGGAAATCCCAGACATCCCGGCGAAAGGCGAGCGCATCAGCGTCACGCCCCTTACCCTCGACCTCGCCCGCCAGGTTCAGCCAAAGCGTCGTCTGACCAATCAGATCCAGCGCGGTATTGGCCAGCGCGATGTCTTCTTCCAGCACCGGGGCGACACCACACCACTCTGACACGCGATGCCCCAGCACCAGCGTGTTGTCCCCCATGCGGCACAGGAATTCGAACAGCGGGTCGCTCACATCGCACCTACTTCGTCGGGGATGTCGAAGAACGTCGGGTGGCGGTAGACCTTGTCGTTGGACGGCTCGTAGAGCGGCCCTTTTTCCTCCGGGCTGGAGGCGGCAATGGCGCTGGCTTCGACCACCCAGATGCTGACGCCTTCGTTGCGGCGGGTGTAGACGTCGCGGGCGTTTTTGATGGCGCTTTCGGCGTCGGCGGCATGCAGCGAACCCACATGACGGTGGCTCAGCCCGTGCTGGCCGCGAATGAAGACCTCCCACAGCGGCCATTCGGTGGCGCGGGGTTTGCCATGCGGCGCGGCCTCGGTGGCGTCGTAGGATCCGGATTCAGGGCTGCTCATATCTTTTACTCCGCTGCCATTTTGCGTGCGCGTTTCTTCTCCGCATGGGCCAGCAATCCTTCGCGGACCCAACGGCCCTCATCCCAGGCTTTGTTACGCGCCTCCATCCGGTCCACCGAACACGGTCCATTGCCTTGCAACACGTCAAAGAACTCGTCCCAGTCCGGTTCCGAGAAGTCGTATGACCTGCGGTCTTCGTTCCATTTCAGGTGTTCATCCGGGACGGTCAGGCCAAGGTATTCCGCCTGCGGCACGGTCTGATCGACGAATTTCTGACGCAGCTCGTCATTGGAATTCATCTTGATCTTCCAGGCCATGGATTGCGCCGAATGTACTGAGTGTTCATCGGAGGGGCCGAACATCATCAGCGACGGGTACCAGAAGCGGTCGAGCGCATCCTGCGCCATTTTGCGCTGCGCCTCTGTGCCGTTCGCCATCTTCATCATGATGTCGAACCCCTGCCGTTGGTGGAAGGATTCCTCTTTGCAGATGCGCACCATGGCGCGGGCATAGGGCCCGTAGGAAGTGCGCTGCAGCGGCACCTGGTTCATGATCGCGGCCCCATCGACCAGCCAGCCAACAGCCCCCATATCCGCCCAGGTCAGGGTCGGATAGTTGAAGATCGAAGAGTATTTCATCTTTCCCGACAGCAGGTCTCGCGTTAGCTGATCGCGGCTGACACCCAGTGTTTCCGCCGCGCAATAAAGATAGAGCCCATGCCCGGCCTCATCCTGCACCTTGGCCAGCAGGATCGCCTTGCGCTCCAGCGTCGGCGCACGGGTGATCCAGTTGCCTTCGGGCAGCTGGCCGACGATTTCGGAATGCGCGTGCTGACCGATCTGGCGGATCAGCGTCTTGCGGTATCCGTCCGGCATCCAGTCCTTGGGCTCGATCTTGCCACCGGCGTTGATGCGTTCCTGAAAGGCGCGCTCATCGGGCTCCATCTCGTCCAAAGACTTCACCCCCTTGCCGGTTGATTTGATCATCTGTGCATACATGGTTCAGGTCCTTTCAAGGATCAGCGCGCGTCACGTTGCACGTTCCAGAATAAGAGCAACGCCCTGACCAACGCCCACGCACATGGTGCAAAGCGCATAGCGCCCGCCGGTGCGTTTGAGCTGATAGGCCGCAGTCATCACCAGCCGCGCGCCGGACATGCCGAGCGGATGGCCGATGGCGATCGCACCACCGTTGGCATTTACATGGGGCGCATCATCCGGCACGCCAAGTGCGCGCAATGTCGCCAACCCCTGCGAAGCAAAGGCTTCGTTCAATTCTATCACATCCATCTGATCAATTCTCAGGCCTGCGCGCGCCAGCACTTTTTTGCAAGCGGGGACCGGGCCAATGCCCATGATCCGGGGTGCGACACCCGCCGCAGACATCGCCACGACCCGCGCCATGGGCGTCAGCCCGTGATCTTTCGCGGCGTCCTCGGAGGCAATGAGCAGGGCGGCGGCACCGTCGTTCACGCCAGAGGCATTGCCTGCCGTGACGGATTTTTCAGCGCCGTTGATGCCGCGCAGTTTTGCCAGCGTCTCCGCGCTGGTGCGGGGTCTGGGGTGTTCATCTTTGTCAACGATGATGTCATCGCCGCGTCGCTGCGGTATTGTGATGGGCGTGATTTCTTCGGCAAAGACCCCTGACATATCCGCATCGTGCCATCTGGCCTGACTGCGCGCGGCAAAGGCGTCCTGATCTTCACGGCTGATCTGATAATCTTCGGCCACGTTATCCGCGGTCTCCGGCATCGAGTCCGTGCCGTAGGACTCCTTCATCTTGCGGTTCACGAATCGCCAGCCGATGGTCGTATCAAAGACCTGATTGGCGCGGGAGAAAGCAGCCTCGGCCTTGGGCATCACAAAGGGCGCGCGGCTCATGCTCTCCACCCCGCCCGCGATGGCAAGGTCGATATCCCCTGCCCTGATTGCGCGCGCAGCGGCCCCCACGGCATCCATGCCGGAGGCGCAGAGGCGATTGATCGTTGATCCGGGGACGTCAATCGGCAGACCTGCCAAAAGCGCCGCCATACGGGCCACGTTCCGGTTGTCTTCGCCCGCTTGATTGGCACAGCCCAAGATAACATCATCCACACGTGCCCAATCCACAGATGGGTTGCGGGCCATCAGCGCCGCAATTGGCGTGGCCGCCAGATCATCTGCGCGCACAGAAGACAGATGGCCGCCATACCGACCAATCGGCGTGCGCTGCGCGTCACAAATATATGCCTGCATAGAGTCCTCCGAATTAGTCGGAGTTTAGGTCAGGCTGGGATTCGGTTCAATCATAATGTTACGATTTATCTGCATGCATATAAATTTGGTAACACTTTAGTCAGCTGCCAGGACAACTTCCCGTGCGGAATCGTAGATCGCCCGTGTGGTTTGCTGGCCGATGCCTTGGGTGCAATTGAAATCTGTCGGGTCTTGCGGGACCTCTAGCGCTGGCGTGCTCATGGTCGATGGAGGACGGGTATGGCGCACAGCATCCCTGATGTCCGCGACGGAGCGCTGAACCGTGCGGCAAATACCGCAGAGCCGGGTGACACGGTTGAGACTGTCATGGCTGAACAGGCCCTGATCACGCGTGGCTTCAAACAGGGAGACCAGATTTTGCAATTGCATTTCGGCCAGCGAGGAATAGAACCGAATATTGTCAAAGGTGGCCCTTTCGCTGTCCGGGCTGCGGTCTTGTGTGACCTGAAACGCGGTGCCGATCACGCGGTCTGCACCCGACGGCAGTTGCACATGCTGAAGGGTCGTGTCCCACTCCTGCCAACCAAGCGGTGTCTCCCAGGTTTCGTGACAGCGAAAGCCTTGCTGCATGTCGGCGCATCTTGTCAGGTTTCCCGCCATGGCTTTTGCCATCGTCTCCGGGAGAAAATCATGCAGATCACACCCGCAGATGGTGTCAGGCTGAAATCCGGTGGCGCTGGACAGCGTGTGGTTGATGCAAATGTACCGAAAGCCATGCTTCCCTGTCGGGCGTTCGGCGGCGAACATCGGAACTGAGAATTGATTGAGCAGTCCCGCAAGCTGATCTGCGGAGTGTGTGTCTAACATTGTGCCCCTCTGACGAATGTGGAACCCATCGTGTCAAATTCATTCGACCAGCGCCTGCCGGAAAACAGAACAGTTTTAAGCGAATTGCATGGGTTAGCGCCGAAAGGAATGTGATGCACCACCGCCGCCACAAGTTTCGCCATTGACGTCAGATGGATACCCGCCTGCTGAGGTCAGCGGCGGGTATTCAATACTGGCGCGTAAACAGTCTGTTTACGGAATGTGGATACCTAATCCAGCAAATTCACCCATGCGGAATTACGGGCAGAGGAGCGCACACAGGCATCCACGAAATGCATACCACGCAGGCCATCGTGAATGGTCGGATAGGTCACCTCCGCATCCGGTTCTTGCCCGGACCGATGGGCGACAATGGCCTCTGCCGCCTCGCTGTAGATGTTGGCGAACCCCTCCAGATAGCCTTCGGGATGGCCCGGCGGGACACGGCTCATCCTGGCCGCAGCTTCACCTGCGCCCGCCCCGTTGCGGGTGATCAGCCGTTTTGGTTCGCCAAAGGGCGTATGCCACAGATGGTTGGGATGTTCCTGTTCCCACTCCAGCCCGCCTTTCTCTCCGTAGACTCGCAGCCGCAGTGCGTTTTCATTGCCGGGTGCGACCTGGCTGGACCACAGCATACCACGGGCGCCACCCGCAAAGCGCAGCATCACATGCGCATTGTCATCGAGCTGTCGCCCGGACACAAAGGCCTGCAGATCAGCGGCGAGGCTTTCTACGCGGAGGCCGGTGACAAAACAGGCCAGATTATGCGCGTGGGTGCCGATGTCGCCCGTTGATCCGCCAGCACCGGATTGCGCGGGATCGGTGCGCCAGGCGGCTTGCTTGAAATCCTCGTGTTTGGTCAGCCAGTCCTGTGGGTATTCCACCTGAACCACCCGGATCTCGCCCAGATCACCTTGCGCCACCATCGCGCGCGCCTGTCGGACCATGGGGTATCCGGTGTAATTGTGCGTCAGGATGAACAGCGCGTCCGAGTCCTCAACCGCTTTGGCCATTTTGCGGGCATCCGCCATGGTGGAGGTCAGCGGCTTGTCACAGATCACGTGGATGCCGCGTTTCAGAAACTCGCGCGCCGCAGCATAGTGGACGTGATTTGGGGTCACGATGGCCACCGCCTCGATCCCGTTCTTCAGCCGCGCCTCACGGATCGCCATCTGCTTGAAGTCATCGTAGGTGCGCGACGGGTCGAGCCCCAGCGCCGCGCCCGAAGCCTGCGCTTTTTCTGCTGTGGAAGAGAGCGCCCCGGCGACCAGTTCATAGCGGTCGTCGAGCCGTGCCGCGATGCGGTGCACCGCGCCGATGAAGGCGTCATTGCCGCCACCAACCATACCTAGGCGTATGTGATTTGTCATGATCAGATCCCCAGCATCTTACGGTTTGCAGCATCATCCGTGCCGCCATCGGCGAAGTCGTCAAAGGCGCGTTCGGTCACACGAATGATATGGTCCTTGACGAATTGCGCGCCTTCGCGCGCGCCATCCTCTGGGTGTTTCAGACAACACTCCCATTCCACAACGGCCCATCCGTCGAAATCAATTGCGGCGAGTTTGGAGAAGATACCTGCGAAATCCACCTGCCCGTCGCCCAAGCTGCGGAAACGCCCGGCGCGGTCGACCCAGGACTGATAGCCGCCATAGACACCTTGCCGCCCGGTCGGATTGAACTCCGCGTCCTTGACGTGAAACATCTTGATCCGCTCGGCGTAGATGTCGATGTGATCGAGGTAGTCGAGACACTGCAGCACGAAATGCGATGGATCGTAGAGCATGTTGCAGCGGGCGTGGTTGTCGACCCGTTCGAGAAACATCTCGAAGGTCACGCCGTCGTGCAGATCCTCGCCTGGGTGGATCTCGTAGCAGATGTTCACATCGTTATCCTCGGCATGGTCAAGGATTGGACGCCAGCGCTTGGCAAGCTCGTCAAATGCGGTCTCGATCAATCCGGCAGGGCGTTGCGGCCAAGGATAGATATAGGGCCAGGCCAGCGCGCCGGAGAATGACACGTGGTTCTTGATGCCCATATTGGCCGAGGCGCTGATGGCCTTCATGACCTGATCCACCGCCCACTCCTGCCGGACCTTGGGATTGCCGTGCACGGAAGGATCGGCGAAGCCGTCGAAAGCAGTGTCATAGGCGGGATGCACCGCAACCAGCTGACCCTGCAGGTGGGTCGAGAGTTCGGTTACCTCGACGCCATTCTCCGCCGCCTGCCCTTTGAAGGTGTCGCAGTAATCCTTGCTGGCCGCGGCCTGTTCCAGATCAAAAAGGCGTGCGTCCCAGCTTGGTACCTGCACCCCCTTGTAGCCGCAATCAGCTGCCCATTTGGTGATCGCATCCCAAGAATCAAACGGCGCATCGTCGCCCGCAAACTGCGCTAGAAACAGCGCCGGTCCCTTGATGGTTTTCATCCTATCCTCCCAATATGCCACCGGCGTCCGGCGGCAGGTTTTCCTTTAGATATATGTCGATGCGAATGCGCTCCTGCGCGGGGTTGATCGGCGCGCTATCGCTGTGGGCGCGCATGATGCGGACCGCGCTGCGCACAAGATGGCCGGAATCCTGACTGATGACCGCATCAAAAAGACCAGCCCCCAAAGCCGCGCGCGACAGGGGCGTCAATTCATGGGCAATGATCTTCGGACGCTTCACATCGGGGTGTTTGTCGAAATGTCGGATCAGACCGGCGTTGCCCGCAGCCGAAGAATAGATGCCCAGAATATCCCGCGCTCCGGTCATTGCTTGTGGCAGGAGCTTTTCAATCAGATCGGGATCGTCCCGCCCTTCCAGCGAGGCAAGTATGTTCAGGTTCGGGAAGTCCCGCGACATGACCTCGTCAAACCCCAGGCGGCGCTCCAGATGATCACGCGCCAGCATCGAGCCTGTGACCACGAGGATGTTGCCCGACACCGGCCCGAGAAAACGACCCATGAGCTGGGCAGCGGTACGCCCGGCTGCGATGTTGTCGATGCCGACATAGGTGTTGCGTTCCGAGCTGGGAATATCAGCCACCAGCGAGACAACCGAGACGCCGTGCTGACGCAGGTGCGAAATACTGTCGCGTACGGAAGGTGTTTCGGGCCCGAAGATCGCCACGCCATCCACCTGTGTCGGATCAAGCGCATTGATGGCATCCGCCAGTGCCATGGGATCAAAGGCAGGGACGCGGGTGCAGGACAGCCGGGTGCGTTCACGTTTCAGACCGACAGATAGATCAGCCACCTGATTTTCGATGAGGTCGACAAATTCATTGTTGGTCGCCGGCAGAATGAACAGGAACCGGTAGACCCGTCCACGCGCCAGATTGGCCGCTGCGGTATCGCGCACATAGCCCAGATCGGCAATCGCGCGGTTGACTTTTTCGACGGTGACTTTCCGCACGCCCGGGCGTTCGTTCAGCACGCGATCAACGGTCGCAAGGCTGACCTGCGCGACACGGGCAATGTCGTTCACGGTTGGGTTCAAGGGGGTGTCGCGGCCGATTTTCATGCTGTCTTTGGCTATCCTTTCAGCGCTTCCGCCAATCCTTCAAAGAGCCGTGCTACGGCCTCGGCACCGGGGTCGTTATGTCCGATCAGGTTTTCTTCGGGCACGTAGGAGGCGCGACCCGCTTTCGCCTTGCCCATCGCAGCGGTTGCATTCGCTCCCGTACGGGCAGCGAGGGCTGCGGCGTCAACCCCATGCGGCAATGCTTCGAGAGCTGGCTGCAACGCGTCGATCATGGTGCGGTCGCCGATGCTCGCACCGCCTACCTGGCTGATCCGCTCCAAGCCCATCAGCAATGCTTCGGGCGTTGGGTGGCCATTTGCGCAGGCGTCTCCTGTGGCGCCGAAGAAAATCGCAAGGATCACCCCGGATGACCCGCCCATGGTCTGGCTCAGCTCATTGCCGATGGCGCGGAAGAGCTGCGTGAAGTCCGCCAGCGGCATCCTGTCCAGCGATCCTTTCAAGGCCCGAGATGCTGTTGCCAAAGTGCTGCCCGTGTCGCCGTCCCCGGATTTGGCATCAAGCGTGTTGAGATCGGCTTCCGCTGCTATCAGCAGATCGCAGCAGGTTTCGATCAAGGCGCGCGTCTTGGCGTTCTGCGAGGGGATCGGCTGGATCGGGCTTAACCCATCAGGGAGCGGTTTGACCGCCACCGGCGCCAACATCGCCATGCCCGGCCAATCGGCAAGTGGTACGGGCCGGTTGAGCGCAGCCTGTCTATCGGGCGTCATCGGCAAGACGGATACCGAAAACCCATGCATGTCCAATGACGTCATCATCGGGGCCGGGCCGATGATCGCTTTGATGCCTTGCGCCTTTTCCGAATGGGCCAGCGCGTGTGTCAACACCGCCATTTCCAGAGGCGTGGTCGAGCCGAGATTGTTCAGCAGAGCCACACACTCCTTGCCTGCGACATGGGGCATCAGCTTGTCGAGCACCATCTCCATCGCAGAAATGGCCCCTTCAAAAGCGACCTGCTCAACACCGGCCTCGCCGTGAATGCCCAGTCCCAGTTCGGCCATACCGGTTGCGATGCGATCCTCTTTGATCGATCCGGGCACGGTGCAGGTGTCCAGTGATTTGCCGATAGAGGCCATGTCGTTCACCGCCGCTTCGGCGGCTTGGGTGACGGTCTCCAGATCGGCGCCATCTTCGGCCAGGCTGCCGGCGATCTTGTGGACAAAAAGTGTGCCCGCCACACCGCGCGCCTGTGGCAGATCAGGGAGTGCTATGTCATCGTCGACAATGGCCATCGAAACCTTCAAACCATACGCACGCGCACGTTCCGCCGCGAGGCCGAAATTGAGACGGTCGCCCGTGTAGTTTTTCACGATCAGCAAACAGCCCGCTTCGCCTGTGACCGCAAGGATACCTGCGAGCACAGCGTCGACCGAAGGCGAGGCAAAGACCTCTCCGCAGACTGCGGCGGTGAGCATGCCTTCGCCGACAAATCCGGCGTGGGCGGGCTCATGGCCGGAACCCCCGCCCGAGATCAGCGCAACGCGGGATTTATCCCAATCGCTGCGGCACACAACCTTGATGTGCGGATATCCATCGAGCCGGTAAAGAGCGCCATCCGAGGCGGCCAACAACCCATCGATTGCATCCGTGACAAGCGTTTCCTTGTCGTTGATGAATTGTGCCATGTCTTTCCCCTTCTCAGTAAATTCTGTCGCCGGATGCATCAAAGCAAAGCGGATCGCGCGGTGCGATTTTGATCTTGGTACCGGGCGCATAATCTGCATGCGGATCGGCCAGCGTGGTGATGTCATGCCCTTCAAGGCGCAGGTGCAACCGCGTGTGATCGCCAAGATGCTCGACGCGTCCAACCTCGGCCGCCCGACCTTCGCCTTGCTGAACGTGCTCCGGGCGCAATCCGATGTGATGGGCGCCCTTCGGCGCTGCGCCAAAAAGATCGGCGGGCAGGATATTAATACGCGGCTGGCCCAGACGGGAGGCGACGTAAACCGAATTCGGGTTTTCATAGATTTCGCGCGGCGTGCCGTATTGCACCAGTTTGCCTTCGTTCAGGACGCCGACATGGGTTGCCATGGTCATCGCCTCGATCTGGTCGTGCGTCACATAAAGGATCGTGGCCCCAAGGCTGGCTTGAATGCGTTTGAGTTCGATCCGGAGATCCGTGCGCAGTTTTGCATCCAGCGAGCTGAGCGGTTCGTCCATCAGGTAGACCTGCGGATCACGCACCAACGCGCGCCCGATGGAGACGCGCTGCATCTCGCCGCCCGAAAGCGCGGTTGCCTTGTTGTCGAGTTTGTGGGTGATCTGCAGCACCGATGCGACCTCATCAACCTTGCGTTTGATTTCGTCCTTCGGCGTGTTCAGGATTGGCGATTTCAGCGGGAATTCCAGATTTTCGCGCACCGTCAGATGCGGATAAAGCGAGTATTGCTGGAAAACCATCGCCACGTCGCGCTGGGCCGGTGTTTCGTCCATGACGTTGCGCCCGCCGATGCTGATCTCGCCCGCGTCAAGCTTTTCCAGACCTGAGATCAAACGCAGGGTCGTGGTTTTCCCGGCGCCGGTTGGGCCGAGTAACACCACGAAGGCGCCATCGGGGATGGTCATGTCGATGCCTGCAACACCGATCGTATCGCCAAATGATTTCGAGACGCCTTTGAGAATGACCTCAGCCATGGGACAGCACCTCATTGTTGAGTTCGGAGCGCAGGGCGCGGCCAGAGGTTTCATCAAACAGCGTCACCGCCTCCGGCTTGAACCCCAGCCCAACCTTCTCACCCACCGTTGCGACCTGCCCCGCAGGCACCCGCGCTTTCAGCTCACCATTGGGTGTGTCCAGCGTGATGATCTGTGTGGTGCCGAGGTATTCGGTTGCCAACACCTCGCCGCGGTAGCTGCCGCCGTCACTGAGCGCGACATGTTCCGGCCGGACGCCGAACACCAGCTTGCCGCTGGTGCCTTCCATCTGACGTGGCACGCCCATCGTCTGGCCATGCATGTCCACTGTTTGCGCACCCTCTGCAACGGTGCCGTCAAATCGCAGGAAATTCATCGATGGGGAGCCGATGAAATCCGCCACGAACATGGTGGCGGGCTTGTCGTAGATCTCCTGCGGGGTGCCGAACTGTTCGACAACCGCGTTGTTCATGACCACGATCTTGTCGCCCATCTGCATGGCTTCGAGCTGATCATGGGTCACATAAACCGTTGTGGCCCCCATGCGGTCGTGTAAGGCGCGCAACTCTTCGGACATGTGCTCGCGGAATTCCGCGTCGAGCGCGCCCAAAGGTTCATCCATCATGAAAGCCTTGGGATCGCGGACAATGGCACGGCCAAGGGCCACGCGCTGACGGTCACCGCCCGAGAGGCCCCCCACCGGCTTGTTGAGAATGCTCTCAATCCCCAGAATGCCCGCAACTTCCGCGACCTTCGCTTTGACGTCCCGTCGGGCCATGCCCTGTGACACCAGCGGGTAACTGAGGTTTTTGCGCACATTCATATGCGGATAGAGCGCAAACATCTGGAAGACAAAGGCGATGTCGCGCTGGCCCGGCGGCTTTTGACTGATCTCTTCGCCATCGAGATAGATCTCGCCCGAGGTCGGTAATTCCAAGCCCGCAATCATGCGCAGCGTCGTCGTTTTACCGCAGCCCGAAGGGCCCAGCAGCATGAAGAATTCCCCGTCCTCGATGGTAAAACTGGAGTCCTTCACTGCGGTGAAATCGCCGAATTCCTTGCGGACGTTCTTGATGATGATTTGCGCCACGCGAGGTTACTCCGGAAAATGGCTGACGATGATGAACATCACCGTGCCGATCAATGTTGTGATGAAGGAGTAGGTGTAGGCCCACATCACGAAGGGTTGCATCAGCATGAAGACACCAAGGGCGATGAGAAGGGTTGCGACCATCTCCCAAGGGCCGCGTTTGAGGCGCAGCAGGCCGGTGATGAAGTTGCTCATTTGCGCACGGCTCCAAATGTGATCCCGCGCAGCAGGTGTTTGCGCAGGGCTACGGTGAAGATCATCACAGGTAGCAGGAAGATCGTGGCACCTGCGGCCACGGCGGGCCAGTCGAGGCCGCCGACACCGATGATCGTCGGGATAAAGGGCGGGGCGGTTTGCGCGGTGCCGGAGGTCAGCAGGACCGCAAAGGCGTATTCATTCCAGGCAAAGATCAGGCAGAAGATCGCGGTGGAAGCGATGCCCGTGGCGGCCTGCGGCAGGACGACTTTGTAAAAGGCCTGAAATCGGGTGTAGCCATCGATGAGGGCGGCCTCTTCGTATTCGCGCGGGATTTCATCGATGAAGCCCTTGAGCAACCAGACCGCCAGCGAGATATTCACCGCCGTGTAGAGCAGGATCATGCCAAGGTGCGTGTCCGACAGGCCAAGCTGACGGTACATCAGGAAAATCGGGATCGCGACGGCGATGGGCGGCATCATCCGGGTGGAGAGGATAAAGAACAGCAGATCGTCGGCCAGAGGAATTTTGAACCGGCTGAAGGCGTAGGCCGCGAGGGTGCCGAGGAAAATGCTGAGGAAAGTGGAGCCGAAGCCGATGATCACCGAATTCAGGAACCGCTCGCCGAATTTTGACGGGCCCGCGATGACCATATCGTATTGACGCACGATCTCTTCGTACCAGGTTTCGGGCGGGTTGGCGGCGAGGAAGTCGTCCGTTTGCCGGGTCCGCGTGGTGAAAAGGTTCACGTAGCCTTCGAGCGTGGGTTCAAAGAACACCTTGGGGGGATAGCTGATCGCGTCAGCGGGTGATTTGAACCCCGTGAGCATGATCCACGCCAGCGGGATCATCGTGATCAGCGCGTAGAGAATGACGAGGCTACCGGCAAACCACTTCGAACGCTTGCTGGGCTCGGTAACGGAGAAGCTGCTCATGACGGGCTCTCCGAAGGGTCGGGGTCTGGGTCGGCGATGCGCATGCTTTCGATCCGTGCCGGTGCCGTATCAGTGTTGGCGTGGTCGGCCAGCGCGGCAAAGGCCAGGGCCAAGGGGGTCAGTGGCGCGGCCCAACGGCAGAGGCCTGCGTCTTTGGGCAGCCGGATTTCACAAAAAGACATCACCGTTCCTTCACCTTGTTGAGCGCTTTGACGTAGATGCTGGCGAGGCCAAACACGGTGACAAAGAGGATGATGGCATAGGCAGAGGCGTAGCCCGTGCGCCATTTTTCAAATGCCTCGCGTTTGAGATTGATCGAGGTGAGCTCGGTCGTGGACCCGGGCCCTCCGCCGGTGAGCTGTACCACCAGATCGAACATCTTGAAGTTTTCGATCCCGCGGAAGAGCACGGCCAGCATCAGGAAGGGCAGGATCATCGGGATGGTGATGGTGAAGAACTGGCGCAGTTTGGAGGCGCGATCCACCTCTGCGGCCTCGTAGATGTAATCGGGGATGGATCGTAGCCCGGCGAGACAGATCAGCATCACGAAGGGGGTCCACATCCAGGTGTCCACGATCACGATGGACCAGGGGGCGAGATCGACAGATCCGAGCATCTCGAAACTGGACGGATCCTTGCCGGTGAAGAAAGCGACGATGTAGTTGAATAGGCCGATTTGCGGCTGGTAGAGGAATTTCCAGAAATTGCCGACCACCGCCGGGCTGAGCATCATGGGCAGCACGATGATCGTGGTCCAGAGATCATTGCCCTTGAATTTCTTGTTGATCAGATAGGCGAGGGTGAAGCCGATCAGCACCTGCAAGACAATGGTCCAGAACAGGAAATGCGCGGTGGCCTGCATGTTCAGCCAGATGTCGCTGTCGGTCAGGATGCGTTCGTAGTTGCGAAATCCGACGTATTCGACGTCACGGTTCAGACGGTTGGCGCGAAAATTGGTGAAGCTGAGATTGATCGTCCAGATCAGTGGAAAGATGTTGATCGCGAGCAGCAGAAAGATCGTTGGCCCGACAAAGATCCAGGCGATGGCGCGGTCGCTGAGGCCCTTGATCTTGCGAGCGACGGTGGGCGGTGTCGCCGCTGCAGCGCGGGTGATTGGGGTCTCGGTCATCAGGCACAGCTTTCCCGTGGCAAGATGACCCACAGGCCCACCTCACCGGCTAAAAGAGGGGGTCAGGCGGGCCGAAGCCCACCTGACATTTTGTTCAGAGTTTGCCTTCGTCTTCGAAGGTTTCCGTCCAGTCTTCGATCAGCTTGTCCAGTGCTTCCTTGGCGGTACCCTGATCGGCCACCACGTAGTCGTGGATGCGTTTCTGCATCGCCAGCAGCAGTTCGGCATAGGCCGGCTCCTGCCAGAAGTCCTGCACCGCGCCCATGGCTTCGATAAAGTCCCCGGCAAAGGGGGCGCTGTCTTTGAACGTCGGGCTTTCCAGCACGGCCTTATGCGCGGAATAGCCGCCCAAGTCCCACCATTTCTGCTGGACCGCCGGATCGGCAAACCATTTGATGTACTCAAGGGCTGCGTCCTGCTTGTCGGAATAGGCCACGACGGAGATGCCCTGACCGCCCAGCGTGGAGCCTGCCTGATTTTGCGGCGGGTTCACAAAGAAGTCGATCTTGTCACCGCCGGTGTTGGGGTCGGCGTAAAGGCCCGGAAAGAAGGCAAACCAGTTCATCGCCATCGCCACCTGACCGGATTTGAAGGCGTCGAGCGATTCACCCATATAGGAATTCGTATAGCCCGGCGGGGTCGCGGTTTCATAGAATTCCTTATAGAACTCAAGTGCCTCAACAGCTTCGGGCGAGTTTACAGCGCCTTCCATATCATAGGAGCCGGGGGTGTTTTCATATTTGAAGCCCCAGGGGTAAAGCGCGCCGGTCACACCCATGGTGATGCCTTCGGATCCCCGTTCCGTGAAGATCGCGGCGCCATAGACGGTCTGGCCGTCGATTTCGCGTTCCTGGAAGAATTGCGCGATTTCGAGCAGCTCTTTCTGGGTCTTGGGTTCCGCCAATTCGCGGCCCGTGGCCTCCTGGAAGGCCGCTTTGATGTCGTCACGCTCGAACCAGTCCTTGCGGTAGAACCAGCCGTTGGCGTCCCCCATCGCGGGCAGTGCGTAGTAGTTCGGCGTGCCCTTCGGCCATGTGGAATAGGCGTAGACCGTCGCGTCGGCGAAATCACCCATCGAAATGCCTTCGGCATCGAAGAAATCGTTGAGTTTTACGTAGTGACCATTTTCGGCGCCGCCGCCGATCCATTGGCTGTCACCGATCAAAAGATCGCAAAGCTTGCCGCCGGAGTTGAGTTCGTTGAGCATGCGGTCCGCAAAATTCGGCCACGGAATAAATTCAAAGCTCATTGTGTGCCCGGACTGGGCTTCAAATTCTTTGCTGAGTTCAACAAGCGCGTTTGCAGGGTCCCAAGCGGCCCAGCACAATGTCAGATCTTCGGCCTGAGCGGATGCGCCCATGCTCGCGACGACGAGGCTGAGGGCGCTGACCGAAGCCAGTTTTGAATGTTTCATGTGTTACCTCCCATAAGTCCTCTCCGACCGGTCCATGCCGATTCGATTTTAGGACATCCTCAGGCTAATTGAGGGGCGTACCTCATGTCGATGATTTTCTTGAGGGGCGTACCTCAAAAATATCTAACCAAATGATTTAAAGAGAAAAGTAGTTGCGAAGGTTCATGCCGGTTGGATCGGATTACTGATCTATTCTGCAACGCTGGCTTTGCTGCGTTGTCGTAAAACCCGCTCGCGCCAGATAATCATCAGGCCTCCGGCGGCGATCAGAAGCGCGCCCGGAAACAGAGCATCGAAGGGTGTTTCGTCAAAGAAGATCCACCCCAGAACAAAAGCCATCGGAATGCCGAAATAGCTGAACGGGGCGAGATTGCTTTGCTCTGTCATCCGGTACGAAACAACCAGAAAGAGCACCGCCGTGCCTCCAACCGCTCCCATTGCGACGATCCATGCCATGTCCGTGCTATTGGCAATTGGGGTGAATCCGCCCCAGAAAAGAGCGACGACAAATGCCCCTGCGAGCGAGGTGACAGAGGAGTAGAGGTTTACAAGCGGGCTGGGCACATCATCGTCGAAGAGCCGCGCGGTGACACCTACGAGAGCATAGAGGAAGGCCGCAATCAGCGGGAGCAGCGCGTCGGTTGAAAAGGCGTCGGAGCCGGGTTGCATCACGAGGATGACGCCCACGAAACCGATCATGACCGCCGCCCACCTGAGCGGCCCGACTTTTTCGCCGAGCAAGGGCACAGCCATGGCCGTCATGAACAGCGCATTCGCGTATGTGATGGTAGACGCTGTCGCAAACTCCAGCCGTCCCAGCGACAGGTAAAAGCTCAGCTGCGCCCCGGTGACGATGGCGCCGCGCGCCAGGGCAAGCCGCCATTGACGGATGCGCAATTTACGACCGGCGTTGTGCCAGGACCGCGAGGACCAGAGCGCAATAGTGGCGGGTACCAGGCCAAACAGGTTGCGCCAGGCAGAAAGTTCGGCGGCTGAGTAGCCAGCCGATAAATGTTTGATGATCAGCCCCATTGCGTCAAATAGGGCGAGGGCAATTAGGCTGAGCAGTATCGCCAGGCCGGTGCGATCTTTGGTGGGCATGAAGGTTCCAGTTTGCTCGGCTCACCCTACGCGCGAAATATGGGATGTCACGCAAATAGGTGTGATGGACGCGATGGTGCAAAAGGGATCTTTACAACGTTTCGTGAAATACGAGGGTCATTTCTGCGCTGCCATGCGTCTTGGTCTCAAACGAAAAGCGATGTTCGGTGTCTGAGGTTTTTCCGAAACGCGTCAGGTGTCAGGATCGACCCGGCCACGCAGGGCCTTGACGTCGCCACGGACCTTCTTGGCTTTGAGTCGGCGCTTTTTGGACCCCAGGGTCGGTTTGGTGGCGATGCGGCGTTTGGGCGGAACAAGCGCCTTGCGGATCAACTCGGCCAGCCGATCACGGGCGATTACCCGGTTGCGGGCCTGGCTGCGGGTTTCGTCGCATTGGATGACCAAAGCCCCCTCTGACGTCCACCGTCGGCCCGCCAGCCGTTTCAAACGGGTTTTCACCGGACCAGGCAAGGAAGGAGAACGGGCTGCTTCAAACCGCAATTCCACGGCGGAGGAGACCTTGTTCACGTTCTGCCCGCCGGGGCCGGAGGCGCGCATGAAGCTTTCGGTCAACTCCCAATCCTGAAGGCTGATGTCATTGTTGATCTGCAGCACACGCTTTCCCTACCCATTTGCCAGGCGACCGGACACGCTGACCGAATTGCCGGACGGATCCTTGGCATTGGCAAAAACATAGCCGTCTGCGTGATGCAAGCTTCCAAAAACCAGCCCTTTTGCGGCGCTGGCGTCACAAAAGGCAGGCACATCTGCCACGGTGAAGACCAGTTTGACTGCGGCCTGACCTTGGCGCGCGCCCTTCGCTGCGGGGTGCAGCAATAGAATTGTGCCGTTGTCTTTTGGGCGCAACTCCACGATTCTGTCGTTGATCAGATCGTGACGTGAATAGCCGAAATGATCGACGTAGAATGCCGCCATTGCGTCGATTTTCCTGGTGTAAAGGATGAGGCTTCCAAGTGTGGGCGTCATGATACACTCCGATCAGGGCAACGTAAAAGGGCCACACCCGGAAGTGTGGCCCAATCGAATGGTTTCAGGAGGGGGACCGGTTAGACCGATGTCCACTCAAGTGGTCTGCCCGTCAAGGGCTGCCTCAGCAGGCGACCTCCAAAGCTGTTCCGACACCTCGCTCCAATACCTTTCTTGACACTGGATCACCTCCTTTACCTATCTGTTGACGTTGAAAGAATCGTCGCACAGGTTTCGGAAATCACCAAGCTTTTTTTCGTTAATGCGCGGGGCTCAGCCGGGCGGTGATCACATGGAAGGGGATGAGCGCCAAGAGCGCGAGGCTCAATTTCACGCCCCAGTCGGCAACCGCCAGTGACACCCAAAGCGGTGCGGCAGGACCAAAGCCCAAGATAGGGAGCACTTCGCCCGCCCAGCTGACATCGTTGGTCGGCTCAAGAAACACCAGGCTGGCGGAAAAGGCGATGGTGAAAAACAGGGCGGTGTCGACCGTGCTGCCGATCAGGGTGGAGGCTAGCGGCGCGCGCCACCAGCGCCCTTCGCGCAGTGCGGAAAAGATTGCGACATCCAGCAATTGTGCGGTCAGAAACGCGATGCCGGAGCCCAGGGCGATGCGCAGCGTCACCAGCGGGCCAAACTCACCCATGATCTGCGTACCGATCAGCGAGCAAATCAACCCAACAACGAACCCCACCAGCACAACGCGGCGGGCGGCGGCGGCACCATAGACGCGGTTCATCACGTCGGTCACCAGGAAGGCAAGCGGATAGGTGAAAGCCCCCCAGGTCAGCCATTGGCCATAGAGGAATTGCACGAGAATGTTGGAGGCTACAACGATGGCAGCCATGGCAAGAATGCCGGGAAGGTGGGCGCGTGTCATTTGAATATCCGTTTTGGCAAGGGTGCGGCACTTGGTCTGACGGGGCCAGACGCGCGGTCTTTAGGCCCTATCGAACGCCAGCGCAAGTCATTCGTTCAACACGTATTCGATCAGATCGGTGGGCAGGAGGAACAGGAAGTTATCGTCGCTGACCATGGTGAGCCGGATGCTGCCGGTGCTGTCCACCCAGACCGCAAGCCCTTCGACATTGCCATGCTGCCGCAGCGGCGTCTGCAGGATGATTTCGATGTCTTCGATCCCGGCCTCCGTCACCGTCATGCGGCGCACCTGACTGCGGAACCCGTAAGGGGTGAAGTCCCGCTCCAGAAGGTAGAGTTTTCCGTCCGGACCGAAATCGCCGCCGACCGGTGCGAAATCCGGCGTAAGCGGCAAGGTAAACGGCTGATCCCACTTGCTTTGCGGCAGACGGCGATAGACCAGCGCCTCATAGGCACCCACGGCGACCTTCTCGGGAATGGTGTAGAGCGTGCCGCCTGCATCGACGGCAACCATTTCCATCCCGGCATTGTTGAAGAACGACCGCCAGGCCCGCGTATAAGACGGCCACTTGGCGTCGCTGTCCCAGGTGTCATAGCGCAGGATACGGTGAACATGCTCGAACGACACATTCAGGCGGCCCTGAGCATCTAGCGCCAGGCCCTCGGCATCGGTATGTGGGAATTCCCGTGTTTGTCCTTTGTCATCCACCAAAGGTTGGGCGTCTTCGATCTCAACGCCCGAAAGAACGCCATTTTCCCGTTTGAGAGTGCCGCGCAGGATGTAGCCGCGATCCGTGACGGCATAGAAGGCCTGCCCATCTGCCGTGACTTCGATCCCTGATAACCCGCCAAACCAATCGGCATCATGTGTCCAGTTCAGCGTCGCGCTGTGTTGGGCGAGTTGATCCGTCGCGGCAATCTCCGGGCCCGAAGGGGGCGGATGCAATGCCAGAACCGGGGCGACACCAAGGGCCGCGATGAAAGCTACTGCAAGACTGCGGCGCATTGAGCGGGCAAGTCCGCGAGCAGGATCTCACGCTTTGGCTTTGGTTTGGGGGCGTTGGGGTCGGGCGGCGGCGGGTTCAGGATGTTGTTCACCCAGGCCTGCGCATCTGCACATCCATCTCCGGGGGGCGGCGGGTTTTGATCTATACATCCCTGTGCCCCGTCGGGACAGGCCAGTCGCACATGGAAATGGTAGTGGTGTCCATACCAGGGTCTGATCTTGCGCAACCAGCTGCGGTCGCCCTTGGCGTCATTGCACATTTGCACCTTTGCGCCCGGGAAGATGAAAATCCGGGCCACGCGCGGGTCTGATGCGGCTGCCTTCAGGATTTCGTGATGTGCCGGTGTCCAGTTATCGTTCACGAAGGCCCCAGCATTCCGCCGCATGGAGATGGAGGAAATGCTTTCGCGCGCGCTTCTGCTCAGGGTCAGGTTATCCGCGGGGCGCAGCCAGATGTCGGCATCCAGACCGATCTGATGGCTGGCATGACCCGACAGCATGGGCCCACCGCGTGGTTGGCTCAGGTCGCCGACATAAAGACCATTCCACCCCGGTTGCCGTGCGGCCTTTGCGCTGAGTTTCTGGACATAGTCCACGGTTTCAGGATGCGCCCAGTTGCGGTTGCGGGACAGGCGCATGGCTTGCCAGGTGGGGCCGGTTTCAGGCAGACGCGCAGAGCCTGCCAGACACCCCTTTGAGTAGCTGCCAAATGCAGCAGAGGCTGCTGGGGAAGCGACTTCTTTAGCGCCAAACAGCTTTTTCGCGGGCTGGTTGGCCTGAGTGTGCCCGGAGGTGCCGATGGTTGGCAGGATGGCGGAGGCCTGTTGCTGCGATTGCGGTGTGCCATGGGAGCAGGCCGCGACACCTGTTGCAAGGACGGCGATGGTGACAAATCTGCGCAGGTTCATGTTTGGAAATCCCCTTTTGGCTTGACCCATGCTAACAGGATCAGCCCAAGAATAAACAGCCCTGCGACAGGTGTAATGCCCAAGCGCTGGCTGCCGCTGATATCACTAGCCAATGCGATGAGCGCAGGCGCTAAAAAAGATGTGGCTTTGCCGGAAAGTGCATAAAGACCAAAGGCTTCGGTCATCCGGTGCGGATCTGCCTGATGGGTCATCATATTACGCGATGAGGCTTGCAAAACACCGCCTGCTGCCCCGATCAGCGCACCCGCCACATAGAACATGATGTCTGGCAGCGAAGATCCCTCGGACAGGGTGACGCCCAGAACCGATGTTGGCGTCAGCGAGATGATCAGACCTGATGTCAGGATCAGCGCAACACAGCAGGTCACAATGACGGGTTTGGGACCGATGCGGCGGTCAATGCGCCCGCCGACCCAGCAGAAAAACGCGCCGCTGATGGCGGCGAGAATGCCGAATACGCCGATTTCCGTGATCGACCAGTTCAGCACCCCCAGCGCGTAGATGCCGCCAAAGGTGTAGAGCCCGTTGAGCGCGTCGCGATAGAACATCGATGAGCCGAGATAGGCGAGAAGCGAGGGGTGTTGCGGTAGGTTTTTCAACGTGCGCCAAAGGTCGCGTATGCCCGCACCCAGTTTGAATACCGTGGCGTTGGGGTCCACGCGGTCCCGCGTGTAGAGAAAGAAGGGGATCATGAAGACGGCAAACCAGAGGGCCGTGAGCGGCCCCACTATGCGGGTGTCTGCGCCGGTTTCGACATCGAGCCCGAAAAGCGGGGTCAGACCCGCAATCGTCCGCCCGGTGTCCCCCGCCTGAAACAGCGCCAGCATCAGGATCAGCGCGAGCACGCCACCCAGATAGCCAAAGGCCCAGCCCGAGCCGGAGATGCGTCCGCGCTCATTTGGGTCATCGTGCAATTCGGGCAGGTAGGAATTGGTGAAAATCGTGGTGAACTCCATGCCAATGAGGCCGATACCGAAGAAAAACAGCGCCCAGATGACGGAGAAATCGTCGGGCGCGGTCCACCACAGCCCGCCCGCGCCAACCACGTAGAGGGCAGAGAAAAACCAGACCCACGGTAAGCGTTTGCCAGAGCTGTCAGCGACCGCGCCGAGAATGGGGGCGAGGACCGCAATGCTGATCCCTGCCGCTGTCAGCCCATATCCCCAATAGGCCTGCGCCTGCGCTTTGGCCGCCGCCACATCCATACCTTCTGCGACCAGGGCTGCGGTCGCGGTCTGGGCAAAATACGGGCCAAAGATGAAGGTCAGTAACAGCGTGTTGTAGGGTTGGCTGGCCCAGTCAAAGAAGTACCACCCCCAGATGCGTTTGCGCGCGCTGATCATTGGCCTGCCTGTGTCGCTGCTCTCGGTGGCAGGTAGAGCAGGCTGGCGCGGATCAGGCAAGCAAAGCTTTGAGCGGCGTCAACCATGACCGGCCTGTTGGTCTTGCTTATTTTAGGTGGCTTGCTTACTTGAGGCAGACGCAAAGAGAGGTCCGCCGATGCAATCGCTGTTCGAAATCCTGATGCTGCTGCTGAACGTGCTGTGGTTCTTCATCATCGCCCATGTGATCATGAGCTGGTTGATCAATTTTCAGGTATTGAACACGCGGCAGCAGTTGGTGTCGCAGATCTGGTACGGGCTGAACCGTATCCTGGAGCCGATTTATGCGCCCGTTCGGCGGGTTCTGCCCAATATGGGGGGCATTGATCTGGCACCGCTTGCTGTTTTGTTGGGCGTTGCGATTCTGCGGATTGTCTTGGTGAACAACTACGGTCTGTTTCTCTGATTTCCAAAAGAAAACCGGCCAGAAACACGCACTGATGCGGCAGTTTTTCGATGGCAGGTCGGTTGGGGGCTTGTTCACGATTCCTTAGTGTGGGACTCTGCAAAAAAGAGCAGAACCGACGTAAGGAATTCGGATGTCAGGCGCGGCCAGGCTGTTACAGGATGTCTTTGGATTTGATGATTTTCGCCCCGGTCAGGTCGAGATTGTCGAGGCTGTTGCTGATGGCGAAAACGTGCTGGCCATCATGCCAACCGGTGGCGGTAAATCCCTTTGCTTTCAATTACCTGCCCTGATGCGGGATGGGGTGACGGTGGTAATCTCGCCCCTGATTGCCCTGATGCGCGATCAGGTTTGCGCGCTGCAGGAAGCTGGTGTCAGCGCGGGCGCCTTGACCTCGGGCAATACGCCGGAGGAAACGGACGCGGTATTTGAGGCGTTGGAGGCGGGTCGGCTCAAGCTTTTGTACATGGCGCCAGAGCGTTTGGCGGCGGGTGCAGCGGTTGGGTTGTTGCGCCGTGCGGGGGTGTCCCTGATCGCCGTGGATGAGGCGCATTGTGTGAGCCAATGGGGGCATGATTTCCGACCAGACTATCTGCGCATTGGTGCGCTGCGGCGTGATTTGAACGTCCCATTGGCGGCCTTTACCGCAACTGCGGACGCCGAAACGCAGGCAGAGATTGTCGAAAAGCTGTTCGACGGGGTGCCACCACGCGCTTTCCTGCGCGGGTTCGACCGACCCAACATTCATCTGGCCTTCGCCGCCAAGGATGGACCGCGGCGGCAAATTCTGGACTTTGCAGCAGCACGCAAAGGGCAATCGGGGATTGTCTACTGCGGCACACGTGCCAAGACGGAAAGTCTGGCGGTCGCTCTGCGCGAAGCGGGACATACCACACTGCATTACCACGGCGGTATGGAAGCCGAAGACCGCCGCATCGCCGAGACTCGATTTCAGCGCGAAGACGGGCTGATCGTGGTGGCCACGGTGGCTTTCGGCATGGGCGTCGATAAACCGGACATTCGCTGGGTCGCCCATGCGGACCTGCCCAAATCCATCGAAGCCTACTACCAGGAAATTGGGCGCGCAGGACGCGATGGCGCTCCGGCTGAAACGCTGACTTTGTTTGGCCCGGAAGATATTCGTTTGCGCCGGTCGCAGATCGACGAGGGGCTGGCATCGCCCGAACGACGTGCGGCCGATCACGGGCGGCTGAACGCGCTCTTGGGTTTGGCGGAAGCGTTGAAATGCCGACGTCGTACCCTGTTGCAATACTTTGACGAAACCGATGTGTCTTGTGGCAACTGCGATCTGTGCGACCGCCCTGCAGATGTGTTTGATGGTACTACGGCGGTGCGCAAAGCGTTGTCCGCCATTTTGCGCACGGATGAGTGGTTTGGCGCTGGGCATCTGATCGATATTCTCACCGGAAATGAGACGGATAAAGTGCGCCAGCGTGGTCACCAGACCTTGCCGACCTATGGCGTTGGCACAGAATACGACCGGCGGCAGTGGCAGGCGATTTTCCGTCAGATGATGGGGCATGATCTGGTGCGTCCAGACCCGGAACGCCATGGCGCGTTGCGGATGACGGACGCGGCGCTGCCACTTTTGCGGGATGAGACTTCGATCGAGTTGAGACGCGATAGCATTCGTGCCGCCGCCTCAACCCGGCGTCCGGCGGTCAAAGCCATGGTCTCAGAGGAAGATGCCCCGCTATTGTCTGCGCTCAAGGCCAAGCGTCGGGCCTTTGCCGAAGCGGCAAAAGCCCCCGCTTATGTGATTTTCAATGACCGCACGCTGATCGAAATGGCGGAAACGCGACCGCAATCCTTGGATGACATGGCGCGCATCGGCGGGGTCGGGGCAAAGAAATTGGAGCGCTATGGCGCGGCCTTTCTCGAAGTGATCGTCGGTGAGGCCCAGCAAATGCACCCGACCCGGCGAAAACTGGCGGGACGCGAAGCAGGTACCGTCTACGACCGGCTGCTGGCGGTGCAGGCGGATTTGACCCGCGGTGCGGATGGTGTCGAGAAACCATTGAGTTGTTCAGCCTCATTGCTGGCGAAGGTGGCACAGATGCGTAACGCCGACCCTTCTGCGCTGGAACGATTGCTGGGAGACAGGCGGGCGGAACGATTTGGCCCTGCTTTTCTGGACGTGCTGCGGGAGGCGAGCTAAGTCATCGCGCAAGGGCGCCGTGCGCAGGACAGGCAAGATGGGGGATTAGGTATGTTGGTGGTGATTTCGCCGGCCAAGCGGTTGGATTGGACAGAACGGGGCGTTCAGACAACCGAACCGGCTTTTCAGGAAGATGCGGTCAGACTGGCCAAAACCGCGCGCAATCTCACCTTGGGAAATCTGCGGCGTTTGATGGATTTGTCGGATGATCTTGCCCGGCTCAACCGCGATCGTTTTGCCGCTTTCGAAGATGCGCCTGAGACTGAGGTTACACGCCCGGCCGCACTGGCTTTTGCCGGAGACACGTATCAGGGGCTGCAGGCAGATAGTCTGGATGAGGACGATCTGGCCTGGGCGCAAGAGCATTTGCGGATTTTGTCGGGCCTTTACGGATTGCTGAAACCTCTGGACGCCATTCAACCGTATCGCCTGGAAATGGGCAGCCGGTTGAAGACGCGGCGAGGTAAGACCCTCTATGAGTATTGGCGCGACGGCTTGTCCAAGGCGCTGAACGCGCAGGCGAAAGTGGTCGATACCGATACGCTGGTCAATTGCGCCAGCCAGGAATATTTTGGCGCAGTGGCGCCAAGTGCGCTGAAACTGCGCGTCATCACGCCCGCCTTCATGGAAGACAAAGGGGATGGGAAGGGGCCAAAAACCGTCAGCTTTTTCGCAAAGAAAGCCCGCGGGGCCATGGCGCGCCACATTGTCCAAAACAGGCTGACCTCACCTGAGGCTTTGCAGGATTTTGACCATGAGGGATATCAGTATCGCGCAGATTTATCCGCGGTAGACAATCCTGTCTTTGTCAGACCTTATCCAACCGCTTGATCCGGCAGCTCCGGACGCGGATTGACCGCGTCCGCCGGGCAATAAGCCATGATGTGTGTGTGCATCTCTGCCTTGCGCACGGGCTTGGACATGTAATGATCGAGACCAACCGCGAGTATTTCTTTGCTGTCTCCCTGCATGGCGTGGGCGGTCAAGGCGATGATCGGTACATGATCGCCGGTGCCTTCTTCTGCTTTGCGAATGGTTTGCGTAGCCTCTTTGCCGTCCATTCGCGGCATTGAGATATCCATGAAGATGAGGTCCGGCACGAAAGATTTGTGGGCCTCCACAGCTTCCAGCCCGTCATTTGCAAACTTCAGATCAACGTCAAAGTCCTTGAGCATTTTGCGCAAGACGAGCTGGTTGGTTTTATTGTCTTCTGCCGCCAGGACCCGCATGCGCCGTGGCCCGGTTTGCGGCGATTCAGTCTCTTCAAGAGCGGGTTTTTCGGTGGCCGTCTTGACCACTTCAAGAGGGGGATCAGCCGCCTTGCCACGCTTATGGGAAAATGTCGGCACGTCCAGCTCGGGCAGTTGATCGGGGTTGTCTTCAGCCTCTTCCACTTCAGCTGAGGACAGCCATTGCAGTATTTCGCGACGTGGAAACGGGCGCGGCGCAATGGAATTGACGGCGTCTTTCCCCGGATCGGCCTGCGCATGCCCGACATTGGAACTGAGCAGGACCATCGGCATTTCGTGTCCCGCCTTGCGCGCGGTTTCGGCGAACTCCAACCCGTTCATATCAGGCATGATGTGGTCAACCAGAACGATATCCACGCTACGGTCCAGCAGGGCCAGCGCGCTGGCGGCATCCGGGCATGAGGTTACCTTCAATCCGAGCGCTTCGATCTGTTGGCTCAGAATGTGCAGGTTGGGTTCAAAATCATCGACCACCATCACATGCCGCAGCGATGGTGGCAGCGCCGGAGTGTCAGGCTTGACCTCCTCGGCACCTTCAAAGGTAACCTCAAAACCAAAGCACGAGCCCACACCCTCCTCTGAGGTCAGCCAGATTTTACCACCCATCATGTTGATCAGGTGTTTTGTGATCGACAGGCCAAGCCCGGTGCCATCGAACTGACGATTTCGTTCATTTTCCACCTGGTTGAACTGGCCAAAGACATGATCGATCATATCTTCCGGAATGCCGATGCCGGTGTCTTCCACGGTGACGCTGAGTGTATATTTCTTGCTCGTATCGTCCAGCGCACCCCGCACTTTCACGATGACATGGCCCTGCTGCGTGAACTTCACGGCATTGCCCATCAGGTTGGTCAGAATCTGCCGCAACCGGCCCGGATCACCGATGAAGCGCGAGGGCAGGAACATGTCATAGTCGAGCGCGAGCATGAGACCCTTATCGCGGGCCGAGGACTGCAGCAGCATGATGATTTCAAGGATCGATTGCTCAAGATCGAAAGGTTCCGGATGAAGCTGCAGACGTTCCGCTTCGATCTTGGAGTAGTCGAGTACGTCGTTGATGATGACCAACAGCGCCTCGCCCGAGTTCTTGATCGTGTCGACATAAAGCCGTTGTTCTTCGGTCAGGGGCGTGTCGACCAGCACATCCGCCATGCCGACAACGCCGTTCATCGGCGTCCGAATCTCGTGGCTCATATTGGCGAGGAATGCCGATTTCGCCCGGTTCGCAGCCTCCGCACTCTTGCGGGCGGCTTTCAGCTTCTTCTCATATTCAACGGTTTCGGTGATGTTGAGCCCCAGCGAGATGATGTCGCCATCCGGCCCCCGTTGGTCGATCATCTTGATGTATTCGCCGTTCCACAGGCGAATGACCACCGGTTCCGGTTCCGGGCTCTGCACCCGTTCGATCATGTTCTGGCGCCAGTCGGCGGGTTTCATATCGCCGATGTTGACGATGCCCTCATCCGTCAGCACCTGCAGGATAGTGACGTAGTTCACCCCTGGCTTGACCTCTTCAAGCTTGTCGAAAACAGCCAGATATGACCGGTTTGCCATGATCATTTCCAGACCCGGCGTGAAAAACGCAAAGCCGTCGTTGATGGTTTCGATCGAGTGCCACAGCCGTCGTTCGACCAGCTCGATCTTTTCATGCGCGGCGGAAAGGTCGGATTTGACGCGCTGGTTTTCATTTCGGACCGTGGCCACTTCGGCACGGGTTTCGACGATTTCATGCGAGAGCTGCTTGGCGTGTTCGCCAAGTTTTCTGTTGGCGGCAAAAAGCTCCGCCTGCTTGAGTTCAAGCAGGCGTTCTGCGGCCAATCTGCCACGCCGTTCTTCTGCCAATTTGTTGGCAAGACTCATCCGACCACCGGCATTTCCAATCCTTTTGCATAGATTGGCATGGGCAGGGTGAATATCTGTTTAACTCAGACGTCAGGGCAGGGCGGGCGTTGAGCCCGATGGTCAGCGGATCAGCGGCGGCCCTCACGCAACCACGCCGCGGTGATCAAAGCGGCGGACAACAAAAGGACAAGCCAGCCGGGCAAAAGACCGGTCTGACGCACATCGCGGGTTTCAAACGCATCGCGTGGGGTCAGGCCGATCCACCCGCGCCCGGCGGCAGGCCTGCCAACGCGGATATTGCGCAGGCGTGGCAGGCCTTCTTCGATGCGGACAACACCGCCACGCAGGTCTTCGAGCACTGGCGCCATGACATCCCCGGTCGCGATGGTCTCTTCGAACTCGCGCGGCGCAGCAGGCCCAAGTCCGATCACGGCGTTCTGATCACCGTTGGCCAGCCGATAAAGGCCGATTTCGGGTCCTTCAAAAATACCCTCAAAAACGCCGGGGCTGGTCTCTGTGAGCGACAATTCCGTCTCATTGCCCGAGGGGTCGGTGATCGTTAGCGGCGGTACGGTGTCTTCGAGCGTGCGGCGCTTGATCCGCATGGTCTGCCCTGTCGCTTCTGCAGTCAGCGATTCCTCTTCGAGCTCAGGCTCTTTCATCATCCAGTGCGCCAGCCTGCGCAGCAGTTCCAATTGCGGCCCACCGCCCTCATAGCCGCGATTCCACAGCCACGCGTGATCGGAGGCCAGCAGGGCGACGCGGCCTTGGTCCACCCGATCCAAGATAAGCAAGGGGCGTTCATTCACACCGGACATCACGACGTTGCCGCGCGCTTGCGCGATATCAATCTGGCGCAGCCAGCGCCCCCAGTCGCCATTGCCTGGCAGTTCGGTTGTGACCGGATGCCGCTTGCCCAAATCGGTAATGGCCGGCAGGTAGGGTTCATCGAGCACGCGCGCGGTAGGCGAAGCAGGCAGCACCGTGCCCAGCGGTGAGCGATAGATGCTATCGGCGCCGGCAAAATCGGCACCTGCCGCCACCAGAACAGCGCCGCCTTGCCGGATGTAATTGGCCACATTGTCAAGATAGAGCGCGGGCAGGATCCCACGTCGCTTATAGCGATCAAAGATGATCAGGTCGAAATCGTCGATCTTTTCCAAAAACAGTTCCCGCGTCGGGAAAGCGATGAGGCTGAGTTCGCTGACCGGGACGCCGTCCTGTTTTTCAGGGGGGCGCAGGATGGTGAAATGCACCAGATCAACCGAGCTGTCGGATTTCAGCAGATTGCGCCAGGTGCGTCCCCCGGGATGCGGCTCGCCACTGACCAGCAGCACGCGCAGGCGGTCGCGCACACCATTCATCTGGATGAGGGCAGTGTTGTTGCGATCGGTCAATTCGCCCGCTGCCACGGGCACGGTGAATTGGATCACGTTGCGCCCGCCGTGCGGCAAGGTCACAGGCAGTTCGATGTCCTGGCCCAGAGGCACCTCAAAGCGTTGCGGTGTGTCACCATCCACGGAGATTTCCAGCGGCGCCAGCCCGGTGCTTTCCGGTGCCGCGCCCATGTCCTCAATCCGCAGTGTCAGCGTAACCGGCTCGCCGATGATGGCAAAAGCGGGGGCGTTTCGAATGCTCAGGCGGCGGTCCCAATCGGTGGATTTTCCGGTCAGCAACAGATGCATCGGGGCGGGCAGATCAACCGGCAGATCGGCGTCATGAACCTGCCCATCGCTGAAGGCGAGAATTCCTGCGATCCGGGCACGGGGCTCTTCGGCCAGGGCGCTGGAAAGCTTTGTCATCAGCTGCGTGCCTGCGTCCCCTTCGCCATCGGGCACCATGATCCGGCGCACTTCGGTATTCGGGCGGGCGGCGATCTGTGCGGCGAGGCGATCTGCGGCGGATTTTGTCTGTTCCGGCCTGTCCGAGAGTGCCTGACTGGCGCTTTCGTCTTCCAGCAACATCACGATATCGGTCAGCGGTGCGCGATCTTCCTGCTGGTAAGAAGGGCCAGTCAACGCGCCGAGGATGACCATCGCGGCCAGCGCACGCAGTGCCCAGCCGTTGAGCCCCCGCACCGCGGCCAATATCACGCCAATGGTGGCAATGACGGCAACCGCCGCGACAAGGCTCCAAGGGATGAGCGGGTCAAATATGATGCTGCCGGTCATTGGCCCAACCTGTCGAGCAAGGCAGGCACATGTACCTGATCAGATTTGTAATTCCCGGTTAGCACATGCATCACCAGATTGACCCCGAAGCGGAAGGCAAGCTCACGTTGACGCTCGCCGGTAAAGCCGCGCCCGATGGGCACCAGGGGCGCGCCCGAGGCTGCGACCGCCCAGGCCGCCGCCCAGTCGTTGCCGCCGATGACCACCGGCGTCACACCGTCATTGAGGTTGCGGAAGGGCATGCCCTCCACCTGCTCCGCATCGGGCGGGGCGGCTTCGACCCAGAGGTCGCGGCTGGTGTGGCGACCGGGGAAATCCTGCAGCAGGTAGAAGGTGCGGGTCAGCACGTGATCCGATGGCAGCGGTTCCAACGGCGGAATGTCGAGCGGCGCTGCAAGGTCCTGCAGCTTGCGCCCGTTCGGGCTGGCCGCACCAAAGCGCGCGATATCGGCGTCGCGCGTGTCGAACAGGATCAACCCACCGGATCGCAGATAGGCGTTGAGCCTGGCATAGGCCTCTGACGAGGGGCGGGGCTGATCAGGGGTGATCGGCCAGTAGAGCACCGGGAAAAACGCAAGTTCATCGGTTTCCAGATCGACGCCGACGGGTTCGGCAGGCTCCACCGAGGTGCGGAAGAAAAGCGTGTCCGACAGTCCGCGCAGCCCCGCGTCCGACATATCATCCACGCGGGTGTTGCCGGTCATCACAAACGCCAGTGCCAGTTCTTCCGTGGCATTCAGGGCAAAGGCATCGGCATCGGTGGATTGGGCTTTGATAGGTTGCGGCAAACCGAGGGGCAAGAGAGCGACCAGAGCGACCGTTGCCGCCCGGTTCACCTTGCCCAGCAGCCGCCCCGACAAAGACAGCGATGCGACAACATCCGCCAGCAGCAACAGGATCGCAAGGCTCAGAAGCCACCCGGCAACAGGTTGCTCCGGCGGTACGGCAAAGCCTTTGATCGGGATGCGCGCGGGCCAACTGACCGGCATCAGAACGCTGTCCGCGGTGATGACGTTGCGGGCCAAACGCCGGTCGCCGGAGGCATAGATGCCAGGCTGCATATTGGGGCCGGGCGGTGCGTTTAGCAGATCCGGTCCCGGCACACCGGGCAGGTTACCTGCATCGCGCAGGGAACCGAAACCGTCCATGACCTGTTCCGGGGTCCAGGTGGTCCCTTCGAGCTGGCTGGCATCGGGTTGCGAGGCTGAGGTGGAGATCGCCAGCCGCTCCAGCATCTGCACGAAAAGACCCGACAGCGGCAGCGTTGACCAATCCGCGGTGGCGGTGATGTGAAAGAGCACGATTTGCCCCTGCTCGCGGGATTTGCGCGTGACCAGAGGGGTGCCGTCCGTGAGTTCCGCGATCACCCGTTCCGCCAGAGTTGGATCAGGCTGCGCCATCACCTGTGATGTGATTTGCACATCATCCGGAATGGCCAACCCAAAGAACGGGGAGGTTTCGCGGAACGGGGCCAGCACCTTGGGCGCGCCCCAGCTCATCGCACCACCCACGGTACGACCCCCGGTGCGCAGGCGCACGGGCATCATCGGGTCCTCGTCAATCCGGCTCACATCGCTGGCCGCCACACGCGGGCCCGCAAACCGCACCAGCATGCCGCCCTCGTCAACCCAGGCGCCAAGCCCTTCCGCTTCAGACGGCGAGAGGGTTGCGATATCTGCCAGAATAATCACATCCGGATTGGCGGGCAGGATGTCGGTGATCGATCCGCGGATCAGATCGGCATTTGGCGCAAGCGCCTGTTCGATGTAGTGCAGTGGCGACAGCAGCTGCAATCCCTCGCGGCTTTCGCGTCCGGCGATCAGCCCAACCTCACGGCGGCGTAATCCGTCATCGGCGAGCGTGGTGGCGCCCGCGGACCGCTGGCCTTGCAGGTCAAAACGTGTGATCCGCGCGCGCAATTCCGAGGGTAGCGAGAGCGCGGTATCCGCGCTTGTCGCGTCCTCTTCGAAGACCGCAGTGGCAGTGGCGAGAATACTGGCATTGCCTGCGGGATCACGTCCCTGGGCCTGCACGATGACTTCGCGTTCCGGCCCGCCTGCCGCGCGTTCTGCGGTGATCTGAACCGCGCCGTCCTCGAACCCGGCAGGCCGCAGTGCGAGCACGTTTGCGGCGGTCTGATAAACCTCCACCGCGCCCTTGGCTTCAAATGCGGCGAGCACATCTTCGCGCCCGGGATAATCGAGACCATCGCTGAACCAAAGGGTGTCAAACCCGTCCAGTGTCTCCGCGAAGGATACTGCTTGCGCGGATCGCGCCGCATCCGGCTGCCAGGGGGCTGGCCTGAACCCCGGTAACCTGCTGCGCCAGGCATCAGCGGTTTGGAAAACAGGCTCTTGCGGGCGTGCCATATCCAGGAAGGCAACGGTGCGGCCTGCGCGGCTGGCACGGGTCAGCTGTGCCGCAATCGCGTCTTCCTGCTCTGACCATCTGGTCGCACCGGCCCAGCTGCCATCCAGCACGATCAGCAACGGGCCACTGCCCTGCGCCTGACCTTCATTGGGGTTCAGGACAGGACCGGCGAGGCCGAGAATGATCGCCGCCACCGCCAACATGCGCAGTAACAAGAGCCACCAGGGCGTGCGATCAGAAACGCTTTCGTCATCCTGGAGGCCCAGAAGCAGGGCAACGCCGGGAAAGCGCCTGCGGATCGGGGCGGGGGGTACGGCGCGCAGAATCAGCCACAGGATCGGCAGCGCCAGCAACGCCATCAGCAACCAGGGGGCGGTGAACCCGATGCCGCCCAGAACGGTCATCGCACACCTCCGGTATCAAGCGCGCGGTAGAGCCACAGCAGGGCCGATTGCGCCGAGGCATCGGTGTGGTGCAGCCCGTATTGCCACCCGGTCACTGTGCAGATCTTTTGCAATTCCTCTTTGCGCTCCGCAAGTCGCGCGAGATAGCGGGTTTTGAGTTCGTTGGCCTTGAGCGTCTCATGCCGAAGGCTGCCGCCGACGCTTTCAAAAATGGTGCGTCCGCGGAACGGAAATACCTCTTCGGAGGGATCGAGTACATGCATCAGAACGCCGCGCACACCGCGATCTGCGGCCTTTGTCAGCGCCAGCTTGACCTCTTCGATGTCCCCCATGAAATCCGAGATGAACAGCGCGCGGGCAGAGGGGATCATCGCCCGGTGTTCGGGGGGCGCGTAGTCCTCCGCGGCATCTGTGGTGAAACTTTCGGCCAGCCTGAGAACCTGGGCATTGCCGCGCCGGGGGGGCAATGTCGTGCCCGTCAGTCCCACACGTTCGCCGCCGCGCACCAGCAGGATTGCCACGGCGAGCCCAAGCAGGCGCGCGCGGTCGGCCTTATGCGGCAAGGCATCGTCGCTGGAAAACCGCATCGATGCCCCCTGATCGACCCAGAGCATCACTGATTGCGCAATCTGCCATTCGCGTTCACGTACGAATTCCTGATCTCCGCGCGCGGAACGGCGGTGATCGATCAGACGGCGGCTGTCACCTACTTGCGCAGGCCGATATTGCCAGAAATCGTCCCCCAATCCGGCGCGGCGGCGACCATGGTCGCCCAACAGCACCGCACCCGCGAGATGTTCGGCGCGCGCTAACAGCGCGGGCAGCGAGGCCGCCTGCTCTTCGGCCTTTGCCCGAAGCGCTGTAGGCTGGGAGGACATTTGGAGAGGGGCGGGTGAGGTCACGCGGCGGCCTTCGCTCCAGCAAGATCGGCAGCGGTGGACTCAATGAGCCCCGCAAGGCTATCGCCCCGCGCCCGCGCCGCAAAGTTGAGCGCCATTCGGTGGCTCAGAACCGGGCGTGCCATATCGAGAACGTCCTCAGCCGAGGGGGCAAGCCGCCCTTCCAGTAGCGCCCGCGCCCGCACGGTCAGCATCAGCGCTTGCGCCGCGCGTGGACCAGGGCCCCAGGCGACGGTTTCGCGCACTTGCTGCGATGCGCCTTCCTCTTCGGGGCGGAAGGCACGCACGAGGTCAAGGATCATTTCCACAACACTGTCGCCCACCGGCATGCGGCGCAGCAACTGCTGTGCGGCGATCAGTTCGGCAGCGGTAAAGACTTCTGTCGACGCGGCCTCTGACTCACCCGTCGTGGCCAGTAGAATATCCCGTTCTGTGTCACGGTCCGGATAGGCCACATCGATCTGGACAAGAAAGCGGTCAAGCTGCGCTTCGGGCAGCGGGTAGGTGCCTTCCTGCTCAATCGGGTTTTGCGTTGCGAGCACGTGAAACGGCATGCCTAGACTGCGGTTTTCACCCGCAACGGTCACTGTTTTCTCCTGCATCGCCTGCAACAGTGCCGATTGCGTCCGCGGGCTGGCGCGGTTGATTTCATCCGCCATCAGCAACTGGCAGAAAATCGGGCCCTGAATGAAGCGAAAGGCGCGGCTGCCGTCTGCTGCGGTATCAAGCACCTCCGAGCCCAGAATGTCGGCCGGCATCAGATCGGGCGTGAACTGAATGCGGTTGCCATGCAGCCCCATGACCGTGGAAAGCGTCTCAACCAGCCGGGTTTTACCCAGTCCGGGCAACCCGATCAACAGCCCGTGGCCACCGCACAGCAGAGCCGTGAGCGTCAGCTCCACGACGCGCTCCTGACCAATGAACCGCTTGGTGATCGATGTGCGCGCTTCGGCAAGCTTGTCTTCCAGCGCCTCGATTTCCGCGACCAGGTCTTCTGCTTCACTCATGACAACGTGCTCCGATGGATTATATGCTTGATGTAACTCTAACGTGCGCATGGGAAATGGCAAAAGCAATGAGTGGACAAAAAACCGTGACACCGTCGGCAGAAAGTCTTGCTGCATCATTAACTGCTGCAAAAACACGCGGATTGCCGCCCGTGCACCTTTGGAATCCGCCTTTTTGCGGTGATCTGGACATGCGCATCGCCCGGGATGGCACGTGGTTTTACCAAGGCACGCCAATTGGGCGGCCCGGTTTGGTTAAATTATTTTCATCGATTCTCAAGAAAGAGGGCGAGAAGTACTTCCTTGTCACCCCGGTTGAGAAGGTTGGCATTACCGTAGACGACGCCCCCTTTGTCGCCGTGGACTTCGAGGCGGCGGGCGAGGGTGTCGACCAGATCCTGACATTCACGACCCAGGTGGGCGACAGTGCCACTGCCAGTGCCGATCTGCCAATCCGCGTGGTGCGCGATGCGGATACCGGTGAGCCATCGCCCTATGTACTGGTGCGTGCAAACCTCGAAGCGCTGATCGACAGAAAGAGTTTCTACCGTCTGGTGGATTTGGGCCAGCATCACGATGGCTGGTTTGGCATCTGGTCCAAGGGGAGTTTTTTCCAAATCATCCCAAGCGCAGAGCTGCCATAAAGGGCAGCGCACAGCCCTTGTGCGGTGACGTGGCTTTGCCCTGTCCGAAAGGGGATTACTATCTGTGGGTGACTCACGAAAGGGATAGATCATGAGCAAGGGAACAGCGGTGATTGTTGGCGCGGGCAGCGGGGTGTCGGCATCTCTGGCGCGCCAGTTGGCGGCAAAGGGATATGATTTGGTGCTGGGCGCGCGGAATACGGCCAAGCTTTCTGATCTCGCAGCAGAAACCAATGCAAAGACCGTATCGCTTGATGGCAGCGATCCAGCCCAGATGGCGGCTGTTTTCGAGGCTTTGCCAAGCGACTTGCGGGTCGCCATCTACAATCCATCAGCGCGGGTGCGGGGCAGTGTGACCGAACTGGACCCGGAGGCGGTGCGCAACGCCATGCAGGTAACGGCCTTCGGGGCGTTCCTGTTGGGTCAGCAAGCGGCCATCCGGATGGCGCAGAACGCAGGCGAGACCAAGGGCACAATTCTCTTCACGGGCGCCTCGGCAGGGGTCAAGGGCTTTGCCAACTCCGCGCCCTTTGCCATGGGAAAGTTCGCACAACGCGGGTTGGCGCAATCCATGGCACGGGAATTGCATCCGCAGGGCATTCACGTCGCCTGGGTCAATATCGATGGCGCAATTGCCACTCCCGGGCGGGAAAACGATGGATCGGATCGGATGCTGGACCCCGAAGCGCTTGCCGTGGCCTATCTGCAACTGATCGATCAGCACCGCTCGGCCTGGAGCAGTGAAATTACACTGCGCCCTTGGGTGGAAAGCTTCTGAGCCTTAGGCTTTCGCGAAATTACGCGCAGAGGTCAGATGCTCAAACTCGCCGCCAATCTCAGTCACCTGTGGCAAGAGCTGCCCTATCTGGATCGGTTCGACGCCGCGGCAGAGGCCGGGTTCGACGGGGCGGAGGTGCTTTTCCCCTATGACATGCCAGCCAAAGATACGCAGCGCGCTTTGCTCAGATGCGGCCTGCCGCTGGTTCTGATCAACGCGCCGCCGCCAAATTACACCGGCGGAAAGCGCGGGTTTGCCGCCGTTCCCGGGCTGGAGGGCCGGTTTCGCTACGATTTGCGCCGTGCTTTGCGCTATTGCGAGGCGTTGCGCGTGCCCATGTTGCATGTGATGTGCGGTGTGGCGGAGGGCGCCGAGGCGCGTCAGACCCTGATTGAAAATCTGCGGTGGGCATCTGGTGAGCTGCCGCAGGGCCTGACCTTGATGCTGGAGCCGCTCAACGCCGAGAGCATGCCGGGGTATTTTCTGAACGATTACGGTTTGGCCGTGGACATCCTGCAAGAGCTGTCATTGCCCAATATCGCACTGCAATTCGATAGCTTTCATGCGCAATCCATCCACGGCGATGCGGTGAAGGTCTATCAAACGCATAAATCCTGGGTGCGCCATGTCCAGATCGGCGATGCGCCGGGCAGAACGACACCAGGGACGGGGAGCGTTGATTTCGAAAGTCTTTTTGAACATCTGATCGCGGACAACTACGCCGGTTGGGTCAGTGCGGAATACACACCCGGCCCCGAGACCGACGCAAGCCTGGCGTGGCTGCAAGCGCTGCGCAGCTGATCAACATATCCACAAAAATTGCGGTTTTAATGTGCGTTGACGCGCATGTAATCCCGGTTGCGGCATCCTATGTTCGGCGTGTTGAAACTGGGGGCGTGAGATGATTCCAGCAAAGTACCAGCATTTTGTATTCGGGTTCATCCTGTCGGGGTTGATGTCGTTCATGGTGTCAGGGATTGCTACGTTCCGCACCGTTGGCCTTATCGACGGGTTCGTGATGCTGTGGATCACCAATTGGCTGCCAAGCTGGTCGGTTGCCTTTCCCACCTTGCTGCTGGTTTCACCGATCGCACGGCGGATCGTCGCCAAACTGGTGCGTGCTGAGGCTTAATCCGGTAAACCGCTGTTCGGGGGCTAGTGAGCGACGGCCCAGTTAGGCCCCTGACCGGCATCGACGCTTAAGGTAACATCCAGTTTCACCACTGGATCCGGGGCCGCTTCCATCACGGCCTTCGCCGCCGCGATCAGGTCATCTTGCGCACCCTCTTCGACCTCAAAGAGCAGTTCGTCGTGCACCTGCAGCAGCATTTTCGCAGGCAGATCGGCAATGGCGTCCGGCATCCGCACCATGGCGCGCCGGATCACATCCGCCGCCGTGCCCTGAATGGGCGCGTTGATCGCGGCGCGGGCGGCAAAGCCCGCGTGCGGGCCCTTGGCGCCAATGTTGGGCGTGTGGATGCGGCGGCCAAAGAGAGTCTGTACGTAGCCGTGTTCCTTCGCAAAAGCCTTGGTGTCATCCATATAGGTGCGAATGCCAGGGAAACGCTCGAAATAGCGGTCGATGAAGCCCTGCGCCTCACTACGCGGGATGCGCAGGTTGCGCGCCAGGCCAAAGCCGGAAATGCCGTAGATCACGCCGAAGTTGATCGCCTTGGCGCGGCGGCGGATTTCGGGTGTCATCTCCTCCATCGGCACGTCGAACATCTCCGAGGCGGTCATCGCATGGATGTCGTCACCGCGTTTGAACGCCTCCTTCAGCGCCTCTATGTCGGCGATGTGGGCCAGGATGCGCAGTTCGATCTGGCTGTAGTCGAGCGCCACCAGGGTCTTGCCCTCTTCGGCGACAAAGGCCTCGCGGATGCGGCGGCCTTCTTCGGTGCGGATCGGGATGTTCTGCAGGTTCGGATCGGTCGAAGCCAGACGCCCAGTGGACGCCCCCGCAATCGAATAGGACGTATGCACGCGGCCCGTGTCAGGGTTGATATGATCCTGCAATGCGTCGGTATAGGTTGATTTCAGCTTCGATAGTTGCCGCCAGTCGAGTACGCGGGCGGGCAATTCATGCTCGGTCGCGAGGTCTTCGAGCACATCGGCCCCGGTGGCATAGGCCCCGGTCTTGCCCTTTTTCCCGCCCTCAATCCCCATCTCGTCAAAGAGGATTTCGCCCAGCTGCTTGGGGCTGCCCACGTTGAAGCTACGGCCTGCCAACTCGTGGATTTCGGCCTCCAGCCCCGCCATGCTCTGGCTGAAGGCGTTGGACATGCGGCTCAACGTATCACGGTCTACCTTGATGCCGGTTCGTTCCATCTGCGCCAAAACCGGCACCATCGGGCGTTCGAGCGTTTCATAGACACGAGTGACCTGCGCGCGGTGCAGCGACGGTTTGAACTGCTGCCAGAGCCGCAGGGTGATATCGGCGTCTTCGGCGGCATAGGGCACCGCGTCCTCCAGCGGCACCTTGTCGAAAGTGATCGCGGATTTGCCGGAGCCCAGCAGCGGTTTGATCGGGATCGGCGTGTGGCCCAGATAACGGTCGGACAGCGTGTCCATGCCGTGATTGTGCAGGCCGCCGTGCATCGCGTAGGACATCAGCATGGTGTCGTCTATGGGCGCGACATCAATGCCCATCTGCGCGAAAATCTTGGCATCGTATTTCATGTTCTGCCCGATCTTGAGGATTGACGCATCCTCAAGCACAGGTTTCAGCATCTCCAGAGCCTGGGCGACCGGCATCTGACCGTCGGCCAGATCGTCGGACCCAAAGAGACCATCGCCCTGATTGGCTTTGTGGATCAGCGGGACGTAGCAGGCCTGCCCGGCTTCGACGCAGAGGGAAATGCCCACTAGATCAGCGGTCATTTCGTTCAGACCCGTGGTTTCTGTGTCCACGGCCACATAGCCACGTTCATAGATCCGGTCGATCCAGAGTTGCAGCTCTTCTGCGGTGCCGACTTTGCTATATCCCGCGCGGTCAAACGGGATGTCTTCGACCTCCGGCGCATCTGGGGCCGCGGCGGGTGTGTCATCGATGGCGGGCGGTTCGACCCCCAACTGATCCGCAATCCGTTTTGTCAACGTGCGGAACTCCATCTCGGCCAGAAAGGGCATCAGCTGATCGGGGTCCGGCGTGCGCACCTCCAGATCGTCGAGCGTGAAATCCAGCGGGGTCTCTTCGTCCAATAGCACCAGTTTGCGGGACAATCTGATCTGTTCGGCGTGGTCGATCAGGGTCTGTCGGCGCTTGGGCTGTTTGATGTCGCCCGCGCGCTCCAAGAGCGCGTCCAGATCGCCATATTCATTGATCAGCAGGGCGGCAGTCTTGATTCCGATGCCAGGCGCGCCGGGGACGTTGTCCACGGAATCGCCAGCCAGGGCCTGCACATCGACAACGCGGTCGGGGTAAACGCCGAATTTCTCAAATACGCCATCCCGGTCGATGCGCCTGTTCTTCATCGCGTCCAGCATTTCGACGCCGTCACCGACCAGTTGCATCAGGTCCTTGTCGGAGCTGATGATCGTGCAGCGCCCACCTGCCGCACGGGCCTGCACCGCCAGCGTCGCAATAATGTCATCGGCCTCGTAGCCTTCTTTCTCCTCGCAGGCGATGTTGAAGGCGACCGTAGCGCGGCGGGTCAGGGGGATCTGCGGGCGCAGGTCTTCGGGCATCGCTTCGCGGTTGGCCTTGTACTGGTCGTACATCTCGTTGCGGAACGTATGGCTGCCCTTGTCGAAAATCACTGCCACGTGGGTGGGCGCATCGTCGCCCTTGGTTTCCTCCAGCATCTTCCAGACCATATTGCAGAAGCCCGAGACTGCGCCAATCGGTAACCCGTCCGATTTCCGCGTGAGCGGGGGCAGCGCGTGGTAGGCCCGAAAGATAAAGGCCGACCCGTCGATCAGATGTAGATGATGCCCTTTGCCAAATGCCATGTCTGTGACCCCCTTGTCGCGCTACACCGTTCATGGCGTGCGCGCGACGTGAAGTCCAGAACCTGATCTGGTTGCCCGCGCCGATCAGCCGAGAATGGAATCCAGATTTTGCATGATGCCGATCAAAAGCACCACGCCCGCGATCAGCAGAACGGCGTAAAGCAGAACCTGTATCATCACAGCCATTGCACCGAAGGCGACGCCACAGAGAACCAGCTTGGTCGGTTCTTTTCGGATCATGCCAACAAGCGCCACGACAATTGCGAAAACGCCCATCGTTGGGGCGACGGCTCTAAGAATGCGGTCAATGTCCCAGGCGCGGGCGACCGGTGCCGGTTGTTCCTGACCCAGCAAGGCGCGTTGTGCTGAGTCGCGAATACCGGCAGCAATCTCACCGATCGAAACCTCTATGCTTTGCGTTGGTGCAAAAGGACCCGCAAAAGTGTGGATCAGTGCGATTGCCATCGCGAGGGCGGCCAGTCCAATGCCAACCAGTGCGAAAGGCGCATGTAGATGTTGGGGGGCTGGTTCAGCCGTCATGCCTGTTTTCTTCCATCAAATCCACTGTAGTTGTCTTCTGCTACAGCGACATGAGGGCGGAAATGGGGCGAGACCTAGACCTTACTTTCAAAATCCTTGTGGATGTATTTGCAGTCGCAATAGCCGCATTCGACCCAACCGGTGTCCTTGGGGATCTGCAGCCAGACGCGGGGATGGCCCAAAGCGCCTTCGCCGCCATCACAGGCGATGCGAAAACTCTCAACAATCTTTGTCTCGGGCGGTTGCTGCATGATGGGCGTGTCCTTTGGCTCTGCGGTGCTGTTATGACCAAAGCGCAGGCGTGGAGCAAGCCCATGCCGTTGCAATTGGTCAATCGCGTTCGATCCGCGCCTGATAGCAGTTGTTGCGGGCAGAGCGGACGTGGATGAAGGCGACATCAGGGTTTTGGAAAACATCAGCAACTTTGGCCTGGATGTCTTCGGTCGCGACGACCTCGCCGGTACCGTAGACAATGCGCTCATCCGCTGAATAACCTTTGACCAGATAATCGGGAGAGGTCGTCAGGATCGGCGGCAATGTATCTGTGTCGCCGCCACGGGGGCAGGGGTTTGCACACAAGAAGATGGGGCCCGTTTCGGCATAGGCATGCACACCCTCAAAGGGTCGGTGCGCGAGGATCAGCATTTCCTCCCCCGCAGGGACGTCTTTCAGGCAGTGTCGGCAGGGTGTGCCCTTGCCATCCGAGATCTTGCGGTCGGGTATCTGACCATGAACGTCTTTGCCACCATTTTGCCAATGGCGCGCGATATCAGTCTTTAATGCGATGAACTTGTGCATGTATCTTCTCCATCTCCGGGGTTTGTTTTGAGGTGAATATCCGGGCACGGCGGTAAAAATCGATCCGAATGATGCGGTTTCGACAGGGCTTTGCAGTGCCTTACGGCGGCGCTGGGCGTGCAGGCGAGTGCACCGCCTCTGGTGCAATTGTGGTCCGGGGCAACGCCCCTGGCTGACAGGAAGGTAGTGGGAGATTTTCAGCCCTGAAGCAGGCAGACCCCGTGAAAGAGGTTCACCCCGCGCGCCGCAACCGCTAAAAGGCCCCCAAACCCGTCAGAGGAGATGAGCAGATGAGCGCGCGCAAACCGGTGGTGTTATGCATCCTCGACGGCTGGGGTCTCAGTGATCGCCGCGAAGGCAATGCGCCCTTGCTGGCAGAGACGCCGACGATGGATCGGATCATGGCCACATGTCCCAACGCGACACTGACGACTTTTGGCCCCGATGTGGGCCTGCCCAAAGGGCAGATGGGCAATTCCGAGGTGGGCCATACCAATATCGGCGCGGGTCGCGTTGTTGCCATGGATCTTGGCCAGATCGATCTGGCCATCGAGGAGGGCGCATTCGAGAAAAACGAACGCTTATGCGCCTTTATCGACCAATTAAAAGGCACCGGTGGTACCGCGCACCTGATAGGCGTTGTCTCGGACGGCGGTGTCCACGGGCATCTCAATCACATGATTGCGGCCGCCAAGGCGCTGGATGCAGCAGATGTGCCCGTCGTCATCCACGCGCTGACCGACGGGCGCGATGTCAGCCCGTCTTCGGCGCTTGGGTTCTTTGAAACGCTTCAGGCCAATGCGCCGGATGCCGTCCGGATTGGCACGGTCACGGGGCGCTATTTCGCGATGGACCGCGACAATCGCTGGGACCGCGTTGAAAAAGCCTATCGCGCCATCGTCAGAGCGGAGGGCGCGCAGGCCGCGTCAGCCCCTGCTGCCGTTGAAGAAGCCTATGCGCGCGGCGAAACGGATGAGTTCATCGCGCCCACGGTTCTGGATGGGTATCGCGGCGCGCAGGATGGGGACGGCGTCTTTTGCCTCAACTTCCGGGCAGACCGGGCGCGTGAGATCATGGCGGCGATTGGGGCACCTGACTTCGACGCTTTCGACACCGGGAAGCGCCCGGATTGGGCCAGCCTGATGGGCATAGCGCAATACTCCGAGGCGCATTCCGAATACATGTCCGTGGTCTATCCCAAGCCCGAGATCATCAACACGCTGGGCGATTGGGTGGCGCAGCAGGGATTGAAACAATTCCGGCTGGCCGAGACCGAAAAATACCCGCATGTGACCTTCTTTCTGAATGGCGGCGAGGAGGTGTCCTTTGACGGTGAAGACCGCAAGATGCCGAAATCGCCTGACGTCGCGACCTACGATCTGCAACCTGAAATGTCGGCGGGTGAGGTGACGGATGCGCTCGTCGGCGCGATTAAGGCAGGCTACGACCTGATCGTCGTGAACTACGCCAACCCCGATATGGTGGGTCACACGGGCGATCTTGAAGCGGCCATCAAGGCCTGTGAAGCGGTGGATCAGGGTCTCGGCCGGGCGGTCGCGGCGCTGGAGGCCGCAGGTGGCGCGATGATCGTGACCGCCGATCACGGCAATTGCGATATGATGATCGATCCCGAGACCGGCGGTGCGCATACGGCCCATACGCTCAATCCCGTGCCGGTTGCCGTGCTCGGTAGCCCGGACGGCATGCATTTGTCCAAGGGGCGCTTGGCAGATCTGGCGCCCACGGCCCTATTTTTAATGGGCCTCGAGGTGCCGCCGGAAATGACTGGCCGGTGTTTGCTGTCATGAAATGGGTCTGGCTGATAGCCGTGCTGATGCTGCCGACCATCGGGGCCGCGCAGCAGGACAATGTTGAACGCGCGCGGGCAGCGATGGACATGCTGGAAGCGGCATCACAACAATTGGTGGATGCAGAGTCTGCACGCGACCGTGTCCGCGCGCTGACCAGCACAATTCAGGCCTTTGAGGAAGGGTTGAGCGCTTTGCGTAGTGGCTTGCGACAGGCCTCTGTGCGGGAAGAGCAGCTCGGCGCGCAATTGCAGGCGCGCGACGAAGAAATCGCCGGTTTGCTGGTGGTATTGCAGCGTATGGGCGCAGGTCCGTCGCCGGTGGCCCTGCTGCATCCGGGGGGACCAACAGGCACGGCACGCGCAGGCATGCTCCTGGCGGAGATGACACCAGCCCTGAATGCACGAGCCTCACATTTGCGCCGCGACCTCGAAGACTTGCAGGTATTGCGCGGCATGCAGACGGATGCGGCGGGTCGTCTGGTGGACGGATTGCGCGAGGTGCAGGACGCGCGCACCGCCCTCAATCAGGCCATCGCGGAGCGGACAGAGCTGCCGATGCGGTTTATCAATGATCCCGTGCGCGAGGCCATCCTGATTGCCTCCGCCGAAACGCTGGAGAGTTTTGCCAGCGGTCTTGAACGTGTTGCGGTCGATGTCAGGGCCACTGCACCCGCCCGGATCAGTGGCGAAAAAGGGGACTTGCCGCTGCCCGTTCAGGGGATCGTGCTGCGGGGGGCGGGCGAGGCCGATGCTGCGGGCATCACCCGGCCGGGCATCATCCTGGCGACCCTGCCGCGCGCCATTGTGACCAGCCCGGTCGCCGCGACGATCCGCTATACCGGCCCGCTGTTGGATCTGGGGCAGGTGGTGATTCTGGAGCCGCAGGCGCAGGTGCTCTTTGTGCTGGCGGGTTTAGATACCGTTTACGGTACCGCCGGAGAAGTCATTGACGCGGGCGCGCCACTGGGGCTTATGGGCGACGCTGCGGCGGAAAATCGGTCAGAGCTGTCAACAGATGGTGATGACACTGGCGCTGAGCGCTCAGAAACGCTCTATATAGAGGTAAGACAGCAAAACTCGCCTGAGGACCCGAGCCTCTGGTTCCGAACCGATAAGGATGGATAGAGAGACATGAAAAAATTTGCCATGGCGGCAGCGGGCGGTATCGTCGCAGGTGTCGTTGCCACAACCCAGATTGCGGGCCCCCTGCTGGCGCAAGAAGCGGCAAAGTCGAGCGGTGTCTACGAGCAACTGGATTTGTTTGGCGATATCTTTGAACGTATCCGCGCCCAATATGTCGAAGAGGTGGAAGCCGGTGAACTGATCGAAGCCGCGATCGACGGCATGCTCACATCGCTTGATCCCCACTCCAGCTACCTTTCGCCGGATGATGCTGCCCAGATGCGGGTACAGACACGCGGCGAATTTGGCGGGCTGGGGATTGAGGTTACCCAGGAAGAGGGCTTTGTCAAAGTTGTTTCGCCCATCGATGGCACCCCGGCGGATGAAGCCGGGGTCGAGGCGGGCGATTTCATCACCCATGTGGATGGCGAATCCGTTCTGGGTCTGACGCTCGACGAGGCGGTTGAGATGATGCGTGGCCCGGTTGGATCGGAGATCCTGATCACCGTCGTGCGCGAGGGTGAAACTGAGCCCTTTGACGTCTCGATCATCCGCGACACCATCAAGCTGACGGCTGTGCGCACGCGGACCCAGGGCGATACCGTGGTCTTGCGGGTCACAACCTTCAACGATCAGACCTACACCAACCTGGAATCCGGTCTGAGCGAGCAAATCGAAACGGCCGGGGGCATGGACAAGATCAACGGCATCGTCGTTGACCTGCGCAACAACCCCGGCGGCCTCCTGACACAAGCAATCCGGGTGTCCGATGCCTTCCTGGATGAAGGTGAGATTGTCAGCACGCGGGGCCGCAACATTCAGGATGGCGAGCGTTTCAATGCGACAGAAGGCGACCTGGCACAGGGCAAGCCGATTGTCGTGCTGATCAACGGTGGCTCCGCCTCGGCCTCTGAAATCGTTGCGGGTGCCTTGCAGGATCACCGCCGCGCCATTGTTGTGGGCACCAAAAGCTTTGGCAAAGGCTCCGTGCAAACGGTCATGCCGCTGCGGGGTGATGGTGCGATGCGCCTGACAACGGCGCGGTATTACACACCATCGGGCCGCTCGATCCAGTCGCTGGGCGTTTCGCCGGACATCGTCGTTGAACAACCACGGCGCGCGCCTGAAGCTGAGGAAGAGGACGAAGATAACGCGGCACGTTCCCTCCGGTCGGAGGCAGATTTGCGGGGCAGTCTGAACAACGACAGCCTCACCGACGACGAGATCAAACAGATCGAAGCGGACCGTGCGAAGGCAGAAGCTGCCGCCGCGCTGCGCGAAGAGGATTATCAACTGGCCTATGCCATCGACATCCTCAAAGGTCTGAATGCATTGGTGCCCGTCGAATAATCTGACGGCTGCTTGAACGAAATGGCCCCGCTGGTTTTCCGGCGGGGTTTTTTTGTCATGTGGTTTCGACACAATGCCGCCGAAAGGCGCGCTTGAGCATGTCGAGTTCAGCGCGTAGCAGGTCCACTTCAGCGCGCAAATCATCGCCAAGCGCTTCGCCCGCGATCAAAGTGAAACTGGCGAGGCGTTCATCTGTTTCCCGATCAGAAATCAGAATTGTCTGCACCCCATCGGAAATCGCATCCGCGGGCACCGGTATCTGCAAAAGCCAGCTGTCGGCCTCGCTGGCCGCAACGGTGGTCACATCCGCCACCGGATTTTCCAGAAAAGTGACGCTGAGGTCGGGTGCCGCCCCGCCGGGCCCGGTCACCAATCCCTGCCAGATACCGTTCTGCATCCTGGTCTGTGTCACCACCCATTGGCTCATCGCGTCATCCTACATCTGTGCGCGCTGGCAGCGCGAAAAGGTGGTGTCACGGAGCGTGACCATGTTCATCTCAGGTCCTTCAAAGATGAAATCGACCCATGCTTTTTCAATCCGTTTCTCGTTCAGGTTCGAGTAGGCCAGATCGAATTCGATGCTCACCTCTTTGTCGTTCAGATCAAACTCGCGCACGATCTGTTCCGTGTTCGGCCCGTGACGGATGTTCAGGCGCGCGAATATCTCAATGGGTTTTTCCATTTCGATGATGCTGTTCACACGCAGGATATGCATGCGTTTCAGACCATCCGTCGCCGCGCCTGGCAGATCGACGACGATGGACAGGAAGGACCCGTCGAACTTGAACACATCGACCCGCAAACCGTAGGGTGCGAGGTCTTCCTGTCGGGTGTTGCGCACCTGGCGCAGCGTGATCTCCGACCGTCCGCAGTCGTGAAACAGGGTCACCTCATCGCCCAGCATGGATTTGTTCTGCACCGACGAGATGCCGGGGCTCGCCAAAGGACCACGCCAGAGTTCCGGCCGCCACGCCCAATCCGCGTTATGTGGTTTGGGGAAGCTGTTGGAGCCCACAACCGGCAGGGCCAGCCTTGCGTCAGCAGTGTGGATCAGCTTGTCGAGATGGGCACGCAAAAGCCTTGCGCGCGTGCGCTGCTTGCGCAGAACGTTTAACTTCGAGGTGCTCGCCTTGCGCGCCGACAGCGCCCAGCGTTGCAACGCCCGCCGATAAATCGCCGTATCCCAGAAGGTATCCCCACCTTTGCCCATCGGTCTGTGACTGCCTTTGTGCCGCTCTTTGCCCTTATCTAACGAAAGGGTTGCTGACATATAAACCAAGAATTCCGGACAATGCGCCGATTTTTTGGGAATTGTTGCTTTCAACCCGAAAGCGGGCGGATCTGCGCGCCGGAAAAGACGCGCAGAGGGGCGGAGCGTTAAAGCGCCATATAGTCGTGGCCTTCTTCCTTGGCGCCTGGGTGGGTGACGGCGCCAAGATAGGTCGGCCCCACCAGTTTAGCATATTTCCACAGCGCGCCCGCGCCATAGATGGTTTGGCGTGGCCCTTTCCAATCGGCTTTGCGCGCGGCCATCTCATCGTCAGACACATCCACGGAAATGGTGCCTTCGATCGCATTCAGGGTGATCATATCGCCGTTTTTCAACAGGGCGATAGGGCCGCCGTGGGCGGCTTCGGGGCCAACGTGCCCGACGCAAAAACCCCGGGTCGCGCCGGAAAAGCGGCCGTCGGTGATCAGGGCGACTTTTTTGCCCATGCCTTGGCCGGACAGGGCCGCCGTTGTCGCCAGCATTTCGCGCATGCCTGGTCCCCCTGCGGGGCCTTCGTTGCGAATGACAAAGACATCACCCTCTTCATAGGTGCGGTTCTGAACGGCTTCAAAAGCGTCCTGTTCACATTCGAAAACACGCGCAGGGCCGGTGAAGAGCTGGTGCTGCGGTTCCATCCCGGCGATTTTCACGATGGCCCCTTCCGGCGCGAGGTTGCCTTTGAGGCCCACAACACCGCCGGTTTTGGAGAGCGGCGCATCGACGGGGTAGATCACGCGGCCATCGGCCTCCAGCGTGACCCTGTCGATCTCTTCGCCAATGGAATAGCCGGTTGCGGTGATGCAATCTTCGTGGATCAGGCCCGCCTTGCGCAACTCCTTCATCACGACCGGCACGCCGCCTGCCTCATAGAGGTCTTTGGCCACATACTGCCCGCCGGGTTTCAGATCGACGAAATAGGGCGTGTCGCGGAAGATCTCGCAGACGTCTTCGAGGAAGAAATCAATGCCCGCCTCATGCGCCATCGCGGGCAAGTGCAGGCCCGCGTTGGTTGAGCCACCAGTGCACGCCACGATGCGCGCGGCGTTCTCGAAAGCTTCGCGCGTGCAGATGTCACGGGCGCGGATGTTCTTTTCGATCAGGTTCATGACTGCCGCCCCAGAGGCCTCGGCATAGGCATCACGGCTTTCGTAAGGAGCTGGCGCACCTGCCGAGTTGGGCAGCGCCAGGCCAATCGCCTCGGACACACAGGCCATGGTGTTGGCGGTGAACTGACCACCACAAGCCCCGGCAGAAGGGCAGGCCACACGTTCGAGAATTTCCAACTCCGCCTCGGTGAGCGAGCCACTTTGCTGGCGGCCCACGGCTTCGAACATGTCCTGCACGGTCAGATCACGGTTGGCGAAATCTTCGGGGATGGCCGAACCGGTGGGTGCCCGACCCGGCAGGATCGACCCGCCATAAAGGAAGACCGATGGCACGTTCAGACGGATCATCGCCATCATCATGCCGGGCAAGCTCTTGTCGCAGCCTGCCAGACCCACGATGGCGTCATAGCAATGCCCGCGCATGGTCAGTTCAACCGTATCCGCAATCGCCTCGCGCGACGCCAGCGAGGAGCGCATGCCCTCATGCCCCATGGCGATGCCGTCGGTGACGGTGATGGTGGTAAATTCGCGCGGGGTGCCGTACTCGCGTTTTACACCCATTTTCACCGCCTGCGCCTGCCGGTTCAGCGCGATGTTGCAGGGCGCGGCCTCGTTCCAGCAGGTCGCCACGCCAACCAGCGGCTGGTGAATTTCCTCATCCGTCATGCCCATGGCGTAGTAATAGGACCGGTGCGGCGCGCGCGCGGGCCCTTCGGTCACATGGCGGCTTGGCAGTTTGGATTTATCAAAACGCTGGCTGGACATGGGTATTCTCCCCTTCAAATCTGTTGCACCCGAATAGCCAACCGCCATAGGGCCTGCAAGGCTCTAGCGTTCAGATATGCACAACCCTTGACCGTTTGCGCGCTTGTATTGGGAATTGTGCGGACATAAGTTGGGTGAAGCCGCACGAAAGTGCGCTTGGCGACCCGCAGTGGCTCCCACGTCAGCCCCATACCGAAAGCCGTTTCATGGAATCTTCACTCTTCGCGTTCATTTGGAAGTTTTCCAAGCGGGAACAACTGTTTCTGCTGTTCTTTACGCTGTTCACCTTCCCGTTCCTCTACGCGACGCTGGAATTGCCCAAGCGGATCATCAACGACGCCATCGGGGCACAAAGCACCACCGTGACCGTGTTTGGTGTCACGATGAGCCAGACGCAATTCCTGATGGCTTTGTGTTTTGCCTACCTTGGCGCTGTGCTTTTGCACGGGCTGCTCAAAATGCGCCTGAATACCATGAAGGGGGTGCTCGCGGAGCGGCTTTTGCGGCGGTTCCGGTATCAGCTGATCAACCGGATGACACGGTTCCCGCGGGCCTATTTCCGCAGCACCAGCCAGGGGGAATTGGTCTCGATGGTGACCTCCGAGGCGGAGCCGATGGGCGGGCTGATGGGAGACGCCGTGGCGCAACCGGTGTTTCAGGCCGGGCAGATGCTGATCATCGTGATCTTTCTCTTTGCGCAAAGCGTCTGGTTCGGGCTCGCGGGCGTCGCGCTGATCCCGCTGCAGGCCTATGTGATCCCGATCCTGCAACGGCAGATCAACCAGCTGAACAAGAAACGCATTGTCGAAGTGCGCCACTTTGCATCCGAGATCGGCGAGACCGCCGCCGGTATCGGTGATCTGCGCACCAATGGTGGTTTGCGGTACCGCCTGGCCGCGTTTACGGATCGGTTGGGCCATCTCTTTGAGATCCGGTTCCAGATCTACCAGAAAAAATTCTTCATGAAGTTCCTCAACAACTTCATCACGCAGCTGACGCCGTTTTTCTTCTATTCCGCGGGGGGGTATCTGGCGATCCGCGGGGATATCACCGTGGGCGCGCTGGTCGCGGCACTCGCCGCTTACAAGGATCTGAGTTCCCCCTGGAAAGAGCTTTTGACCTACTACAACCAGGTGCAGGACATGTCCCTGCGCTGGGAGATCGTGACCGAGCGCTTTGCACCCAAAGGCATGATCGATGAAAAGCTGATGGAGGGTGAACCGACCGAGATCCCGCATCTGGATGGCGCCATTTCAATTCACAATGTCACCGTGCGTAACTCGGACGGGAATGCCGTGATCGAAAACATCAATCTGGAGATCCCGGCAGGCGCACGCGTGGCCATTCAATCCAGCAGTCAGATCGAACGCACGGCGCTGGCCGAGGTGCTGACCCGTGAGGTGATGCCAGCGCGCGGCAGCGTCACCATCGCCGGGCACGATCTGGCGGAAATGCATCAGTCGGTGATCGCGGCACGCATCGGCTATGCGCATTCAAGGCCCTATCTCTTTGACGGGACCTTGGGTGACAACCTGCTGATGCCGCTTAAATCCAGCCCGAAAACCGTGCTCTGGGACCCCAATCAGAAAGACAGGAACGGCATTGAGGCCAAACGCTCCGGCAACAGTCTCGACAGCATCAAGGCCGATTGGGTGGACCCCGGGTTGGCCGGGCTGAACACGACAGAGGAAATTCGCGGCTGGTGGTTCCAACTGGTTGAGGCGATGGGGCTGGACGAGTTCATGTTCCGCCGCATGCTGGGGTCGCGCATCGATCCCGAGACGCATACGAAACTGGCTGCGTCTATCGTCAGTCTGCGCGCCGAGGTCTATGACAAACTGGTTGAACGGCAGCTGGACCGCTTCGTCAATCGGTTCAACCCGGATGAATTCAACCCCTCGATCCCGCTGGGTGGCAACCTGATGTTTGCCTCGCCAAAACGCGATATCTCGCAACAGGGCCTTGCCGCAGAGCGGAGCTTTCTGGCGTTGGTATCCGAACTGGGCCTGGCCGAGCAGGGCATTGCGATCTCGCAGACGCTGATCGAGACATTGCACCAGACCTTCGGCAGAGACGGCACCAACCATCCCTTGTTCACTGCATTGGGGATCGAGGAGGAGCTCTATGAACGATTGGTGGACATCGCGACACGACGTCAGGAAAAAGGCGATCAGGCGCTGACCGAAGAGGAGTTTTCCCTGCTTCTGACGGTACCTTTTGCCTTTACCGCTGAACAGATTGGCCCCGGTTTCCCGGAAAGTTTCAAGGAGGAAATCCTCGAAATCCGCAAGGAAAAGAGCGATGAGATGCGCGAGCGGATGCGTGGAATGTTTGTGCCGGTGGCCCCTGACAACTACTTGCCGCGTCTAACGCTGATGGAAAACGCGCTTTATGGGCGCATCTCAGCGATTGCCGGTGTGCAGGGCGAATTGATCGAAGACCTTGTAGCCGAGGTCGTGGCGAAGCATGAGCTGAAACGTCAGGTGGCGGAGACCATTCTGGACATCAGAACCGGCCTCGGCGGGACCAATCTGGCCAGCGCCTTTCAGGAACGGGCTGCCTTCAGCCGTGCCGGGATCAAGCGCCCGGATATCCTGATCCTCGATACAGTTCTGGCCAGCCATGATGCGGCGAGCCGCAAGAAAACGCGCGCCAAGCTGCGGGATCTGCTGCCCAAGGCGACGATGATCTTCCTGGAGGACAAATTCGAAAATCCGACCGCCTACGATATCTTTGTGGACATCAAGAACGGCCGGATCGATGGGGTGGAACAGCCGGAAACTCAGGACGGCGAAGACAGTGGCTCAGACGATCTGCGCCGCAAGATCAGGGTGATCTCTCGCACCGATCTTTTCGCCAATCTGGATTCGCGCAGCCAACGCCTGCTGGCCTTTTCCGCGCAATGGTACAAGGCCAAGGCGGACACGCGCATCTTCACCATGGGCGAACGCGCGGATGCGGCGTATCTGTGCCTGTCCGGCAATGCGATGATGGGGTACCGCGATGACGATGATAACTGGCACGATGTGACGGCGGTGGGCCCCGGGCGGCTTATTGGTGATCTGGCGATCATTCTGGATGAGCCGCGCCAGCTTGATCTGATTGCGCAGGAAGACACCAAATTTCTGCGGATCGGGGCAGATGAGTTCCGGTCGGTGATTGCCACGGATCCAACCGTGCTCATGCACTTGTTGCAAACGGTGGCCGGGCATTTGACGGGCGCTGCCGAACTCTTGCGCGAAGCGCGTGTCAGCATTCCGCAGGACACGCAAGACACTGAACGTACAGACGCGTAGGGTGCTGCTGATGATATTGCGCCCCGCGTATCGCGCGCATGAACATTTGCTCGCCCCGGCGCGTGAAACCGCGCAGGTCTGGCGTCTGATCATGGGGCTGATCATTGCATCGGGTGTCTACCTGATCTGCAACCAGACGATGTTTCGCACGCTCTACACCTGGCAGGGGAAGAACGCGCCGGCTTTTTCCGAAACCCTGATCGCGGGTACCACGCCGTTTGCGATGTACGTCCTGTTGCTGAGTTTCGGGTTCATGACCCTGGGCGTCGCAGTGGCGCTCAAGGTGGTGCACAAACGGGGCTTCCCGGAAATTTTGGGCAATGCCGCTCTGTTCCGGAGGCAGCTATGGGCGGTGCTGACCATTCTGGTGCTGATCAATCTGGCGATCTGGATTCTGCCGCCGTGGGATATGGGGGCGCCGCTGGTTTCCAACATGAGCCTTGGCGGTTGGTTGATCCTCTTACCAGTTTCCCTTCTGGCGGTGTTTGTCCAGGTCAGTGCCGAAGAGGTCCTGTTTCGCGGTTATATCCAACAGCAGCTGGCGGCGCGGTTTCGCTCGCCGTTGGTCTGGATGGCCGTGCCCGCGCTGCTTTTTGGCGTTGGCCACTACGTACCGGAGGAGGCGGGTTCGAACGCCACGGCAATCGCGCTCTGGGCGGTTGTTTTTGGCCTGCTGATGGCAGATCTGACCGCGCGCGCCGGGACGTTGGCGCCCGCCATCGCGGTGCATTTTATGAACAATGTCACGGCCATTCTGATCATTGCCCTGCCGGACAATCTGTCAGGGCTCGCGCTTTACATCAGCCCGTTTTCGCTCTCCGATGCGGAGGCGGTGCGTGCCTGGCTGCCGGTGGACTTCGGGTTCATGATCGTCAGCTGGCTGGCCGCGCGTCTCGCAATCCGGCGCTGATTGCACTTTGCCCAAGAGGCGACTAATTAGAACCTGAGGGACGCCAAAGGAACGCCACATGAACTGGATCACCAACTATGTCCGGCCGAGGATCAATTCGATTTTCTCGCGCCGCGAGACGCCGGACAACCTGTGGACCAAGTGCCCTGAATGCGGGACCATGCTGTTTCACCGCGAAGTGTCGGACAATCTGAATGTCTGCACGAACTGCAACCATCACATGCATATCACGCCGCGGGATCGGTTCACCGCGCTTTTTGACGGTGGTATTTTTACGGAAGTGAAGGTGGAGGCACCCAAGCCCGACCCGCTGAATTTCCGCGACCAAAAACGCTATCCCGACCGTTTGAAAGCCGCACAAAAGCAGACCGCCGAGGCGGAGGCGATGCTGGTCGCCAATGGCGAGATCGGGCGCACCCCCATTGTGGCTGCCGCACAGGATTTTTCCTTCATGGCCGGATCCATGGGCATGTATGTGGGTGATGCGATCATTGCCGCCGCCCAGGAGGCGGTGAAGCTGAAGCGTCCCCTGATCCTGTTTTCGGCTGCGGGTGGTGCGCGGATGCAGGAGGGCATCCTAAGCCTGATGCAAATGCCGCGCACCACGGTTGCGGTGCAGATGCTGAAGGAAGCAAGGCTGCCCTATATCGTTGTGCTTACGCACCCGACAACGGGCGGGGTCACCGCCAGCTATGCGATGCTGGGCGATGTGCATATTGCGGAACCAAACGCCTTGATTTGTTTCGCCGGTCCGCGGGTGATTGAACAGACCATCCGCGAAAAGCTGCCCGAGGGCTTCCAGCGCGCCGAATACCTGCTGGATCACGGGATGCTCGACCGGGTGACGCACCGCGGCAAGATGCGTGATGAGCTGATTTCGATCACGCGGATGCTGCTGGGGCTGCCCCCTGCGGTGCGGGGTGATCTGCCCGCGCCTGAACCGGGCGCGGACCTGCCGCATGCCCTGTCCGAGGACGAAGCAGCACCAGAGACCGAGACCGCCAAGAAATGACCGCGGCCACATCGGACGCCATCCTTGCACGGATGATGGCCCTGCACCCGAAAATCATCGACCTGACGCTGGACCGTGTCTGGCGGTTGCTCGACGCATTGGGCAACCCTCAGGATAATCTACCGCCCGTGATCCATATCGCGGGCACCAATGGCAAGGGGTCGACGCTGGCGATGCTGCGCGCCGGGCTGGAGGCATCCGGCCACAAGGTACATGCCTACACCAGCCCGCATCTCGCGCGCTTTCACGAGCGGATCAGGGTTGCCGGTCAGCTGATTTCCGAGCCGGACCTGACAGCGGTTCTGGATGAGTGTTATGCGGCGAACAAAGGCGAAAACATCACCTATTTCGAGATCACGACCTGTGCGGCACTGCTCGCCTTTTCGCGCGTGCCCGCAGATTACACCTTGCTTGAGGTGGGCTTGGGCGGGCGTCTGGATGCCACCAATGTGATCGCGCGTCCGGCGGTTAACGTGATCACGCCTGTTTCCATCGATCATCAGCAATTCCTTGGCGATACCCTTGGAAAGATTGCATTCGAGAAGGCGGGTATCCTGAAACGCGCGGTACCTTGTGTTGTCGCGCGACAGGATAACGAAGGCCTTGAGGTGATCGAAGAGGTGGCAGACCGCATCGGTGCCCCGCTACTGGCCTACGGTCAGCATTGGCACGTGGGACCGGAACGGGACCGCATGACCTATCAGGATGAAACGGGTCTGCTGGATGTGTCACGTCCGAACCTGCCCGGCGCGCATCAGATCATGAATGCCGGTGCAGCCCTCGCCGTGCTCCGCCATCTGGGCGTCGGACCCGAGGCGTGCGAAGCGGCGGTCACCCAGGCAGAATGGCCAGCGCGGATGCAGCGCCTTGTGACTGGACCATTGGCAGACGCAGTGCCAGGCGTGGAGCTTTGGCTGGATGGTGGTCACAACCCGGCGGCGGGACAGGCACTTGCAGAACACCTCCAAAGCCTGCCCAAGCGCCCGACCTATCTGATTTGCGGCATGCTCAACACCAAGGACATCGGTGGATATCTGCGCCCGCTTTCCCAGGTTGCGGATGGCCTGGTGGCGATTTCCATTCCCGATGAGGTCAATACGCTACCCGCCGAGACAACCGCCGACGCGGCCCGGGCCGCCGGGTTCGATGCGGATATTGCAGAGAGTGTACGAAACGCCTTGTCCGGGATCGCGGCAAAGGCTCCGGAGGCGCGGGTGCTGATCTGTGGCTCCCTCTACCTTGCCGGGAGTATTCTGCGCGAAAACGGGTAAAATACCCAATTTTACAACTCCAGATTTAGAGATTTCCTCTTTATATTGACGGATTTGCAGATGCCCACCTATATGTTGCGTCGGGGAAGAAATGCACCTGAATGGCGCGGTAAAGTGCAGGGGCTGCATAGTGGGGGTCACTAACATGCCACAGGATGATCGGGGGTCCGCCTCCGAACTGGACTTGAGTCGTATGATCACGCGGCCGCATGCGCCATCGTTCGCGATATGGTGGCCCTTGGCGGGCCTGTGCCTGCTGGCGATCGTCACTGTATTCAGCCCATCGCTCTTTGGGATGACGACGACCACCGTAGCCCCTGAAGACTCCTCGAAGGCGCCCAATCCGTCCCCTCAGGTGTCGCGGGCTGCGACCAGCCTGCTGGAGGTGCCGGAGCTTACACATTTGCAGCGCGATTTACCTGTCAGCCATCTGTTGCGCCACCCCGTGCGGCTGACGGATTACTCGGCCGAAACCCATGACTTGCTACAGACAACGGCCCGGGCACTCGCGCGTTTCGGCCACCATCCAACAGATGACGATGTTCTGCACCAGCTGCTGGTCAAAACCCTGGCCGAGGGCCAAAGCGACGCTTATATTGACGCGGTGCTGAATGCGGCCCTGTCGCGGGCCGAATTTGCCGCACCGATCGCGCTGACCACACCCTTTGGAGAGTTGGATACCATGCGCCTGCTCGCGGCGGTTCTGCAAGAGGTGCCGCGTTAAAGGCCCCAGCCTTCCGATTGCATTTCACGCAGGCGCGACGCGGTGCGTTCGAATTCAAACGTCCCTTCACCTTCAAGATAGAGCATTTCGGGTTTGGCCGCCGCTGAACAAATGAGCCGGACCTTGGCCTCGTAAAGCGCGTCAATCATCGTGACGAAGCGTTTCGCCTCGTTGAAGTTGTTGCGCGACAGGGCGGGCACCCCGTCCAACATCAAGACTTTCACCGCCTCCGCCAGCGCCAGATAGTCCCCCGGGCCCAGCGGTTTACCGCATAGATCGTGAAACCCCGCGCGGGCCACGCCATTGCGAAAGGCGGGCACTTCGACGTCGCGCCCTTTGACCTTGAGCACGAGCACCTCGCCTTTGCCGCCCGCAAGATCATCCCATACCGCATCCATCGCGGCACGGGCCTCGGCGTTCACCGGTGTGAAGTAAACCGGCTGCCCCCCCAAACGGTCCTGCCGGTAGTCCGTGGGGCTGGCCAGTTCGACCACGTTCATCTTTTCCTGGATCAGGGCGATGAACGGCAAAAACAGGTCACGATTCAGCCCGTTTTTATAAAGCTCATCCGGCACCCTGTTGGAGGTGGTGACCACGACCACCCCGTCTTCAAAAAGCGCCTGAAAGAGCCGGCCCACAATCATCGCATCCGTGATGTCGGTGATCTGCATCTCGTCAAAGGCCAGCAGGCGCACGGAGGCGGCAACATCGGCAGCCACCGGAGCAATAGCATCCTCAACCCCGGTCTTGCGGACCTCATGCATGGCGGAATGGATCTCCTGCATGAAGGCATGGAAGTGGACCCGGCGCGCGGGAATACCCTCCAGATGCTCGACAAAGAGATCCATCAACATGGATTTGCCACGCCCGACGCCGCCCCAAAGATAGAGACCCTTGGGCGGTTCGGGGGCCTTGCGAAACAACCCTTTCTTGACGGGCGCGCTGAGCTCGGTTCGGATCCGTTCGAATTCGGGCATGACGTTCAACTGCGCGTCATCGGGCTGAACTGTGCCGACCTCAATCAGGTCCTGATATATGGCGCGCAGGGTTTGCATGAACTTTCAATAGCTTGCGGATGTGCCGGTGAAAAGAGCGCTGACACATCAGAATATGTGATGCGAGCGTCAAAACCTTTGAATTGACCCGCAACGGGCCTGCGGTACTGTCGCTCCAACGGAGGACCCTGCATGCAAAGCCGCACGCCTTTATTCACACCGGTTCTGATTGTCGGCTGCGTCATTATCATCGTCAGCTTTGCGATCCGTTCGACCTTTGGTGTGTTTCAAATCCCGATTGCCGAAGAATTTGGGTGGCTGCGTGTCGAGTTTTCGCTGGCGATTGCCATTCAGAACCTCGCATGGGGGGTAGGCCAGCCGCTCTTTGGCGCCTTGGCAGAGAAGATCGGCGACCGGAAGTCCATTGTGCTGGGCGCTGTGATCTACGCACTGGGGCTGATGCTGACGGCGCAATCCACCACGCCGGTGGAACATCAGCTTTACGCCTGGCTCGTCGGTTTCGGGATCGCGGGCACCGGGTTTGGAGTGATCCTGGCGGTGGTTGGTCGTGCAGCCTCCGATGAAAACCGGTCTATGTCGCTGGCGATTGTATCGGCGGCAGGCAGCGGCGGGCAGATCTTTGGCCCGCCGACGGCGGAATGGATGCTGGGGTTTCTGACGTGGCAGAGCACTTTCATGCTCTTCGCGGCTGCGATCATCCTCGTTCTGCTGACCTTGCCGATGATGCGTGCACCAGCGATGGCCAGCAAGACCGAGCTGGATGAGAGCCTCGGCCAGATTCTGGTGAAAGCCTTCAAGGACCCCTCCTATACCTTCATCTATCTGGGGTTTTTCTCCTGCGGCTATCAGATTGCCTTCATCACGGCGCATTTCCCGGCCTTCGTGACGGAGCTTTGCGGGCCGATCATGCCGGGCGGGACGCTCGACAGCATGGGGATCAGCACAACATCGGCGCTGGGGGCCCTCGCTATTTCGCTGATCGGTATCGCCAATATCGCGGGCACGCTGCTGGCGGGCTGGGCGGGCAAGTATTATTCCAAGAAATACCTGCTGGCGGGCATCTACACCGGGCGGACCATCATCGCGGCGCTGTTCATCATGTTCCCGATCACCCCCACCAGCGTTTTGCTGTTTTCCGTTGCCATGGGCATGCTGTGGCTGGCGACCATTCCGCTGACCTCCGGCCTTGTCGCGCATATCTACGGGTTGCGCTACATGGGTACGCTTTACGGCATTGTGTTCCTCAGCCACCAGGTGGGCAGCTTCTTGGGTGTCTGGCTGGGCGGGCGCATGTATGACGTCTATGGCGACTACACGCTGGTGTGGTGGGTCGGGGTTGCGGTGGGCGCGTTCAGCGCGCTCATCCATCTGCCCATCCGCGAACGGCGCCTGGAAGGGCTGCGCACGGCCTAGCCGCTTTGCTGCGTAAACTCTGTAATATGCGCCAGCACCTCGACGGTGTGCGAGTAGGTCAGGCCATGGCCGGCGCCGTCGATCACCACATTCTGGACAGAGCTGTTCCAGTCGCTGATCGTTTCGGCGCAGGACAGCGGGATCACGTCATCCTCGCGCCCCCAGATGGCGAGCACGGGCACCGCTTCGCGTTCCAGAACTGCATGATCGGGCGCAAGGTTTTCCGACAGCATGCCGCGCAGGCTCGCTCTGACGCTGGGCACAAACCCGCGCCAGTTCAACTCCGCCTCTTGCAAGGCGTTGATGTTCTCGACACTGGTTGGCGTGCCTTTTTCCGCCTTGAGGCCCTTGCGCAAGATGGTCGGGTAGAGTTCCAGCATCAGCCATGTGCCGATGATCGGCGTGCGGGCCGCAAACCCGACGATGCCCTTGCCAACAGGGCGCATACCCGCAGGCGCCAGCAGGATCAGCTGCCGGATACGGTCGGGCTGGTCCGCGGCAAAGATCGTCGAGATGGCGCCCCCCATGGAATAGCCGATCAGGGTAATGTCATCCTCGACCCCCTGATCCGCCAGCAAATCGTTGAGCTGCTGCAAAAAGAACGCACGATCCTGAAGGCCACTGGGACGGTCAGAATACCCACGCCCAAAAAGGTCATAGACCAGAACCCGAAAGCCCATCAGGGCCAGCCCTTTGGCCAACCCCCGCCAGACGAAACTCGGCGTTGTCAGACCATGGACACAGACAGCGACGGGCCCGTTTTCGGGACCGTACCATTGATAGTGAGTGACGCCTTGTGACAGCTCGGTAAATTCACCCGGGGCATCCACGCGCGCGGCATCGTTCATCTGTTTGCGTGTGGCTTCGATGATCAACGGCGTCGCGACGAGGGCGGCCAGGACCAGATACAGCCAGATCAAACGCCCGCCTCCCATTGGTCCAGAATGTAACGGCAGGTCATCAGGTCCAGATGCGCCCCGCCGCCATTTTTAAAGATCGTGATCTCGTCCTCCGAGCCGCGTCTGAAATCCTCGGGCGCGTAGTAATCCGCGACGATGTCCTGCGCTGTAATCACGCCTGTTTCAATCGGGATTTTGATCTCGCCGATGTGCCCGACGGTGGTGTCGAGGCTGTCGACAAAGAGGCGCGCGCGGGTCAGGGCGGTGTCATTCACCTCGCGCATGTCAGGGCGATAGGCGCCGATCAGATCGATATGCTGCCCGGGCTGCAGCCACTCACCGAGGATCAGAGGATTTGTGGACATGGTGGCAGAGGTCACGATATCAGCCGCGCGCACCGCCGCCTCCAGATCTTCGGCGACCTCAAGCCCCGGAATTGTTTCCGCCATCTCGCGTGCCTTTGCGACGGTCCGGTTCCAGACAGTGAATGTCGCCTGTGGAAAGGCGGCACGATAGGCCGCGTGCAGCCCATGCGCTTGCGTCCCCGCGCCCACAATCAGGATGTGTCTGCTATCGGGGCGCGCCAGCCGTCTGGCCGCCAGCAGGCTGTCGCCCGCGGTTTTCCACTTTGTGACCAGATGGAAATCGATGATCGCCTGCAATCCGCCGTCGGCGTCCGAAAATAGCATCACGCCGCCGTTGATGGAGGACACTCCTTTGGCGGTGTTGCCGGGAAAGATCGTGGCGGATTTCACTGCAAGACCCAGCCCATCAATCCATGCCGCGCGGTTCAGCAGCGTGTCGGGATCGCGATACAGAAATGTATCGGCAATCTCCGCCTTTGGCAGCAGGTGACCAGCGGCAAGGGCGTCGGTAAGGGCGATCCAATCCAGCCGGGCCTCGCCCGCGTCAAAGGGAATAACAGGTACGCTCATTGCGCCTCCGCCTGTGTCAGCAATCCGGCGGCGACCAGCCTGTCCGCCCATCCTTGCGGACCCTCAAAGAGATGGGTCTGCCAGCCGTATGTCTCCGCGATGTGAATGTTGTCGGTGCGATCATCGGTAAAGATCAGCTCGGTTCCGGAGAGACCGGAGGTTTCTTCGACACGCCGGTAGATATCCGGGTCGGGTTTGGTCACGCGCATGTGGCCGGAAATGAAATCGCGGTCGAACTCACGCAGGAACGGGTAATGCGTGGCCGCCAAATCATAGCTGTCGATCCCGAAATTGGTCAGCGAAAACACAGGCACGCCCTTGGCCTGCAGGGCCTTCATCAGTCGCACGGAATGATCGATCACAGGGGTCGCCATTTCAATCCAGCGATCATGCCACATGCGGATTTCATCGCGCCACACAGGGGTCGCGTCGGCCTGCGCATAGATGGTTTCGGCGAAGGGTTCGCCGCGGTCGACCAGTTCGTTCATGCCGTGCAGATCGACCTGCGCAAACATCGCGCGCCTGCGGTCCTCGCCGATCACCGCGTCGTAAAACCGCTCCGGTTGCCATTCGATCAGCACATTGCCGATGTCAAAAATCACCGCTTTTGGTTGCATGCAGCACCTCGCCCTTCAGGCCTTTCGGATGGTTGATTTCGCGCTGCGCAAGGCCCGCTCCAACGCGTCCAGAAAACGGGACCGGTCGGCCTTTGTAAAGCCTTTGCCACCGCCCTGGCGAAAGGGATCAGCGGCGCGCAGATCAGCCATCAGGTCGCGCGTGGCCAGCACATTGCCGATATTTGCCGCCGTCAATGGCTCGCCGTTGTGTTTGAGGACCTGTGCGCCTGCTTCCACACATTTTGCGGCCAGTGGGATGTCGCTCGTCACCACAACGTCACCGGGGCCGCAGCGTTCTGCGATCCACATATCGGCGACATCCGGGCCGTCCGGCACAATGACCGTTTCCACAAGCGGGTTTTGCGAGGGCCTCAGGCCGCCGTTCGAGACGACGAACATCTGCACGCGGTGCCGCGTGGCGACCTTTTCGGCCTCGGCTTTGACCGGGCAGGCATCCGCATCGATGTAGAGCGCGGTCATGCGTAGAGCGCATCCGCATGGAAGGCCACGTGTTCCTCCATGAAGGTGGAGACAAAGAAGTAGCTGTGATCATAGCCGGGCTGCAGCCGTAGTGTCGCCTGTTGTCGCCGGGCCGCGACGGCCTGCGCCAGGGCTTCGGGTTTCAGCAGGTCGATGAACTGATCATTGGTGCCGGTGTCGATCAGGATCGGCCCGTCAAACCCCTTTTCCTGCATCAGCAGCGTGGCATCATGCCCGGCCCATTTGGTTTCATCGCTGCCAAGATAGGCGGACAGCTGTTTGCGACCCCAGTCGCTGGCGGTGGGGTTGGAAATCGGCGCGAAGGCCGAAACCGACCGGTAACGCCCCGGCAGGGCCATCGCCATGGTCAGCGCGCCGTGCCCGCCCATCGAATGGCCGGTGATGGATTGCCGGGACATATCCAGATCGAAGTTGCGTTCCAGCAGCTTTGGTAGTTCTTCAGTTACATAGTCCCACATCCTGAAATGCGGTGCCCAGGGTGTTTCGGTTGCATTGACATAGAACCCCGCGCCCTGACCCAGATCATAGGCGTCGTCATCGGCCACACCCTCACCGCGCGGCGAGGTATCGGGAAAGACCAGCGCGATGCCCTGCTCCGCAGCCCAGGCCTGTGCGCCGGCTTTGACCATGGCGTTTTCATGGGTGCAGGTGAGGCCGGAAAGATACCACAGCAGCGGCACCGGGCCGTCCTTGGCCTCCTGCGGTACAAAAAGCCCGAAGGTCATATCGCAAGCGCAGCTTGTCGAGGGGTGAGAATAGACGCCCTGTGTCCCGTTAAAGCAGGCGTTTTCCGAAATGGTTTCCATGACAGGCTCCTGATGCTGGTCCCTTGTTGGCTACCCCGCGCGTGCCGAGGCGGCAAGCGTTTTGGTCAGCCGGGCGCCACCATCGCGATAATCCCGCTGACCGTGAGAATGCTGATCGCGGTGGAGACGAGGATTGCGGCGGAAACGCGATGTGGGGCCACGCCGTAGTGCTGCGCGAGGATATAGACGTTGCCTGCTACAGGTAGCGCGGCGGCGGCGATGATCACGGCCGCGAAATAGGGGTCGGCGGGAAAGAGATAGAGCACGCCGATGGCCACGAAGAGCGGATGCAGCCCCAGTTTGCAGAAGGTCAGCCACCCGGCAATGTGCAGGCGCTCGGCGGATTTGGTGGCAAGCGATGCGCCGATGGCAAAAAGCGCCCCCGGTGTTGCCGCAGCCCCCAGAATGGCGAGGAATTCATTGGCAGGAGCGGGAATAGGCAGATCGAAGAACGACCACATCAGCCCTACGACAATCGCAACGATCATCGGATTTTTGATGAGCCCAAGCCCGACGGTGCGAAAGATGCCGAAATTCAGCCGCCCATCACGCGATCCGGTGATCAGAATGACGATGAGGCTGGAAAAGACGATCAGATCGACGGCGAGCGCCATCATCACCGGGCCAATCGCCGCCTCGCCCATCAGGAGGGTCAGCATGGGCACGCCCAGAAACCCGACGTTGCCGATGGCGGCGCATTGCGCCTCGACCGCGGTGGTGGCCACGTCGAGTTTGCGCAGATACCCCACAAGCGTTGCGATCAGATAGACCGCCATGGTGCCCGCGAGATAGCCCGCGACAAGATTCGGGTCCCAGACGTCTTCAAGGGACAGATTGGCCGAAAACCGAAAGAGCATGGCCGTCAGGGCAAAGTAGAAAACGAATTTCGTGAGATAGGCGGTGGCTTCTTCGGTGAAAAACCGGGTGTACCCGGCCCAGTACCCCAATCCGATCAGCGCAAAAAAGGGGACAGTCTTGAAAAAGATTTCAACCATGATCGGGTGTTAGAGCGAACCGCCGGGCAGCGCAAGCTACCCCGACCCGATCAGAACACCCGCCGCAAACACAAGCGCGCCGCCCAGGACGACCTGCAGCGTCGCACGCCAGAACGGCGTGTCCATATAGCGGTTTTGGATCCACGCGATGGCCCAAAGCTCCACGAAGACAACGGCGATGGCGATGACCGTCGCGGTCCAGAAATCCGTGATGAGATAGGGCAGCGCGTGGCCCAAACCGCCGATCGTTGTCATGATCCCCGATGCAAACCCGCGTTTGATGGGCGAGCCACGACCAGACAGCTGCCCATCATCGGACGCGGCTTCGGTGAAGCCCATGGAGATACCGGCGCCGACAGAGGCCGCGAGGCCCACAAGGAAGGTCGTCCAGGTGTCCTGTGTGGCGAAGGCGGTGGCAAAAATCGGCGCCAGCGTGGAGACGGAGCCGTCCATCAGACCGGCGAGGCCCGGTTGCACCCATGTCAGCAAGAATTGCCGGTGCGCCGCCTCTTCTTCACTCTGGCGGGTTTCCGCGTCGAGGTGCTTGGCCTCCAGACCTTCTGCTATCGCGTGATGCCCAGCCTCTGCTGCTGCGAGGTCGCCCAGCAGTTTTCGTGTCGCCGCATCTGTCGCAGCCGCCGTGGCGGTCACATAGAATTGCTCGGCTTCGCGTTCCATCGCTTCGGCTTCGGCGCGGATGCGGTCCAGCCCCAGGTTTTCGACTAACCACACAGGCCGACGCTGATAGTATCCTGCCACATGTTCGCGGCGGATCAGGGGGATCACATCGCCGAAACGGTCCCGATGCAGGTCGATCAGGCGTTGCCTGTGTTGATCTTCCTCCCGAGCCATATCTTCGAAAATATGGGCGGAATCGGGAAATTCGTGCCGCAGAGTTTCCGCATAGCCGCGATAAATGCGGGCGTCGTCTTCTTCTGACGAGATCGCGAGGGCAAGGACTTCCTGTTCGCTCAAATCACGGAACCGCTTGCGGGCAAAGGAAAAACGCATGGATCAAACCTCTAGTTTAGAATGATTCTAATGCAAGTATGTCTATGGAACAACCGGCCTCTGCAATGGTTTTTGGGAATTTGCTTGGAACTGAACAGTTCGGTTTATATTGTTGTGGCGTACATCCGGGGGCGCCATGACATCCACAGCCGAAATGATCCGCAAGGGGCGCAAGTTCGATCAGGTGCTCGAAGGCGCGCGGCGGGTCTTTATGGCGGATGGGTTTGAGGGGGCCAGCGTTGATGAAATCGCGCGGGTGGCCAATGTTTCCAAGGCGACGCTTTACAGCTACTTTCCCGACAAGCGGTTGTTGTTCCTTGAGGTCGCGACGACCGAATGCCAAAGACAATCTCGCGATGCGTTGGACAGCATCGATATGGAGGCAGAGCCTCGTGAGGTGTTGCAACAGACCGGGCAACACTTTCTGCGCTTCATCACATCCAAGTTCGGACAGCAGATTTTCCGGATCTGCGTGGCGGAATCGGATCGTTTTCCGGAGTTGGGGCAGAAGTTCTACAATTCCGGTCCTGCCGTGTTCCGGGCCGAGATGGCGGCGTATTTCGACCGGGCCGTCGCGCGCGGGCAGCTGCGCATCGAAGATCGTATTCTGGCGGCAGATCAGTTTGGCGAACTTTGCAAGGCAGATGTCTGGCCGCGTCTGATTTTCGGCATGACCAAAGTCGTGACGCCCGCCGAGATCGACCGGGTCGTCAATGGGGCGGTCAGAACATTCATGGCGCGTTACGGCGTCTAAGGGTCGCTGCGACCTGTATTTCTCACGTTTCTTTCGCGTGCAAGTCAGCTAATCAAATCCGGTACTCCTGTTATTCCAAGACTAACGGCCTGCACCTGCGGGGTTTTTACCGGCATGATTTTTCCGCGTGCATTCGCGTGACGCACAGCGCTTCAAGCCCTCACTGGTAACCCTCCAACGCTGCAAGACCGATCTGAAGAAATGCACGATTCAGAAACACGCTTGCCAAATTTAGAACGATCCAGTAATCTTTTGGAACGATCCAAAATAGGACTGCGAATCGTGAAATGGATATTTGTCGGCGCCAGCACAATTGCTGCGCAATACATGATCGGCGCCGTCAGAGCGCAAGCTGGTCAGGACGTGGCCTGGGTCGTCAGCGGATCTGCGGATCGGGTGGCAGGCTGGGCGGAACGCCACGCAATCCCAAACGCGACAACAGACCTGGCGGCAGCATTGGCGGACCAGGACGCTTCTGCCGTCTATATTTCCTCAACCAACGAAAAGCACTTCGCACAGGCGATGGCAGCGATCTCATCCGGTAAACACGTGCTGTGTGAAAAGCCGTTGGCCCTGAATCAGGTGGAGGCGCTCGAAATGGTTGCCGCAGCGCGAGACGCCGGGGTGGTCTTTGGCACCAACCACCACCTTCGGTGTTCGGGGACACATCGCGCAATACGCGAGCTGATTGTCTCCGGCAGGATCGGCAAGGTTCTATCGCTGCGCATCCATCACGCGGTGCATTTGCCGCCCAACCTGCAGGGATGGCGGATCAATGATGCCGCCGCCGGAGGCGGTGTGATCCCGGATATCACGGTGCACAACGCCGATGTGGCGCGGTTCCTGCTGGGCGAAGACCCGCAAAGCGTTGTTGCGCAGATGGCGTCTTCGGGCATGGGCGAGGGCGTTGAGGATTCCGCGATGTCTGTCTGGACGATGCCGTCGGGCGCCATGGTGATGTCGCATGAAAGCTTCACGCATAGATTTGCGGGCAACGGGCTGGAAGTGCATGGAGAGACCGGCTCCATCTTCGCGCAAAACGTGATGACACAGGAGCCGGTTGGATCGGTTGAGTTGGTCACGGAGGACGGGCGCGAAACCATCTCCTGTTCTGAGCATTCGCTCTACGCGCAGGGGGTGCGCGATTTTACCAAGGCCACATTGGGCGAGGGTCGCCCGGCGGCGGATGGGATCGACGGTGTCAAATCGCTCACCGTCGCGTTGGCCGTTCGCGAGGCCGCGCGCACCGGCAAACGGGTGGATGTCGACTATGAGGGCGTGTCGTGAGCAAACTTGTCTCCGCAGCCGAGGCCGCAGCGCGTATCCCGGACAATGCCGTTGTCACCGTCTCGTCGTCGTCATCGCTTGGCTGCCCTGACCTTGTGCTCAAAGCCATCGGCGCGCGCTTCGATGCCGAGGCGCATCCGCGCAACATCACCTCCCTGCATCCGATCGCGGCGGGGGATATGTATGGCGTCAAGGGCATGGACTATCTGGCCAAGGATGGGCTGCTGACACGGGTGTTGGCCGGATCCTATCCCTCGGGCCCCTCCAGTCTTGAGATGCCCGAGATTTGGAAGATGATCGTGGAGGATCGCGTGGCGGCATACAACGTGCCGTCGGGCATCATGTTCGACATGCACCGCGAAGCCGCCGCGCGCCGTCCCGGGGTGCTGACGCAGATCGGTCTGGAAACCTTCGTGGATCCGCTGCGGCAGGGCTGTGCGATGAATGAGCGCGGCGCGGCAGAGCCCATCGTTTCGCGGGTCGAATTCGCGGGTGACACCTGGTTGCACTTCCCGAATGTCGTGCCGAACGTCTGTATCCTGCGGGCCACGACCGCCGACGCGCGCGGCAATCTCACCTGTGAGCATGAGGGGGCTTATCTGGGCGGGCTGGAGCAGGCGATTTGTGTACGCAATCACGGTGGTCTGGTGATCGCGCAGGTCGAACGGGTGACGGCGGCGGGCAGCTTGCGCCCGCATGATGTGCGGGTGCCGGGGCATCTGGTCGATGTGGTGGTGCTTGATCCGGATCAGAAGCAAACTTGCGAAACGCCGTATGATCCCGCGATTTCGGGCCAGATCATGCGCCCCTGGGACAGCTTCGCCCATGCCGAGCATGGCGTCGAAAAGATCATTGCCCGGCGCGCCGCACAGGAGCTGCGTTCCGGCATGACGGCCAATCTCGGCTTTGGGATCAGCGCGATGGTGCCGCGTATCCTGCTGGAGGAAGGCCACCCTAATGCGGTCACATGGGCCATCGAACAGGGGGCTGTCGGCGGCGTGCCCCTGACCGGGTTTGCCTTTGGCTGTGCCTCGAACGCGGATGCTTTTGTGCCCTCACCCCAGCAGTTCATCTACTTTCAGGGTGGCGGATTTGACGTGTCCTTTCTATCCTTCCTTGAGGTTGATCTGCAGGGCAATGTGAACGTCTCGAAATTGGGGAAAAAGCCTTATCTTACTGCGGGTTGCGGTGGCTTTGTGGACATCACCGCGCGGGCAAAGAAAATCGTGTTTTCGGGCTGGTTTGAGGCCGGGGCGGAGATCGATTTGAGCGAGAACGGTATCAAAGTCACCAAGCCCGGACGGTTCACCAAAATGGTCGATCAAGTGGAGCATGTCACTTTTTCGGGCGACCGTGCGCGGGCCTTGGGGCAGGATGTGCTCTACGTCACCGAGCGCTGCGTGATCAGGCTGGCGGAGGAGGGACTCATCGCGACTGAGATCATGCCGGGCATTGACGCACAGAGGGATATCGTTGCGGCGTCCTCGGGTCGTGTGCAGGTTGCGGAGAATGCCAAAGCGATGCCCAAATCGCTGCTTGGCGCGCACCCTATGGGGATGACGCTATGAGCGACGTTCAGCTCCATATCGACGGTGATGTTGCCGTGCTTACCCTGCAAAACCCCGACAAGCTGAACGCGCTGACAACGCCGATGCTGGACGCTCTGGGTGCGCATCTGACGCAGATTGAACGGGATACCACGCTGCGCTGTGTCATTCTGACGGGAACCGGTCGTCGCGCCTTTTGCTGTGGTGCTGATATCGCCGCCTGGGGTCATCTGAGCCCGGGCGCGTTTGCCCGTCATTGGGTCCGCGACGGGCACCGGATTTTTGATCGTTTGGCGCGCCTTTCTATGCCGACGATTGCCGCGCTGAATGGTCATGCCTTTGGCGGCGGACTGGAGTTGGCGAGCGCCTGCGATATCCGCGTGATGGTGCCGGGTGCGACGCTCGCATTGCCCGAAGCGCGCGTTGGGATCGTACAAGGCTGGTCCGGCACGCAGCGTGTTTTGCGCCTGTTCCCGGAACCTGTGGTCAAGGAGATGGCGCTTTTCGGGCGGCGTATCCCGGCGGAGCGGGCGGTTGCGCTTGGGTATGTAGCGGAAATCGCCGACGATGCGCTGGCTGCGGCGCAAGAGATTGCAGCCTCCCTTGGCGCGCTGTCACCCCGCGCCGTGGAGGTGTCGAAATATATGCTGCACGCCGCGACGGGTGAGGACCGCGCTGCCATGGTCGAAGCCTTGGGCAGCGCCGCCATTGCCGCCACCGATGATCGTGTTGAAGGCGTGGCCGCCTTTCTCAACAAACGTCCCCCGAAGTTTTCAGGACAGTGAAATCATGAAAGACCTCACCATCCTTCCCGCCATCGCCGCCGAGCTGCCCAAGATATTTCAGGGGCGTCACCTGATTGACGGCGTCTGGTCTGCCAGCGCAGATGCGCAGGTGTTTGAGCGGGTGTCGCCCTCGCATGGTGTGGTGGTCAGCCGCTCTGCCAAGGGTGGCATTGCGGAATGCGAGGCGGCGATCACTGCGGCGCGCAACGCTTTTGATGCCGGGCACTGGAGCCGCCTATCCGGGAAGGAACGTGCGACTGTGCTGCTGCGGGTTGCGGCGCTTATCGAGGCTAATGTGGACCGCATCGCAATTCAGGAAACGTTGGAAAGCGGCAAGCCGATCACGCAGTCGCGCGGCGAGGTTTCCGGTGCCGCGGACCTATGGCGCTATGCCGCATCGCTTGCCCGCACGATGCATGGCGATAGCTACAACACGCTGGGCGATGACATGCTGGGTATGGTTCTGAAGGAACCGATCGGTGTGGTGTCGATCATCACCCCCTGGAATTTTCCTTTCTGGATCCTGAGCCAGAAACTGCCCTTTGCCTTGGCGGCGGGATGCACGGTGGTCGTGAAGCCGTCCGAAGTCACGCCATCCTCCACCGTGATGATGGGCGAGCTGTTGCACGAGGCCGGACTGCCAGCGGGTGTTTGCAATATCGTTCTGGGCTTCGGCGCACCGGTCGGCAGCCTGATGTCCATCCACGAAGACGTTGATATGGTAACCTTCACCGGCTCCACGGCTGTCGGCAAAAAGATCACGCAAGCGGCGTCCGGCACGTTGAAAAAGGTGGCCCTTGAGCTGGGTGGCAAGAATGCGCAGGTGATCTTTCCCGATGCCGACCTTGAGGATGCCGCCGATGCCGTGGTTTTCGGTGCCTATTTCAACGTTGGCCAATGCTGCAACGCATCGAGCCGGATCATCGTCCACGAAGATATCGCATCCTCATTTGTGGAACGGGTCGTTGCCCTGTCGCGCGCTGTGTCATTCGGCGATCCGCTTGATCCCGAAACACAGGTTGGCGCGATTGTAACGCCAGACCACAACGACAAGATCGACGGGTATGTAAAAGACGCCATCGCTGCGGGCGCCAGGCTGGAGTTGGGCGGTCATACGCTCGATGTCCCCGGCTTGGGGGATCAGTTTTACCAACCAACGATCCTCAGCAATGTCTCTCCGGATATGCCGATTGCGCGCGCCGAGGTTTTTGGCCCGGTGCTGACGGTTTTGACTTTCAGGACGCTTGATGAGGCCATCGCTTTGACCAATGACACGTCCTACGGGTTGTCTGCCGGGGTGTGGAGCGAGAACGTTCATACCTGTCTTGAGTTTGCACGGCGCGCCGAGGCGGGTACAGTTTGGACAAACACCTGGATGGACGGCTATCCGGAATTGGCCTTTGGCGGGATGAAGCAATCCGGTCAGGGCCGGGAAATCGGACGCTACGGATTTGACGAATTCCTTGAGGTGAAATCGGTCGTGATGCGTGTGGGACGCACGCGCGCGCCTTGGGTGAAGACACGTGAGAAAAGCGTGTGAAGGCAATGTTACGCGATAAGGGAGGATACCAAATGCGTGTACTATTGAAAACGAAGGCTGCTGTTGTGGCGGTGTTGATGGCATCGACCACCATAGGAGCGGCGGAGGATGTGGAAGTCCTGCACTGGTGGACATCGGGCGGTGAAGCTGCGGCCCTGAACGTGCTGAAACAGGACCTTGAAGGTCAGGGCATTGGCTGGACTGATATGCCGGTCGCGGGGGGTGGCGGGGAGCAGGCGATGACCGTGCTGCGTGCGCGGGTCACCGCGGGCAATGCGCCGACCGCCGTGCAGGGTCTGGGATTTGATATTCTGGATTGGGGCAATCAGGGCTCGCTGGCAAATCTGAATGACGTGGCCGCGAAGGAAGGCTGGGACGATGTGGTGCCGGATGCGCTCAAGTCCTTTGCGAAAGTGGACGGCAAGTGGGTTTCCGCGCCTGTGAACGTGCATTCGACCAACTGGGTCTGGGCCAACAAGGCGGTGCTGGATGCCAATGGCATTGCCGTGCCGACCTCATGGGAGGAGTTCACCGCCGCGCTGGAAACGCTGAAGGCTGCGGGTGTCACGCCCATTGCCCACGGTGGCCAGGCTTGGCAGGACGCGACCGTCTTTGACGCGGTTGCCATGTCTGTGCTGGGGCCGGATGGGTACAAGGCTGCCTTCATCGATCTCGATGAAGAGACGCTTGGTTCGGACGGTATGAAAGAGGCCTTCGACCGCATGGCGGTGATCCGTGCGAATGTCGATGACAACTTCTCGGGCCGGGATTGGAACCTTGCCACCGCGATGGTGATCAACGGCGAAGCGGGCTTCCAGATGATGGGTGACTGGGCCAAGGGGGAATTCCTGAATGCCGATAAGGTCCCGGGCGAGGACTTCCTCTGCTTTCGCTTCCCCGGCACCGCGGATCAGGTCACGTTCAACGCCGACCAGTTCATGATGTTCGACCAGGGTGGTGCGGTATCTGCGGAACAGGCCGCGCTGGCCTCTGCGATCCTGTCGCCATCCTTCCAGTCGGCATTCAATGTCGTCAAAGGGTCGGTGCCCGCACGCACAGATGTCAGTGACGCGGATTTTGATGCCTGCGGCAAACAGGGCATGAAGGACCTTGCGGCAGCAGCCGCCTCGGGCAACCTCTTCGGGTCGATGGCCCATGGTCATGCGGCACCTGCATCGGTCAAAAACGCGATCTATGACGTGGTCACGGCGCATTTTAACGGCGAATACGATAGCGAAACCGCTGTCGAAGAGCTGGTGGATGCGGTCTCGATCGCCAAGTGATCCTCCCGGTGGGGTGGCACAATCTGTTGCCCCACCGCCTTGCGCGCCCGCCGCGTAAAACAATCCCGTCTCACAAGGAGGGCGCGTGATGGCTCATACAGCCGACGCGGATTTCAAGACACGCCTGCAGAACTGGATCCCCAAGCTGGTGCTGTCGCCATCGATTGCGATGATGCTGGTCTTTGTCTACGGCTTCATCCTGTTTTCGGTCTACCTGTCCTTCACCGACAGCCGCCTGCTGCCGAGCTACGGCTGGGTGGGCCTTGAGAATTACTCCAAGCTCTGGCGTCTCAGCCACTGGGAAGTATCGCTCAAGAACATGGGCATTTTCGCGGGGCTCTACATCGTCATCTGCACCAGCATTGGCCTCGGTCTGGCGATTTTCCTCGATCAGAAAATCCGCGGCGAAGGCCTGCTGCGCCCCATCTATCTCTATCCCATGGCGCTCAGCTTCATCGTGACCGGAACCGCGTGGAAATGGTTTCTGGATCCGGGCATCGGCCTTGAAAACGTCATGCACACCTGGGGTTGGGAGAGCTTTGAGTTTGACTGGATCAAGGACCGGAATTTCGCCATCTACACGGTGGTGCTGGCCGCCGTCTGGCAGACCAGCGGCTTCGTCATGGCGATGTTTCTTGCGGGCTTGCGCGGCATCGACAATGAAATCCTCAAGGCTGCACAGATGGACGGGGCCAGCAATTGGAACCTCTACCGACGGATCATCATCCCGCAACTGCGTCCTGCCTTCCTGTCAGCTTTCGTGATCCTGTCGCATCTGGCGATCAAGACCTTCGATCTGGTGATCGCGCTGACGGGCGGCGGGCCGGGGCGGGCGACGGAATTGCCTGCGACCTTCATGTATTCCTATACCTTCACGCGAAATCAGATGGGGATCGGCGCGGCCTCTGCCACGATCATGCTGATGACCATCGCCGCCATCATGATCCCCTACCTCTATTCCGAATTGCGGGAGAAGCGCTGATGTCTGTCGCCTCCCAGGATACCGCCATCCGCACCGGTCGGGTCACGCGCACGCTGATTTATGTGGTGCTCATCCTCTTTGCGCTTTTCTACATGCTGCCGCTCTACGTGATGGTGGTGAATTCGGTGAAACCGCTCTCCGAGATTACCGGTGGCGGCATGATGAACCTGCCGCGCGAGTTTACGCTGGAACCCTGGTTCAAGGCCTGGTCTTCCGCTCAGATTGGGGTCGAGCCCACCGGGCTGTCGCCCTATTTCTGGAACTCGATCAAGATGGTGGTGCCAGCGGTTGCGATCTCGACCGTGCTGGGGGCGCTCAACGGCTATGTGCTGACGAAATGGCGGTTCAGATATGACACCATCATTTTCGGGCTAATGCTTTTTGCCTGTTTCATCCCGTTCCAGATCGTGCTGATCCCGATGGCCCGCATGCTGGGTCTGATGGGGCTGGCGGGGACCACCTGGGGACTAACGCTGGTGCATGTGGTCTACGGGATCGGCTTCACGACGCTCTATTTCCGCAACTACTATGCGGTCTTTCCCACTGAGTTGATCCGGGCAGCCCAGATCGACGGGGCGGGGTTTTTCCAGATCTTCTGGCGTATCCTGTTGCCTTCGTCGGGGCCGATCGCGGTAGTGTCGATCATCTGGCAATTCACCAACATTTGGAATGACTTCCTCTTTGGCGCCTCCTTTGCCGGGGCCGACAGCCAACCAATGACGGTGGCGCTCAACAATCTGGTGCAGGCCTCGCACGGTGTGAAGGAATACAACGTTCATTTCGCAGGCGCGATCCTGGCCGCCATGCCAACGCTGCTCGTCTACATCGTGGCCGGACGGTATTTCGTCCGTGGTCTGATGGCAGGTTCTGTGAAGGGGTGAGAGATGATTTTGCATCGTAAAATAAAGAGCGCCAGTGGCGCGTTACAAGAACCGAACGCGCAGGCCACCGCGCCGCGCCGGGCAATCTGAAGGATTGAGACGATGGGTTTTCTCGACATCGACAATACGACAAAGGCCTATGGCAGTGTCGAAGTGCTGCACAACGTCGACATTTCCGTGCAGGAGGGCGAGTTTCTGGTGCTTGTCGGCCCTTCGGGCTGCGGCAAGTCCACGCTGCTGAACATGATCGCGGGGCTGGAGGAGATCACCAGCGGCGAAATCCGCATCAAGGATACGGTGATGAACGGGGTGCATCCGTCCAAGCGTAATATCGCGATGGTGTTCCAGAGCTATGCGCTCTACCCCAACATGACCGTGGGCCAGAACATCACCTTCGGGCTGGAGATGCATGGCACGCCCAAACAGGAACGCGAAAAGGCGATGCATGAGGTCGCCAAGCTGCTGCAGATCGAACAGTTGCTGGACCGCAAACCCGGGCAATTGTCGGGCGGCCAGCGTCAGCGCGTTGCCATGGGGCGGGCGCTGGTGCGCAACCCGGACGTGTTCCTGTTCGACGAGCCTCTGTCAAACCTCGATGCCAAGCTGCGTGTTGATATGCGCACCGAGATCAAGAAGCTGCACCAGAATCTGGGCACCACGATTGTCTATGTGACGCATGATCAGATCGAGGCGATGACGCTATCGACACGCATCGCGGTGATGAACGGCGGCTATGTGCAACAGCTGGGCACACCGCAGGAGATCTACGACAGCCCGGCGAATATTTTTGTGGCCACCTTCATGGGCTCACCGGCAATGAATGTCCTCCCGGCGACGGTGCGCATGCAAAACGGCGTGCCGCAGGCAGAGATTTCCCTGCACGATGGCAGCAAGGCGCTCCTGCCCTTCAGCCAGGCCAATCTCGCCGCATGGGAGGGTAAGGACATCCTGTTGGGCATTCGTCCGGAAACCATCACGGACATTGATGGGGCGGACCGAAAATCATCCAATATTGCCCAGATGACCAATCGCATCGTGGTCACGGAACCTGCCGGGTCCGATACGTTTGTTTCAATGCAATTGGGCGGCAAGGACGTGATCGCGCGGATGCGGTCCGATGCCGAAGTGCACGCGGGGCAGGATTTTGAATTTGCGGTGAACATGGAAAAGGCTGTGGCCTTTGACCCACAGTCCGAAGACCGCATCGCGCCCTGATGCAGCCGGATGTCATCATAATCGGATCGGGCATGGGCGGTGCCACACTGGCCGCTGCACTGGCCCCGAGCGGTCGCCGCATTCTGATCCTGGAGCGTGGCGAAACCCTGCAACCGTCGCCTGCGGATCGGGATGCGCGTGCCATCTTCGAGGCAGGTGTCTTTCGACCGGACGAGCAATGGTTGGATGGGTCAGATCAACCTTTCAGCCCGGGAAATTACTATTGTGTCGGCGGCAATTCTAAATTCTACGGCGCGGTGTTGATCCGGTATCGGGAAGCGGATTTCGCAAGTATTCAGCATCGCGGGGGCAGCACCCCGGGTTGGCCGATTTCGTATCACGATCTGGAACCCGACTATCTGGCGGCAGAGCATCTCTATGAAGTGCGGGGCACCACTGGCGAAGACCCAACGGAGCCACCGCGATCGGGAAGGTATCTCCACGGGCCAGTCGCCGATGAACCAGATATTTCGGACCTGCGGCAACGGTTGAAAATCGCGGGTCTTACCCCCGCGTCCTTGCCGCTGGGCGTCGATATCGACCGCTGGCTGGCGGCGGGGCAAGATCCCTGGGATGCCCATCCCGACACCTGCGGTGGCAAGATGGACGCGGAGACCATCGCCATCAAGCAAGCGTTGGAACACGCGAATGTGGAGTTGCGAACGGGCTGTCTGGTCTCGGGATTGTCCGTCGGTGATGATGGGCGCATCTCGGGTGTGACTTGCGTGATGCGGGGGAAAGTACAGACCGTCACGGCGCCCACCGTCGTTGTTTCGGCCGGGGCGGTGCAGACAGCGGCTCTGCTGCTGGCCTCGGCGAATGACAATCACCCAAACGGTCTGGCCAACAGGTCCGGTCAAGTGGGCCGCAATTTCATGAACCACAATTGCTCGGCGTTGATGGCCCTGCACCCGCTGCAAAAGAACCGGGCGATCTATCAGAAAACGCTGATGATCAACGACTTTTACCTCTCGGATGGACAAGGCGGCATGCCCATGGGGAATGTGCAATTGCTGGGCAAGATTTCCGCCCCGATCCTGACCGCGGCCTCCCCCTTGCCAAAATGGCTTGCCCATCTGATCGCCGCGCGCTCCTTCGACTTCTATGCCATGTCCGAGGACCTGCCCCATCCAGACAGCCGCGTGATGCTCAAAGACGGGCAAATCAAGCTCAACTGGCAGCGATCCAATTGGGCAACGCATGAAGCCCTGGTTGCCACGCTGAAGACATATCTGCGCAAGGCCGGATTTCCGATTGTCCTGTCGCGCGCTTTTGATCGGCGCACGCCCTCGCATCAATGCGGCACCGCGCGCATGGGGCATGACCCGGACACCAGCGTGGTCGACACCTTCTGCCGCAGCCACGATCACCCCAATCTTTTCATCGTTGACGCCTCGGTGCTGCCGACATCCGCTGCGGTGAACCCGGCGCTGACGATTGCGGCACTGGCGCTGCGCAGCGCCCGCCACATCACCGAAACGGAGTTCGCAGCATGAGTAAGATTGCGCTGGTCACCGGCGGGCAACAGGGCATTGGGCTTGGCATTGTCGAACAACTTATCGCGGCCAACTACCGGGTTGCCATCGCATCGCGGTCTCCGGGCGATACGCCGATTGTGCAATCCGCCTTGGCCAAATTTGGCAGCGCCGCGCGTTATTTTCAGCATGATGTCGCAGAGATCGGGCACGTCCCCGCGTTGCTCAATCGGGTGGAGGAGGCGTTTGGCCCTGTGACCACGCTGGTCAGCAATGCGGGCGTCGGCGCCCCGGTGCGCGGTGATATGCTGGATCTCGCGCCGGAAAACTGGGATTTTGTTCTCAACGTCAACCTGCGCGGGGCGTTCTTTTTGGCGCAGGCCGTGGCCAAGCGCATGTTGGGCACACCTTCGGAAAGCTACCGTTCCATCAGCTTCATCACATCGGTCAGCGCCGCCATGGTATCGACGGAGCGCGCGGAATACTGCGTGTCCAAAGCCGGTGCCGCGATGATGTCGGAGCTTTTCGCGGTGCGTCTGGCCCCGCATGGCATCGGTGTGTTTGAACTGCGCCCCGGCATTATCGAGACGGAAATGACCGCCGGTGCGCGTGACAAATACACGGCACGCATTGAGGACGGTCTGGTGCCTGCCCGGCGTTGGGGGCTGCCGCAGGATATCGGGGAAATCGTTCTGGCAGTGGCTGAGGGGCAGATGCGGTTTGCCAATGGTGCCTGCATTCCGGTGGATGGTGGTCTGTCCATCGCGCGCCTGTAGAGAAATGCGATGACCGAAGGATATGATTTCATCATCATCGGCGGCGGATCTGCAGGATCCGTGATTGCGGCCCGCCTGAGTGAAGACGCGCATGTGCGTGTGCTGCTGCTGGAGGCGGGAGGGCGGGATCGGCATCCGTTTTACCACCTGCCTGCCGGGTTCGCCAAGATGACCAAGGGCATCGGCAGCTGGGGGTGGACCACAACGCCCCAGCGCCACATGCGAGGCAAGGTGTTCACCTACACGCAGGCAAAGGTCATCGGCGGTGGGTCGGCGATCAATGCCCAGATCTACACCCGCGGTGCTGCGCAGGATTACGATGAATGGCGTCAACTGGGGTGCGAGGGCTGGAGCTTCGCCGATGTGCTGCCCTATTTTAAAAAGTCCGAAGACAATGATGCCTTTGACAATGAATTCCACGGTCAGGGCGGTCCCCTTGGTGTGAGCAGGCCAGCAGCCCCTTTGCCGATTTGCGATGCCTATATCGCGGCGGCGGGCCAGTTGGGCATTCCGGAAACCAAGGATGTAAACGGCGCGCGTCAGGATGGCGCCGGGTACTATCAATTGACGCAACGCCATGCGCGCCGGTCCTCTGCGGCAATGGCTTTTCTGGCGCCAAACAGGGATCGCGCGAACCTGACCGTGCGCACGGGGGCTCAGGTGCGCCGCATCCTGTTCCAAGCTGGGCGCGCGACCGGTGTTGAGATGGATGACGGCAGCCGGGTTATGGCGGATCGAGAGGTGATCCTTTCCTCGGGTGCTATTGGCTCGCCAAGGCTTTTGCAGCTGTCCGGCGTCGGACCTGCGGATGAGCTGCGCGCGCTTGGCATCGAGGTTGTCCTTGATCAGCCCAATGTGGGGGCGAACCTGCAGGATCACCTCGATCTCTACGCGATTTGTGAGGTGACCGGCCCGCATACCTATGACCGCTTTGCCAAACCGCATCTCTCCGCGCTGGCCGGGCTGCAATATCTTTTCACCCGCAAGGGACCGGTGGCGTCCAGCCTCTTTGAAACAGGGGGTTTCTGGTATGCGGACCCCGACGCCCGCTCCCCCGATATTCAGATGCATCTTGGTCTTGGCACCGGGATCGAAGCGGGCGTGGCGGCGATGCCCAACGGTGGCGTGACGCTGAATGCGTGTTTTCTGCGCCCACGCTCACGCGGTACCGTACGCCTGCGAACGGGTAACCCGGCGGATATGCCGTTGATCGATCCCAATTATCTGGCGGATTCCTATGATCGGGAGATGTCGATCCGCGGGCTGAAGCTGGTGCAATCGATCCTGGCACAGAACGCGCTGAAATCCTTCATTCTGGCGGAACGCCTGCCGGGACCGGACGTGCAGACAGATGAAGAGTACTTCAATTTTATCTGCACGCATTCCAAGACTTCGCACCACTGTGCCGGTACCTGCCGCATGGGCGTTGACGACGGCGCGGTGCTCGACCCGCGCCTGCGCTTCAATGGCATCGACGGTCTGCGCGTTGCGGATGCCTCGATCATGCCGCACGTCAATTCGTCCAACACCAACGCCCCGTCCATCATGATCGGCGAAAAAGCGGCCGATATGATCAAATCAGACCAAGGAATTTGCCAATGATCCGCCATATCGTCTTGACCCGATTTGCACCTGAAACTGCCGAAGGCACGATTGCCGAGATTTACGCCGGTCTGTCTGGTTTGAGCAAAACCCTTACAGGGGCGCATAATTTCGGCGGGGGGCGCTCACAAAGTCCCGAACAGATCGAGCGTGGCTACATGCATGGCTTCACCATTGATTTCGACACTTGGGACGATCTGCAGGCCTATGCCGACAACGACGCGCATCAAGCGCTGGGGACCCAGATCGTTGCCAATGCGGTGGGCGGTCTCGATGGCGTGCTTGTCCTCGACATCGAAGTGTGAGGCCTGCGCATGCTGAACCTGCCCACCGAAGACGGTCGTCTAGAACCCTATACGCTTTCCGGAAACCCGCTGATACCGCGTGCTCCCGATGTCCCCTTGACGCGAACAGCTTTTGCGGCGGCGCATGTTGTTTCCGACCCGCTGCGGGAAAGAAACCCATGGGACACCCGACCGGCAGTCGACTGGGATGCGACGCTCGCGTTTCGGCAGGGTCTTTGGGATCAGGGGCTCGGATTGGCTGAGGCCATGGATACCGCGCAGCGGGGCATGGGGGTGGACTGGCAAACTGCGCGGGAGCTGATCGAGCGCACGTTGGTGGCGGCCAAAACACACCCGCTGAAACCACGTGTTGCCTGCGGGGCGGGCACCGATCACCGGCCTCTTGAAACTCTCACGACGGCGGCGCAAATTCTGGCAGCCTACAGCGAACAGGCGGAGGCCATCGAGGCCGCTGGCGGCCAATTGATCCTGATGGCATCGCGCGCATTTCCCGCCATGACTGCTACGCCTGATGTCTATCACAGGGTCTATCGGTCCTTGATCGATGGCGCGGCGGAGCCGATCATTCTGCACTGGCTGGGGGATATGTTCGACCCTGCGCTGACGGGGTATTGGGGCCATGCGGATGTGGCAAAAGCCAGCGATTTTGTCCTCGACCTGATCGCGGAAAACCCGAAACAGGTGGACGGCATCAAGATCTCCTTGCTCGATCAGGCGCATGAAGAGGCGTTCCGCACCCGCCTGCCTGATGGCGTGCGTCTCTATACCGGTGACGATTTCAACTATGCGGATCTGATCGCCGGGGACGGTAAGTGTTTTTCCCATGCGCTGCTTGGCATCTTCGCGGCGATTGCGCCTGCCGCTTCTCAGGCGCTGGAGGCATTAGCACAGGAGGACGTCGCGAAATTCCACAGCCTGCTTGAGCCGACCGTGCCCCTGAGCCGTGAGATTTTCAAAGAACCCACGCGGTTTTACAAAGCGGGCATCGCGTTTCTCTCCTGGCTGAATGGCTATCAGAGCCATTTCATCATGCCCGCGGGGTTCCAATCCAGCCGAGACATCACTCATTACGCGCATGTTTTCCGCCTTGCCGATCAGTCCCGGGTGCTGATCCGCCCCGATCTGGCAGAGGCACGCATGAAAACGCTGCTATCTCTGCACGGCATCTGATACGGACACCGCCATGGAGCGAAGACCAACAATCAAGGACGTGGCAAGAGAAGCGGGCGTTTCGAAATCAACCGTCAGCCTGGTCTTGCAACGCAGCCCGTTGGTCAAAGAGCGTACGCGCCTGCAGGTTCGTGAGGCGATGGCGCAGATTGGCTATGTTTACAATCGGTCCGCAGCTAACCTGCGTTCTTCCTCCACCGGCTTGATCGGGCTGATCATCAACGATCTGCGCAACCCGTTTTTCACAGAATTCGCGGCGTCCTTGCAAATGGCGCTGTCGGATCAGGGCTACGCGGTTGTGCTTGCCAATATCAACGAAGATGCAGAGATGCAGGCAAAGATGATCGGCACCCTGATCGAACATGGGGTGTCGGGTTTTGTTGTTTCGCCCGCCTATGGCCCGCAGGAAAGCCCGTTCGACGCAATTGCGCGCGCGGGATTGCCGGCGATCCAGGTGTTTCGGAAAGTCGATGATCGCGAGGATCAGTTCCCGTTTCTCGCCCCGGATTATCAATCCGGCAGCCGTCTGGCCACGCAACACTTGTTGGATCGAGGGTGCCGCCGCATTGCCTTTGTCGGCGGCTTGGCCGGTCGTGCCGTGACGCAGGAAAGAATGTCTGGCTATCTTGAGTTCATGAGCGCGAACGGGGTCGAACCGGTGATTTTGACCGGCGCGGCAAGCCATGAGTTTGGCGTCCAGGGCGCTCATGAACTGCTGGCGCACCACCCTGATGTCGACGGCGTTTTATGTTTCAACGATCTTGTCGCGCTCGGCCTGCTTACGGCAAGCAACGCACTTGGCCGCACCGTCGGAACGGATTTGCGGGTCGTTGGGTTCGACAACATCGAGGGGTGCGAGCAAAGCGTCCCGCAACTCTCTTCCGTCAGCTGTGGCATCCCGGATTTCGCAGAAGCGATTTCGCGGCGCATGCTGACCTGGTTGATCGACGGCGTGTCGCCTGAAACGGGGATCCGGACGCAGGTTGAGCTGGTGGTCAGAGCGTCCAGTTGACGGCGTGATATAGGTAAAAATCTCGATCGCGACGGCGATTGTGGCTAAATGCCTCTCCGTCCATCGGGCAATCTGATTCGCACCGAATGTGCACAATACACGCCTAAGTATGCCCTTTGCTGAAGTTTTCAGATCAGAAAACAACCCCGGCGTGCGCGATCAGATCAGGGACGGCCAGAATTTCTCGGCAAACTGGTAAATCCAGAATCTAATGCTGCAAATCGCGGGTTTGTGTATGATCAGTTAGTGGCGTTTTCGCGTCTTCGGGCAGTATAGTCCGCTGATAGGCAAGAATTTTTTATGACCAACAACATTCTACGGTACTGGCAATCCATCAAGTCCGACGATCCCATGCAGGGGCTTTTTTCGGCCGCTCCCATCCTGATGCATTCGATTGATGAAAGAGGGATCCTGCTGAAAGTCAGTCAGTTCTGGGCGGATAAGCTTGGCTATTCTGTGGATGATATGGTTGGGCGGGCATCCACTGATTTTCTCAGCCCGGCCTCGAAGGAATATGCCGAAAAGGTCGTGTTGCCAGAGTTCTTTCGGACCGGGAAGATTTACAACGTCGAATACGATTTCGTTCGCAAAGATGGTCAGACGCTACCGGTTCTGATGTCTGCGATGGCGGAGTATAATGATGGCGGGGCCTATGTGCGTTCGCTGGCGGTGATGTTCGACAATACTGAGGCGAAGCACGCCGCCGCTGAATTGAGCCAAAAACAACGGATGGAGGCGATCGGGTCCCTCGTCGGTGGCGTGGCGCATGATTTCAACAATCTGCTGGCCATTGTGCAGGGCAATCTTGAATTTCTGAAACGCGATCCCGACGATAAGGACCGTGGGGAGTTTATCGACACCGCTCTGAGCGCGGTGCGGCGCGGGGCAGGGCTCACCCAGCAGCTTCTGAGCTATGGACGCAAAGCACATCTGACGCCCACACGGATAAACCTCAATGAGATCGTCAAAGGTGCCGACCGCATGGTGAAGCGGCTGATGCCCGCCAATGTCCTGATCGAAACCGTAACGGATGCAGGGCTCTGGGAAACCGAAGCGGACCCGGCGCTGCTCGAAACGGCGATTTTGAATATCTTGAATAACGCACGCGATGCCATGCCCGATGGCGGGCGGATCACGATGGAGACCTGCAACGTGCGGATTTCCGGGGATTACATTCTGTCGCGCCAGGAGGAGCTTGAACCGGGTCGGTATGTCATGCTTGCCATTTCGGATACCGGTGCGGGCATTGATGCTGCCACGCTGGCACAGGTGTTCGAGCCATTCTTTACCACTAAAACCGTGGGGCAGGGATCGGGTCTGGGCCTCTCTATGGTTTTTGGGTTTATGCGGCAGTCAAAGGGAACCATTCGCGCCTATAGCGAAGTGGGTGTTGGAACGACGTTCAAACTCTATTTCCCGGCGGCGAATGCGGCCAATGTGCCAGTTTATGCGCCGCGAATGGAACGCCAGGCGGTGCCCGCTGGCGAGACCATTTTGGTTGCGGAAGACGACCTCGAGGTCCGCCGTGTTCTGGTGCGCCAGCTAAGTGACGAAAACCTGACCGTTGTCGAATGTGCGAGCGGGGACGAAGCGCTCCGCCAGATCGAAGGGGGGGTGCGGCCAACCATATTGCTGACGGATATTGTCATGCCAGGGTCGGTGCAGGGCCCTGAACTTGCGGCCCGCGTGCGTGATATCCTTCCGGACATTCACGTGCTCTTTATCTCCGGCTATCCGACCGAAGCCGCCATTCATGGCAACGGCGTCAAGCCAGAGGACAAATATCTGGTGAAACCGGTGAATAAGTCGGAACTGATCAGCGCGGTGCACGACTTGCTGCGCAAGGATGATTAGGGGGTGGCCTGCTCCGACGGATGCAAATTCTGTTTACCCTTCCAGGATCCTTTGCAAAAGCGGGCTGTTTGCAAGAGCGCTTCCGATACGCGAGCTTGAGTCAACGTATCAGCGATAAGGCGTTTCGCGCATTGTTTGCGCTATGAAGTGCAGGCTGCAACCGGCCCACTTCTGCACGGATTGCATCAGCGGAGAGGATAAATGCCTCTCTGGTCCGGCGGTTATCCTCGCGGCCCTCCCTGAGGGCGGCGACCATGCCGACGAGCTGCCCGTTTCTGTCGAACACGGGTCCCCCGGAAAACCCTCTTTTGACCCGGGGCATGCTTGCAATCACCCCACGGCCGAATGGTGCGAGCGTACGTCGCTCCGAGGCCACGGTGCCGCTGATCACGAGACGGCGTCGCGGGTTGCCATCAGCGACAATGCCGACGGCATAAATTGGGTCGCCACGGGCGTCCCGGGCCCGGCCTGCGGGCGCAACGGGCAAAAGGTCTGGGTCTATGGAGAGGATTGCAAGGTCCATACGAGGGCTTATGGCGAGAATACGTGCCGTGCCGCGCGGTTTCCCCGGTGCCAAGAGGGTGACGACCTCACCAATACCGCGCCGCCCTAAAACATGCGCGTTTGTAACGGCGACCCCATCTGCTATCATGAAGGCGGAACCGGTGATGGCGCCGTTGAGAAGGGTCGCGTGATAAGACAGAGACCGGGGAGGTTCCGCCGCCTCCGCGCCGCGCCCCAAGGCGAAGAGTAACAATGCAACAAGCATGACCTGTCGCGCAAAAGCCAATACCCGTGCGGCAACACAGGAATAATCCCCGAAAAACATAACGCGCTCCGACCCATACTGCCCGTCACGAGCAGTCCCGGTCGCAATGCTGCGCCCGGCGGGTTAAAGCGTGGCTAACGCCGTGTCACGACTTTCAGAGAGTTTTAGTCGACCTGTCGAGGATCGCAGGGGCCAGAGGCGTGAGAGGTATCCGATATCAGAAGCGCGCGACCGCGCCGATGAAAAACCGTGTTTCCTGTGAGGGATCAACGGTATCGCGTGGCGTTCCGCTGATTTGCCGCACGATCTGAGGCGTAACCGACAGCCATGGATTCAATGAAATCTGCGCGCCGATCCCAATGGATCCGAGGTTTTCCCATTGCTGTCCGTCGCGCGCGATTGATCGGTCGTAGGCACGTCCGTAGTCAATGAATGCGTATAGGCTGGCAGCGTCCGCAACGGTGCCCAGGCTGTCCGGACTGATCGCCCGGCGCAATTCCGCGCGGCCTGCATAGCCGGTGTCGCCCGAGGTGTTTCCGGGTGCAAAACCACGGCCAATCGATGAGCCGCCCAGATAAAACCGTTCTGAATTTGGCTGGAGGCCGCGCGACATTTGACCTGTTATCTCGCCAAAGACCGACCAGGGGCCGCTGCCCAGTGCCTGCAGCCGCGATAGGGTCACCTGAGCGGAGGTGAAGTTCAGATCACCCGCTGCCGGGCCTGTCGCCGAAACCCGCGCGCCTGCGACGTCAAGGCCCTGGCGGATGGAGACATCGACAAGGCTGATGCCTCCCAGCCTGTCCGCGAAATCCCAGGCGAGGCCTGCTTCCAAAACGGCGAGCCGGTCTTCTTCAACGGTTGTGAGCCCGACCAACCCGGTTTCCGTTTCGCTATCGCGAAAGGTCAGACCGAACCGCCCGAAAATGTTTTCCGACCGGGCACGGACAAAGGGTACCACAAGCTGAGCGTTCAGTTCCGTCTGATCGGATACGGTTGTCAGACCAGCGGTAGCGCCAGCCTCTTCAAGGTCAGGGTCGCCGCGGAAGATGTTACCACCGAACCTGAGCCGTGCACCATCCAGCCAGGTGCCCGTCAGACCGCGCAACGGCACGTCGGCGGTGATCGACCCAAACGCCAGTGAGGTTCCCTGCGGTGCCAGCGCAAAGTTACCATCCAGCGTTTCATTGAGCCCCAGCAGATTGAACGCCCGCGCGCCCGTGCCAAGCGTCCAGTCGCCATAAAGGCGCGAGCCGCGATTATCGATGGACACATATCCGGAAACGGGCTGTTGTGCGATCTGCACGTCCAGATCGGCGGCCCCGAAGGTGTCGGGCGACGGCCCGAGAACCGTCTCAACCGATCCCGTGTTCACACTACCCACCGCGTCGCGCGACAGCAGTACGCTGCGTTCCAACGTGGTCAGACGCAGCGGTTGGTCATCGGCAACCGGGCCAAAATACTCGGCAACCAGATCCTGCTGATTGGCCGCGCCGCCGCTATAGGTGATCTTATCGACAAACCCTTCGACCACCACAATCCGGACAATGCCGCCATCAACGGTTTGAGCGGGCAGAATGGCCTGCGACAAGACATAGCCGCGCTCGCGGTAGGCGGCACTGATCTGCCGGGTCACCTCATCCAGCGTCTGCACGGTCACGCGCTGGCCAATCAATTCCTGCCAGATCGGGCTGATGGTTTTTTGGTCCAGCGCTGTGACACCTTGCAAAACGATGCCGTTCAGCATGAAAGAGGGGCCGCTGCCCCTTGCTGTGACGGCACCTGTCTCTGTTCGAGGGCGAGGCGCTTCCACCTGACGCGAGGTATCGGGTGCGGTTTCAGGTAGGGGTGGTACCTGCGGAGCCTGCGCGCCAGCAGTCAAGGGGGCCGCAGCCATCGCAGCGGCGACGCTCAGATGTCGGATGAATTGCATTATTGCTTGTCCCAATAGGATTCGGTGATCACCACGCTTGCGCAGCCATCGCGGCCCGCGCCGCCGAGATTGACAGCAACGCCGCAATCGCCGGATGCTGTTGCGTCCAATCCGCCTGCGGCGGGTACAAACCCTTCTGCTGCGGCATCGGAGATGGGCTGGAACGCAATGACCTCACCCAGAGAGTAGTTCAGCGCAAAGGGATCCGCGCCGGCAAGCCCGATGTCCCGCTCGCTTGTGCGGAAGGCCGCATCGCCCGGTGTGACCGGTGCCGCCCGCGGGCCGCTGCGGCGCTGTGCAATTGCGCCACCATCATTGACGTCGTTCACTGTGCCGCCTGTCGAGGCACCAGTGCCCGCCGCCGCGTTCACGGTCAGAATACCGTCGACAAATGTGATTGCGTAGTTTGAGCTGGTCACGCCAGCGGGCGTGATCGCGAAGCTCCCCGCCGGGCTTGCTGCGGTTGCCGGGGTGGTCAGGGCCAAAACCCCGGAAAGGTCGGAAACGGTTTCGCCCAGAACAAACCCGGAGAATTGCGCGGTGAAGGCCGGATTGGACGCGCCCACAGCACGGCTTGCATTGTCTGCCGTGATTGTCAGAGCCGCAGGATTAACGGTCAGCGTGCCGTCGACCACGGTCACATTGTAGCCCTGCGTCGATGCTGCGGCCGTGGCGGAGACTGTATAGGGGCTGCCCACAACCGGGGCATTGGCGCCCGCGCCCACGCTGGCGAGTGTCACAGGCGCGGTCAGAGCGGTTGCCTCGCTGTCGCCTGTGCGCAAGCCGGTCAGCGTGAAGGTCAAGGCGCCCGTCAGATCATCCCCGTAGGTTTTGGTTTGAGCATCCGCGGTCACTGTCAGGTCTGGCTGTTCGCCATAGACGATGCGGTTGCCGGTAAAGCCGCCCAGAGAGGCCGGAGTGGTTGCCGCAAACGACCGATTGTAGAGATCGAAGGCGCCCGAGGCGGGGGCTGTCCCGACGAGGCTGGCGAATTGATCCATATAGAGCAGCCAGCGCGCGGAAGGGTCAGTGACCTGAAGGGCACCTGCGCCCGCGTTATTCTCAAACCGGTTGCCCGCTGCAACGATGACGGCATTGCCCGCGCCTGTCCCGGTGATCTGTGCACCGCCGTCGAGCGTGACGCCGGTATGGGATTCCAGCGTGACCTGAGGCGCATTGACGGTACCGCCGACGCCAATCGTGCCACCGGTCGTTGTGACCTGCAGCGGCACACCGGTCGCGGTGAAGCTGCCGGTTGGATTTCCGACGTTCAGATTGAAATCGGCACCGTCGATCAAGTCGAATGTCGGTCGCGCACTGGCAGTGATGTCCCCGATGAGGGTCACATCGCCCCCGGTCGCACCGGTGCCACTGCTGCGCACCAGACCGTCCCAGGTCTGTGTGGCGGCATCCAGTGTGAGGGTCGCGCCATTACGCGCCTGAATGCTGGCCAGCGCATTCGCGTCACCGCTCTCAATATCAATCTCGTCGGCATCGATGCTGATCGACCCGCCAGAGCCGACAATGATCTGCGCAGCGCCCTGCGGGACACTGTCGCCCGCGATGACGGACACTTTGGGCGCCGTCAGCGAGATGTCAGACGCGTCGCCCGCGCGGCCGATCCGAACAACCTGTCGGTTGGCTTCGCCGCCCTTCAGTTTGATTTCAGTACCCGCCGTGATGTCGATCTCGCCGGAGTTCGAGTAAATCTGTGTGTTGCGCAAGCGGGTGTTCGTCCGCTCCAGAATGACACTCCCAGCCGTGGCCTCGACCGTCAGATCGCCGCTGTTTGTGCTGATGCGTTGATTGCCGTTGGCGCCGCCCATGGCGACATCGCCTGTGTTCGATCGAATGTCTATGTCGCCGTCGCGGCTGGCGATGACATTGTTGTTGAGCGTGATCGCATTTTCAGCGCGCAGGGTCAGGTCACCCGCGCGCGTGGTGCGCAGACGTTGATTGACCGTGATAGCGTCGCCTGCGTCGAGGGTCAGATCGCCCGCACCGCTGATTTGTGTCGCCCGGTTGACCAGGATCGAACCATCGGCTGTGGCCGTGATGTTACCTGCCCCTGTCGAAGATACCGCGCCGTCAAATCTGATGTCCGCACCCGCCTCGATCCCGATGTTGCCGGTGCTTGTGGTCTGCACGGTCCGATTGATGTCCACGGTCTCAACAGCGCTTAGCGTCAGGTTGCCTGCGCCGCGCGTCTGAACCGTCTGATCGACAAAGATGGACCCATCCGCGTCGAGGGTGAGATTGCCGTTTCCTGTCCAGCTCAGGCTCGCCGCGACGGTGATGTTTCCGGCATCAGACGATGCGGGCTGCTCGGTGGTGATTGTGACGTCTGAATTGCCGTTCAACGCCGCAACGATGGAATCGCGCCTGATCTGGTAGTCTCCTGCACCCACGGGCGGATTGTTCACGCCTGCGGAGGCGTTCGCGCCGCTGGTCGCGATCCTCACGTTGCGGGGGTCCAGCAGCCATGTTCCGCCATCGCCAGCCGTTACGGAGGCATTGTCGCCGGTGCCCAGGTTGATTTTGCCGGAGGTCTCGACCAGACCGCCTTTGGTGGCTCCGGTGGTGCTGATGCTGCCATCGAACCAGGTGGAATCGTCCGACCAGACAACGACCGTGCCCCCTTCGCCGGATGTGCCGTCGGCCTTGACCACGGAACCCATGTTCAGCACTGTTTTTGTCGCGCGGCGCAAATCGCCACCACCCTGAAAACCGCCACCGATCAGGATTTCACCGCCAGAGATGTCCCCACTCGCGTCGACGCTGGCCATCCGCGCAAGATCAACGGATGCACCGGTGATGTGTACGGTGCCGCCCGACGTCTGCCCGGTCGCATCTATTGTGCCCGCCACCTGCACTTTGCCGCCGCCGCGCCCAATCAGCTCGACCCGTCCACCTGACCCGGTTCCGGAGGTGGCGCGAATGATGCCGGATGTATTGATCACGGAATCGAGCACACCCGCAGCGCCGCCAGCTGACAGCAGAACGCGACCACCTGCAACATTGATGCGCCCTGAATTGGCGGCGCGGCCCTTGTCGGGATTGCCCGATACGGCGATCTGGAAAACACCGTCACCGGCCAGATCAATCGTGGTCTGCTCGCCAGAGGCCAAAACTACGGTGCCCAAATGGGCGATGATCGTGCCCGCGTTTTCGACGTTGCTGCCGACCAGCGCTGCGAGCCCGGCGTCGCCAATGGAAAATGTCCCTTCGTTCAGGACGCGCGCGCCGGGGCGTTCGCCGCCGCCAATTCGGAAGTTGCCGCTGTCCATGAAATGTCCGGGATCGACCAGTTGGCTGGAAGCGATCAACCCACCGGTGTCAATTTGCGCGTCGCCGGTGAAGAGCACCCCTGCGGTATTTTGGATAACAACAGTACCCGGGGCGTTCACGGCGCCCTGGATGACGCTGGCGCTGGCTGAATTCACGCGGTTCAGCGTCGCGGATGTGCGACCCGGTTGATTAAACGTAACCGTATGGTCGCGCCCGACGTCGAAGCTTTGCCAATCGATGACTGCGCGTTCGGTTGTCTGGTTGATGACAGATTGCTGCGCCGATTGTGAGATATTGGCGGTGCCGCTTGCCACCACCCCGCCCTGTGGCGATTGCGCGTATGCCGCGGGCGCGGTCAACAAGACACCTGACGCCAGGGTGGTCACCAGCAAATCTCGCGATCCGAACGATGTCTGGCGTTCGTCCTTTGGAACAATAAATCTCATAACAACAAACTCCAGATAACCGAAACGTAGCAGAAGTTGTTTAGAGACTATAAAATTTTACTCAATATTGATTTTCATTATTGGTGAACGCCGTGTTCCAAATACCATACGCCCCTGTCTGCTCTGGCGGTGTGATTACAGCGGTTTTCAGGGGGTGACCGTCTGGCGAAAATCTGCGCTGAGGCATCTTCCGTTGGGAAACTATGTTGACTTGCCAATACAATCACGAGCAATTTGTGAGTGCATGCTCATTTAAAATCTGAATAGTCTGCATCGAACTCGGTTTTGGCGAAAGCCCACTGCTTCAGGCGCTGAGGCCAGACAGTTTCTTTGCGCGCATGATTTCAGACCCCAACCCACGGAACAGGAACACATAGATGTCCAAAGTTGTAATCGTCACTGGCACGTCCACAGGGCTGGGGATCAGTATCTCGGTAAAGGCAGCTCAGGCTGGCCACAAAGTCTATGCCACAATGCGGAACTTGAAAAAGCGCGATGCGCTGGACGCCGCGGCCACCGCCGCAGGCGTTGCTCTCGACGTATTGCCTTTGGATGTTCAGGACACGGCGTCGATCAACACTGCGGTCGATGCGGTCATACAAAAAGAAGGGTGTATCGACCTCTTGATCAACAATGCGGGCGCCGGGTACGTGCGCACAACTGAACAGGCCAGTGAGGAAGATATTGACTGGGTCATGGATGTAAACTTCAGGGGCGTCGTTCGGTGCACGAAGGCCGTTTTGCCGCACATGCGCCAGCAGCGTAGCGGGCATATCCTTACGGTTTCTTCGGTGGGCGGATTGGTTGGGCAGCCGTTCAATGAAATCTATTGCGCGGCGAAATTTGCGGTCGAAGGCTACATGGAGGCCCTGGCGACCTATGTCACCGCGCCTTTTGGCATCCATTTTTCCGTGGTTGAGCCAGGGGGCATCAGCACAGAATTCGCGGCGAATGTTCTGGAACATGTCCAGCAAACCGGGGGGATGCTGGAGGATGAATACCTGCCGATTTTGCAAAAATACATCGGCGGTGCGCAAAACCGTCAGGCCGGGTCAGACATTTATCAGACGCCGGACGAGGTCGCGGATGTCATGATGACATGCATCAACGCGGATGAACCGCCCATTCGCATGCGTACGTCGAAATGGGCGGAAGACTTTGCGTCGCTGAAAACCGGGCTAGATCCGGATGGGCAGCAACAGCGGGCGCGTGTGATTCAGGAGTTCCTGAGCTAGCGGGTCGAGCAACAGCCTGCATCAATCGGATGCAACGGACCCTGTTGTGCTGCGTACGACCAGTTCTGCCGAGATTTCAGAGGTGGTCACCGGCGCGTTTGGTTCGCGGATACGTTCCAACAGGACACGGGCCAATCTGCGCCCGAGCTCGTAAGGGGAAACGGCCATCGTTGTCAGGGGCGGGGTCGCGACCGCGGCATCCTGAATATCATCGAAACCGACGATAGACAGCGCCTCGCCCGGCACCAGACCGTCGCGCTGCAAGGCCAGACAAGCGCCAAGGGCCACCGTGTCGCCGTTGCACACCACCCCCGTCACGTTGGGGTGGGCCAGACGGAGCGCCTGCATCGCCATCAGACCAGCCAGTTTGTTGTCCTGACAATCCCAGATGATCGGCGGACCGAGGTTGGCCGCTGCAAGCGCCGTGGTGTACCCGTCGATACGCTCCCGGCGAACACTCGTCATGATATCGCCGCCAAGATAGGCAATGTGGCGATGTCCCCGTTCGACAAGGTGCCGTGTTGCACAAACCGTCGCTTCGGCATTTCGAATGCCGACGTGATCGAACCCGCCCATTTCGGTACGGCGCAGGAAGGTCACGACCGGGATACTATGTGCCCTGAGCAGTGAGAAGGTTTCCGCGGGTGTATCCAGCGCCGGCAGCCAAAGCAGCCCGCCACGGCCGTTGCGGATGAAGGCTTCGAGGTGCCGTCCCTGGCGCTCGGTATCGTCGCGCGCGTCCAGAACGGAGACGAGGTATCCGTCTGCTTCGAGCAAATCACTGACGCCAAAGATAACTTCGGCATTAAACGGGTTGGAAATCTGATTGATGACAAAGCCAATCTCGCGATTTTCACCGGATCGCATGGCGGCGGCACGCGAGTCCGGCACATAATGCAGTTTCTTGGCCGCCTGAAGCACCTTTCTGCGGGTCTGTTCGGAAATTCGGCCAGTCCCACGCATCACCTGACTCACGGTGGGAATCGAAACGCCCGCCTCCTTTGCGACGCTCCCAAGGGTCGGCTTGCCTGCCATCGAAACTCCGTTTTGGTGATGTAACGTTATGCCTGATTTTGTCGGTGTAGGCCAAAGGAATCAAGGCAAATCTCCCAAAACCGCAAAGATGAGCCCAATAGGAACGAAAAAATCATTTGACTAAAGATATATCGTTATATCATGATGGCGACCATCGGTTGAGTCGTTCTCGTAATACGTGAGGATGGCTGACCCGGTGACGGACGTGGCCTGAGCCCCGACCCCGAGGCAAAGCTACGGCCGTGGATATGATGGGCGCCGACAACGCATTCGGCTCCAAAATCAGCTACGGGAGGAAACCAATGACCCTACATACGAAAATCGCCGGTGCAGCCACCGGCATCGCGCTCGCCCTGTCGGCCAGCGTGTCGCAAGCCGATGTGCTCTTTTGGTCGACACAGGCCAAACCGGTGGAAGAGGCGCAGGCCATGCGCGAACAGGTGCTGGGCGCGGCAGATCAAAACGTTGACTACCAGCCCAATGATGGCGGACCTTGGCTGACACGGCTTCAGGCGGAGCTTCAGGCCGGGTCGGGCACCATTGGCCTGCTGGGCGCGCTGCATGGTGATTTCTCGGCCATGAACCCCGATGATCTTGTAGATCTCGATGAATTGGGCCTTGCGTCGGCCAGCGGCACCTTCAACAGCCTCGCCAAACTGGGCACCGATGGGATGCAGTATATCCCGTGGATGCAGGCCAGCTATATCATGGCGGCGAACAAGGAGGCTTTGCAATATCTGCCTGACGGTGCCGATATCGACGCGCTGTCCTATGACGAGTTGATTGCCTGGGCCGCCAATGTACACGAAGCGACGGGCGAGCCCAAATTCGGCTTTCCTGCCGGACCCAAGGGTCTGAAGCATCGGTTTTTCCAGGGCTATCTCTATCCCTCTTACACCAACGGCGTCGTGCGGACTTTTGCATCTGATGAAGCCGTCGTGGCTTGGGAGAAATTCCGCGAGCTTTGGGAGCATACCAACCCGGCCTCGACCAACTTCTCGTTCCTGCAGGAACAGCTCCTGTCGGGCGACGCGTGGATCGTGTTTGACCACACATCGCGCCTGGCGCAGGCCTTCAACGAGCGCCCGGATGATTTCGTGGCCTTCCCGGCTCCAGCCGGTCCTGCGGGCCGTGGCTTTATGCCGGTGCTGGCCGGTGTGGCGATCCCGCGTACCGCGCCGGATATGGATGCCGCCAAATCGCTGGTTGCGCACATGTTGAAACCGGAAACACAGATCGCGACATTGCGGGCGACCAACTTCTTCCCGGTCATCGATGTGGAGCTTCCGGCGGATCTGCCGACCTCTGTTCAGGCGGCTGGTGCGGCTGTCGCCAAGATGAGCGGTTCCCCGGATGCCAACCCGGGTCTGCTGCCCGCCGGTCTCGGCGATAAGGGTGGTGATTTCAACCGGGTCTTCGTGGACTCGTTTGAGCGCATCATTCTGGCGCGCCAGGACATCCGCGCCGTGCTCGATGATCAGAAGGGCAAGCTTGCCGCGATCATGAACGAGACCGGCGCACCCTGCTGGGCGCCCGACGCCCCATCCGAAGGTGCCTGCCCGGTCGAATAAGGCCGCAATTGCACCCCTCCCGGTATCCGGGCTCGCATGCGGCCCGGATACACCTCCTCCCCTGATTTCACATGCGCGCGCTGCGCTATGAAAGGAGCGATCCGATGAACGCTCGGCTTTTGCCTTACGTCCTGATTGCACCGGTCACGTTGTTTCTTTGCCTGTTTTTCCTTTATCCGTTTGTTTTGGTGGCAAAACAGGCCTTCAGCACCGGCGCTGGTTTTTCGATGGATAACTTCCGCGATGTTGTGACCTACTGGAAATTTCCGATCTCGCTGAAGAATACGATGCTGCTGGCGGTTGCCGTGGTGCCGGTGCAGGTGGCGCTGGCGCTCTTGATGGCCACGATGGTCACCCGCATGCAGAAAGGGCGCGATCTTGTGCTCTATGTCTGGACCATTCCGCTGGGCATTTCGGATCTTGCTGCCGGGATCATCTGGCTGGCGATCTTCGAGCAATCCGGCTTTCTCAACACAATGATGAATGGTCTTGGCGTGGTGGACAAGCCGGTGAACCTGCTGAGCTACCAGAACCCGGGCATCGTCTTTTTGGCCATCGCCCTGGCGGAGATCTGGCGGGCAACGGCGATCATGCTGGTGATCCTCGTGGCGGGCATCGGTCTGATCCCCAAGGAATATTACGAGGCCGCCGAAGTCTTTGGAGCCTCTCCCTGGAAACGCTTCATCCGCATCACATTGCCGATGCTGCGACCCTCGCTGCAAACCGCGCTGGTGCTGCGGGTCATTCTGGCCTTTGAGATCTTCGCTGTGGTGGCAGCCCTGGGCGGCACGCTCTTCCCGGTTTTGATGGGCGAGACCTATGCCTATCAGTTCGACCTTCTCAACAGCGGTGCGGCTGCGGCGATGGCGCTGATCATCCTCGCGATCTCCATCGGCTTCACCCTGATCATCCTGCGCATCCTGCGCGTTCCGAAAGGAGCTTCGATATGACCGATGCTGCGATTGTCGACACCTCTGGCGATACCCGCAAGACAGGCCGTTACGTCTATGTCTCTGCCGTCGTCCTGCTCTGCGCTTGGGTGCTGGTCCCGATCTACTTTCTGCTGATCAACACCCTGTCGTCGCCGGATACCGTGAACAGTTTTCCCAAACCGTTCTTTCCGGAGTTTGACCTGGGCTCGCTCACCTTCTTCGCCAATTTCGCGGGCATGCTCACGGCGCTCAAGAACTCGGTGCTGGTGGCGGGCATCACCATGGTGCTGTCGATCCTGATCGGCGCGCCCGCGGGCTACGCGCTGTCGCGGTTCGAGTTCCGCGGCAAGGAGCTTTTCCGGCTGCTGATCCTGCTGACCCGCGCCTTTCCCCTGCCGCTGCTGGCGCTGCCCTTGGCGGTGATGTTCATCCGCACCGGGCTCGATGATACGGTGTTTGGTCTGGCGCTGGTGCACACGACACTGGCGATCCCCTTCGCGGTGCTGATCACCTTTTCGCTCTTCTCCGGCATTCCGCTGGAACTTGAGGAGGCCGCCTGGACCCTGGGTTGCACGCGGATCACGGCCTTTACCAAGGTGGTGCTGCCGCTGATCCTGCCGGGGATCACCGCTTCGGCGATCTTTGCCTTCGTGATCTCCTGGAACGAGGTTTTTGCGGCGGCGGTGCTGACCATCGAGAACCGCACGCTCACCGCCTTCCTGCTGCAGAACCTCGACACCTCACCGCTGCACCTGAAGTTTGCAGGCGGCTTCATCCTCGTTGTGCCCGCGCTGATCTTCATCTTCGCCGTGCGTAAATACCTCTTTGCCATGTGGGGCATCGCCAACCGCTGAGCGGTATGCGACAGATATAAAGGAACACAGATATGGCTGAAATTCAGATCAAAAACGTCGCCAAACGCTTCGGAGATTACCAGGCGTTGCACGACATCAACCTGACCATCGCAGATCAGGAGTTCATGGTTTTGCTGGGCGCATCCGGTTGTGGTAAATCCACGCTGTTGCGCATCATCGCGGGGCTTGAGACGGCATCGACCGGTGAAGTCTGGATCGGCGGGCGCCGGGTGGATCACCTCTCGCCCAAGGATCGGGGCATTTCCATGGTCTTCCAGAACTACGCGGTTTTCCCGCATATGACCGTATTCGAAAACATCGGTTTCGGCCTGCGGATGCAGAAACTGCCGGATGAGGAGGTGACACGCCGGGTTGAGCGCACGGCGACCTTGATGCACATCGAACAGCTGCTCAAACGTTATTCGGGCGAGTTGTCAGGTGGTCAGCGGCAACGTGTGGCCGTCGCCCGCGCGCTGGCGATGGAGCCGGATGTGATCCTGATGGACGAACCGCTCTCTAACCTCGATGCGCTGTTGCGGATGGAAATGCGCGCCGAACTCAAGGGCGTTCTGGCCGAAAGCAAGACCACCGCGATCTATGTGACCCACGATCAGGTCGAAGCCATGAGTATGGCCGACCGGATCAGCGTCATGCATGAAGGCAAGATCGTACAGGCGGCCTCGCCCATCGAGGTTTACCGCAACCCGGCCGCGGAATTTGTTGCCGGTTTCATCGGCAACCCGCCAATGAATTTCCTCAAGGCAACTCCTGTGGGCGCAGGAAAATGGTCCGTGGCGGGACAGGTCGTCGAGGGTCCGAACACCGGCCCAGGGCCGCTGCAATTCGCCATTCGGCCCGAAGACATGCAGCTTGCGGAAAGCGGGCTGGCCGCAACCGCCAAGGTCGTGGAGCCGTTGGGGGCGCATCTTCTGGTGACTTGCGAGGTGGAGGGTCACATGTTCCGCGCCGTGCTCGACAGCGATATGACCGTGCGCACCGGGGAGACGTTGACGCTGGCGCCGCTGCCTGATCGGGTGCGGTGGTTTGATCCCGAAACCACGCTCGCGGTGGCTTGAGCCATGGCCAGCAGAAACGACATGGCCAATCAGGCGAAAGAGGTGCTGCGGTTGAACGACCGGGGCACCTATACGGTGCCGACGCATGGGCTCTATCCGTTCCAGTGGAACTGGGACAGCGCGCTCAGCGCTATCGGTTTCGCGCATTTTGACGAAGCCCGCGCCTGGACGGAGATCGATACGCTTTTTGCCCATCAATGGGAGGATGGTATGGTGCCCCATATCATCTTTCACCAACCGGATGAGGGGTATTTTCCCGGCCCGGAGGTGTGGCAAACCGGGCGTGACGTGCCCACATCCGGAATCACACAACCACCCGTGACCGGCTTTGCCGTGCGCCGGATTTTCGACAGGGCGCAGGATAAAACGCTGGCGACCCTGCGCGCCACCGCGCTTTTGCCGAAGATCCACGCCTGGCATAAATGGTTCTTTCGCGCGCGCGACCCTCAGGAGACTGGGCTGGTTGCGATCATTCATCCCTGGGAATCCGGGCGCGACAATTCGGTGGATTGGGATCGCGCGTTCGAACGCGTCCCAATCGAAGGCGTTGCCCCTTTCACCCGACGCGATACCAGTCATGCCAACCCTGCACACCGCCCCACCGACGCGCAATACAAACGCTACATCTGGCTGGTCGAAAAATTCCGCAGCCTGGGCTGGGACAATACGCAATTGCACGACGCCTCGCCGTTTCGCGTGGTGGATCCGGGTTTCAATGCGATCCTCACCCGGTCCTGCAGCGATCTTGCCGATCTTGCGGATCGTCTGGGCGAGCCTGAGATCGCGGATCAATCCCGCGCGATGGCGGCAAAGGGCATTGCGGCCATGGAGACGCTTTGGAGCGATGCACATGGTCAATATCTCTGCGAGGATCGGACGCTTGGCACCCTGATCGACAGCCCGTCCATCGGCGGCATTCTGGCGACCTTTGCCGCGATCCCGGCGGATCGGGCGAGGGCCCTTGCCCAGCGGATTGATACCCTTGCAAAAAGCTGTGATTTCCTTGTCCCCAGTCATGATCCCACCGCCCCTGATTTTGATGGTTTGCGGTACTGGCGGGGTCCTGCCTGGTTGATCGTGAACTACATGATTGCCGATGGGATGAAACAGGCGGGCCAAACTGCGATTGTCGACAAAATCATGTCGGACTGCGTGCGCCTCATTGAGAAAAGCGGATTTGCGGAGTACTACGACCCGACCACGGGCGCGCCCTGCGGGGGGGCACAATTCACCTGGACGGCGGCCATGGTCATAGAAATTCTGCAAACCCACGAGGCTGCATGAAACGCTCACGCATCAACGACATCATGGCCGAAGCGGATGAGATGATCCGCTCATACGGCTTTGTCCTGCCGCCTTTTGCCAGATGGACCCCGGATGAATTCCACGTCCGCCGCGATGACGCACGTCAGGTGATCGCGGCCCGCTGCGGGTGGGACATCACCGATTATGGTGCCGGGCGTTATGACGAGATGGGTCTCTTTCTCTTCACATTGCGCAACGGGCGGCTGGCCGATCTGCAGCGCGGGGGTGGCATGTGTTATGCGGAAAAACTGCTGATCTCCAAACAGGATCAGCTGAGCCCGATGCATACCCATGTGATCAAAGCCGAGGACATCATCAATCGCGGCGGTGCAACGCTGGTGATCGAGCTTTTCGGATCCGACGATGACGGCAAATTCGCCGAGGATCGTGGCGGTACCGTCTGGTGTGATGGTATCGAGCGTGTTTATGCCCCGGGCGAGAAACTTGCCTTCGCGCCGGGGGAAAGCGTGACACTGATGCCTGGGGATTGGCATGCGTTCTGGGGCGAGGGCGGCGACGTGTTGATTGGCGAGGTCTCGACCGTGAATGACGATGAGACGGATAATATCTTTCGCGATCCCATCGGCCGTTTTGCCGAGGTCGAAGAAGATGTCGCGCCAACGCATCTGCTGGTCAGTGACTATCGCAGTTGGCTGGGCGGTGGATCTCCAGGCTAATCGCGTTGGCGGCTCTGGTGTTCTTCTTTAAAGATCAAATCGGGCCGAAAGTCTTGCAGCGATCTCTGGGAGAGCTACAAGCACAGGCGCACTAGCGCCCATCGAAAGGATCCCACATGTCCAAGACCATCCTCATCACCGGATCAACCGACGGGATCGGTTTGCTGACCGCGCAATTGCTTGCATCCGAAGGGCATACCATCCTGTTGCACGGCCGAAGCGCGGCCAAGCTGGCGACTGCTGCCGCGCAGGTCGACGGCGCTACTGAAAGCTATGTGGCCGATCTGTCGCGGATGGATGAGGTCGACGCCATGGCGGTGGCGATTCTACAACGTCACGAAAAGCTGGACGTCTTGATCAACAACGCTGGCGTTCTGAAGGCGCCCGAAACACAGACGGCGGAGGGGTTGGACATCCGCTTTGTCGTCAACACGCTCGCACCCTATCATCTGGCCCGCCGCCTGTTGCCGATCATCCCCAAGGATGGCCGCATCGTGAACCTGTCTTCCGCGGCGCAGGCGCGCATCGACGGTGATGCCTTGGCCGGTCAGATGATGCTTGATGACATGGCCGCCTATGCGCAAAGCAAGCTCGCGATCACGATCTGGACGCAGGAGCTTGCCAAGGAGCTCGGCGAGGGCCCTGTGGTTGTTGCCGTAAACCCGGGCTCCTTGCTGGCCTCAAAGATGGTCAAGGAAGGATTCGGGATTGCTGGGAGCGATTTGAGCATCGGTGCCGAAATCCTCTGTAAGGCGGCGCTTGATCCAAGCTTTGCTACCGCGTCCGGCAGGTATTTTGACAATGATGCCGGTCAGTTTGGTCCGCCAAATGCAGCGGCTTCGGATCGTGATCACGTTGGAATGGTGATGCAGGGGATCGAAAAGACGCTGGCACGATTGATCTAGCACGGACCCGCATGGATCGCGCGGTGAAGATGCCTGCCGCGCGCTCAGAGTGCCGTATCGGTTTCTGGTCCCAGGCTTTCAAAACGCCCGTCAGCGAATTCCGCGGCGGAACGGATCCAGACGGTGCCTTCAGCATCATCATAGATGACCGCTTGCGTGCGATCCGCTTCCAATATCCCGTGTCCGACGACCCGGTAGAGCCCACCCTTGCGGTGCCTGTGGGTTGGCACCCAGTTTGCGTCAGGTGACGGTGAAGGGCCGCCCGGTTGTGAAGGGTCAGGCGCGGGGGTGCCGGGGTCATTTCTTCGAAATACCCGCGCCAGATTTGTCATCAGCTTCATGCGGACAGAATCGATCCTGTAACAGGGTTTGGTCGATAGGTCGTACACCCCTTGCAGCCGGAGTCGAAGGCCTGTCTGTAGACGTCTTCGAAGACCGCGAACGGAATGTCTTCCGGACAATTCACCGTCTTGGATATGCCACTATCCACCCAGCGCTGTGCCACGGCTTGCATGCGGATGTGATCGGCCGGGCGCAGGTCCTGCGCGGTCACAAATGCATCGGTCAGCGGCGCGGATTTCCCGAACATCCGGTAGTAGAGCCAGACCGCGTAGTCCTGGATCAGCTCTTCGCTTTTGGTACCGTCCGGGCGGGTGATCTTGCGGGTGTAAGACGTCGCAAAAACAGGTTCGATCCCGGAGGATACGTTGCCGCCATACATTGACGTCGTCCCTGTCGGGGCGATGGTGGTCAACACGCCATTGCGCAGGCCGTGATTTGCAATGGCATCACGGACATGTGGATCAAGTGCCTGGATGCCGGCCCGTTGCAGGTGTTGCTCTGCGTCATAGAGCGGGAACGCGCCACGCACCGCCGCGAGTTCTGCGGAGGCAAGATATGCGGCGTTCTGGATGGTCTGCAGCCAGGACCCGACCTGCCGCACAGCCGAAGGGGTGCCGTAGCGCACACCCATCATGATCAGCGCATCGGCAACGCCGGTGACGCCAACGCCGATGCGCCGCTTGGCCTGGGCCTCGCGCCGCTGCGCCTCGACGGCAAATCGCGACACATCGATGACGTTGTCCAGCATGCGCACGGCGACCGTGACCAACCGGCGCAATTCTTCCAGATCAAACGTGGCTTTCGAACTGAACGGACCGGACACCAGTCGCGCCAGATTGATCGAGGCCAGAGGGCAGGTGCCGTTGGGAGGCAGCGGTTGTTCCGCACAAGAGTTGGTGGAGGAGAGATGTTCCAGATACCCCAAGGGGTTCGCGGCGTTGATCCGATCAATGAACAGCACCCCGGGTTCTGCCGCGCTATAAGTGCGCGACATGATCTTTTCCCAGATATCGCGCGCCTTGACGCTGCGGACCGGCTTGCCGTCCCAGATCAAATCCCAGTCGGCATTTTCCTCAACCGCGGCCATGAAACTGTCCGTGATCATCACGGATGTGTTGAAATTCCGCAGTCGCAGGGGATTGGCTTTTGCGGTGATGAAAGCTTCGATATCCGGGTGGTCGACGCGGATGGTTGCCATCATTGCGCCGCGCCCCATGCCGGTGACCAGCATCCCGCAGACCGTGTTGCAGATATCCATGGCCGCCAGCGGACCTGCCGCCGGACAATCAAGACCGCTGACCAGCGTGCCCTTCGGCCGAAGGGTGGAAAAATCAAACCCGATCCCGCCGCCCATCTGCATGGTCAGGGCCGCGTCTTTTACCGTGTCCATGATGCCTTCAACCGAATCGGGAATCGCGCGCATCACGAAGGTATTGGCCAGGGTGACATTTCGATGTGTTCCGCTGCCTGCGAGAATGCGACCGGCGGGCAGCAATTTGAAACCCTCCATCGCCTGATAGAAGGCCAGCGAAACGTTTTGCCGGTCGCTGGGCTTTTCAGGTTGAGCAAGGCTGTTCGCGACGCGCAGCCATGTGTCGTTGACGGTGATATCCCGCTCCTTGCCACCAGTGATGTACTGGTATTTGGAGCGCCAAATCTGTTCCGAAATAGGCTGGTCGAAAGATGCGGGTGACAGGATGGTTTCTGGATAACTTAACATCGAATCTCACTGTTTTGTTCGAATTAAACTCACTAACTGGCAACTCGCATAACCGATTAACTATTTGTTAACCAAGAGAAAAATATTTTCAGACACTTAAAATTTGGTTAACGGTCATTATCAATGCCGAAAGTTTCATCAAACGGGCTGCGTTAACGAATTTTTCGGGGGTGCGTTAAGAAAATCAGGGTCGGATTACGCGTATGACCTTACTCAGCACAGCTCCAGGTTGCATTTCTCCTCGGCGGTGGATCGTTACGGTCAGGCGGACCCAAGACCGCGCCAATTTAGTACGTATTCGAAATTGGTTTGGGCCAGAAATTCAGACCGCGTTAACGGCAATTTCTTAACCAGAGGGGAAAAGTTAAAAGAGAAGGGAAGTCTCGTGACAAAACTTTATGCGTGTCTGGGGTCCGGTAATTGCTTCAAGCCATGGCTAGCCATGCATCAACTTGGCCACCCTTTTGAGGTGGTGCTGATCGATGTTTTGAGAGGTGAGCAGAAATCACCAGAATATCTCGCGATCAATCCGCTTGGCGTTGTTCCGCATCTGCAAACGGATACCGGACAGGGCATCGGTGAAAGCAATGCGATGCTTTGGTATCTTGCCGAAGGGAGCTACCTGATGCCCGCGACCCGCGAGGCGCGCGCCGAGGCGCTTCAGTGGATGTATTTCGAACAATCCAAGCTTGAGCCCTTCATTTCCCCGGCACGGTTTTTCACAACCATTTTGCCAGACCAGCGTGAAGCGCGAGCTGCCGACATCAAAACCTGGCAGGCTTCGGCCGATATTGGACTGTCTCGGTTGGATGCGCATCTGGAGAACCGTGAATTCATGTTGGATACCGGCTATTCAATCGCGGACATTGCCACCTTCGGATACGTGCATGTCCTCGAAGAAGCAGGGCTTCGCATGGCTGACTATCCGGCGATTGCGCATTGGGTGAATTCTGTTGCCCAGACAAAAGGGTTTCGTCCGCTCGCTGAATTGGGACAGGCCGAAAGCAAGGCTGCCTAAGACATCGTTGCTGGAGCAATGGTTCAATGCGCAACGAAAAAATAGATCATGGCGCTGCGGTGTCGTCGCCACGTCTGGCGGCAACACCGACAGATACGTCCGACGAGGTGTTAATCGCAGCACAGCGGTTGAAAGCCGCTGTCTGGATCTACGATGTGGACAATTCGTGCATTCTTTTTGCCAACGCATCGGCATGCACCTTGTGGCAGGCAAAAAGTGAAGAAGACTTGCGCAGCCGCGACCTGTCCAAAGATATGTCGCCGACCGTTGCCAAGCGTTTGAAACAATATCAGATCGACTTCATTGAGCGCGACGCAAGCTTTAGCGAGATGTGGACGCTTTATCCGAACGGCACACCCACAAGCGTTATGGTCATCTATCGTGGCTATCGCCTTGCCGATGGCCGGATGGCCATGCAATGCGAGGTTGTCGGCGGTGCGGAAGACGAACCAGACAACCTGCGCAGCGCGGAAGCCTTGCTGCACACGGATGTCATGATCGCTCTGCATGACGCGAGCGGGCCACCCATTTATATGAACCCGGCCGCCCGCAATACAGCGACACACGCGCAGCAAAGTATCGCGGAGAAGTTTGTTGATCCATCCGACTATGACAAGATGGTTGGCGAATTGGAGACATCGGGCGAGCATCGCATGGTCTCAAAGGTCAACACCGGGATAGGCCCGCGTTGGCACGATCTGACCGTCAAACGATGCTCGGATGCGGTGACCGGTAATCCGGCAATCCTGCTGACGGCCATCGATGTGAGCGAACTCAAAATCGCGCGCGACAAAGCGCGGTATCTCGCGGACCGTGATCAGCTCACGGGGTGCTACAATCGATCCTATCTGCAGCAGCACATGGCGACGCTTGCAGAATATCAAACCGAGCGCTGCGCACTTTTGTGCTTTGACATCGACCGCTTCAAGCAGATCAACGACCGCCTTGGCCATGAGATGGGAGACGTTGTTCTCAAGGAGATTTCTGAACGGGTTTTCGCAACAATTCGGAGAACGGACACGTTCGTGCGGTTGGGTGGGGACGAATTCGTTATCGTTCTCGAGGATATTCCCTCCGAACTGGAGCTTGCCGCAAAACTTGAAGATCTGCGCGCCGCCATCTCCAAGCCGATCTGTCACGATGCCACCCGGGTGAGCGCAACGGTGAGCATGGGGGTCGCGCTCTTCGTGCCTTCATCCGCCAATTACACGGCCATCATGCGCGAGGCAGACATCGCGCTTTATGCATCCAAGCAAACCGGGCGCAATCGCGCGACTTTCTTCAGTGACGAAATGGGCGCTGAAGCAAAAGCGCGCGATATGGTCGAAATTGAGCTGAAGCGGGCCATCGAAAATCGCGAATTCACGCTGCACTATCAGCCGCGTTTCAGCCTGAAAAGCAGCAAGGTCGTGTCAGTCGAAGCGCTTGTCCGCTGGCAAAATCCGGATCGCGGCTTGATTATGCCAGCAGATTTCATCCCGATTTGCGAAGAGACAGGGATGATCGAGGATCTTGGACAGATGATCCTGGAAATGGCCTGCGCTGAAGCTATTTCATGGCATCAAAATGATTGTTATATCGAGCTTTCGATCAATATTTCGCCGCGCCAATTCGACGACAAAAGACTGCTGCAATCTCTGGCATCATTTGCCGAGCGCCCGGATTTTCCGAGGGGAAAAATCGAATTGGAGATCACCGAAAACGTATTGATTGGTGATCACGATCTTATAGCGGAGAAACTGCAAGCCATCTCACAAATGGGATATCGAATTGCAATTGACGATTTCGGAACTGGCTATTCCAATCTGTCCTATATCTCGCGCTTTCCATTGAATTGCCTCAAGATCGATCAGTCGTTTATCGCCCAGCTTCCAACGTCAGGGCCTATTATCAGCCTCATCCTCACATTGACGAAACAGATTGGTGCGACGATCGTCGCCGAAGGCGTTGAAACAAGTGACCAACTCGATTGGCTTTGCAAGCACGATTGCGATCAGGTTCAAGGGTATTATCTGTCGCAACCCGTGGAAAGCCGCGAGCTTATGGGCGTCATCGCAGAGCTGGATGCCATGGGGCTGACTGATGGTAAAAATGATCGTATTATCATTCCCTGAAGAGTAAAAATTGAGCGAGGTCATGAAAAGTCACCTCGGGCCAACAAGCTCCAACCTCCGTAGACCGATGAGTAGCGTAATGCTGAAGTGATCAAGGGCGGATCCGCTTTATCATGAAGGTTTTTATGTGCCTCTAACAAAGTCGGAATTGCTCCAGGTCTTTTGACAAGAGCACCTAAGCTATCCGTTCAGGCGGGACTTTTACTAAATTGACGGCTGCCTCATGGTTCAAAAGGAGTCCATATGGACTGCTATATTTGTCGTCTTGGAGCCATGTTTAGCGTCAAAACGGAACGTGGCTGTTTATGGGCGCGGCGCCGCACTCAAACCGTATTTCTGTACACTTTCGGTCCATTCTTCAGAAAGCTTCAATCGCAATATGGCCTCTTGGAGGAATTCATGCAGGGACTCTAAGTGCGGTTGGACCATAATGTATCGTTGATAGGTGGAGTGAGGCTGTTTTGAAAAGTGAATCGCATCACTCAAATCCAGCTCTCTGACAAAGTAGCGCGCCGCTGAGTTAGCAATAATCGCGACCTGACCCCGACCGCTGGCGACGAAACGCATCAACTGGCCTTCAGCATTCAGATCAATTCGGTTGACAAGGCCTTCTTCCACCAATCCGTCGACTTCCGTATAGCTATGACCTCTGACCCCAATCAGGGTCATGCCGTGAAGCGATTGCGGCCCTTCATACTGGAATGACGCCCCCTTTGGTGAGACGATAACATTTTTGTCCGTAAGGATTGGGTTGGTCCAAAGAAACCGGGTTCTGTCCGGGTCTCCGAACCAAACATGGTTCACCCACAGCACAATTCCCGGGTCTCCGGACATGAAGCGTTTTTCCAGCCTTGGCCTCGGGAGTACTTCTACATTGAACTGAAAACGTCCGTCCGACATTTCGGTCAGCAACCGGACCAAATCATAGCTAATGCCCTCCCTTTCGATTGCGTTCACAATGTAGGGCGGAAAGTTGTGATAAACCCAAACAGAAACGTCCTCGGCTGCTACCCTTGTTCCAGCCGATATGGTTGTCGCGGCAAAGAGCAGAAGGAAAAAGAAGTGCCGTGCCCGGGCATTTTTTGAGTCGTGCTTGATTATCTTGCCCTCCAAGTCAGTGTCCAAAGGCATGTCTGACTTTGATGGTCTCGTATACCGCATTTTCTGCATTCCCAGAACTTGTTCTCCAACGTCAGAAGATATTGAGCATTGGGGCGGTCGGGTTTTGGAGACTCAGGCTCGTTTATGTGATCGATCTTTCGCCTGTATCAGGTGCGTCTGCTTCAATATTTGGCACGCCATACCCCCGCCAGTTCACCATATGCTCAAGCGTTGCCTCGAACGCGCAGACAGAGTTTAGCAAGATTGTGGAGGGTGAGCGTGGGACGGGAGCCATACGGGTACTAAGACGCCTCTTAGACGCGCGTGGAGTGTCGAGTTCGAGGCGCTCCACGCAGTGCTTATCCGAAGCTGTGGCCAAGTTTACAAAATTATGTGCTGCGAGCAGACCAATCCAGACGGCCGCATTTTGCGTGGTTCGACATGAGGTCGTTTCCTGCGTAACCGCCGCTGGTAGTTGCGAGGTCAAATCGAGGTTGCTAACACCTTCGCCCGCACATCGGCTTAACGCCACGCGCAATGCAACCGGTTGAGTTTAACAGAACTCCTAAAGGTTTGAGGTCGCTCAGACCCTGGCGTGTCTACGCACAAGCACAAGGCCACCCAGCCCGGCAATCAGAAGCGGGAGCGTCGCGGGCAGTGGCACTTCAGGCACCTTTGCTACGACGAACGAGCCACTCAGTTCAAACTCAGATAGAGTCGTCCCCGGTACGTTCACCAAAATCCCCGTCAAGACCCCCGTGTCGAAGCTGCAAAGCCCATCAATACAGAAATAGATCGCTTCTGTATCATCATCATTTCTAAAGCCGCCAATGAAGCCTGGCGCGCTCGCGGAAAAATCGAAGACCAGTTTGTCCTCCGTCAGAATCCACGGCGAACCCGCCCCGCGCACAAAGTCGTAATTCGGACCGACAAACGTGAAATCAAAGCCCGGAACCGATACGTTCAAGCTAAAATCTAGGAACTCATCAACGCCATCGACCGCTCCCAGCGTGCCGTCGGTTGTGATGAAGCCGCCGACAGAAATGTCACCGGCGGTAAAGTCGACGTTGTAAGTAGTGGCATTGGCAGACGACGCAATGAATATTGCGGTTGCCGTTGCTAGGGCGGATTTGTACATGATTTTGTCCCAAAATTGGATGACCGAGGCCGTATCTATGGTGCTTAGCGCAGCTACATAGAGGTGCCATCTCGGGCGCCGTGTCGATTGTCGGTGGCGAATTTGTCCGAAATATCACCATTTTTGTCCGATATGGAGCATGCGAGGCCTGTTTAAGTCTGGTTCTATCAGCATCAGATCAAAGCTATGGTGTGGTTTTCCAGTATGGGTCCGTTAGTCGCGACGCACTTGGGAATCTGCACTTTACCGCTGTCAAACAGAGATCAGTTCGCAACTCAATTCCAAAAAGACGCGTTAAGCGCAGCATCCAGCGGCATCTTACGCACCCGGGGGATAGCAAGGGCGTCCGTACGGCCCGGCAGCGCCAGCGCGTCAACCATGCTGCCCACGATAGCGTACCCTTAGCCGCCGAGGGGATCTAGCCTGTGCCGGTAATTTCGACTTTTCCCAAGACCTTCGCGCCACTCTCGGTGGTCATCGTCTCGGCTTTTACATCGGCCTGAACGCTAGATGTCGATGCAAACGTGACATCATCGCAATTCAGGCTGCCTTTGTGTTTACCTTCGATAACGATAGTCTTCGCAGACACCGCGCCCTCGATTGCTCCACCTGAGTTGATAACAACCGCGGTGGCAGTTACGTCCCCTAAAACGTTGCCTTTTATTTCCACGCTTCCTTCATTTGACTTGATGTTACCCTTTATCGTCAGTTCACTTTGAATGATTGAGCTAGCCACTTTGAGTTCCTTTATATGGCAATCTCAGCGACAGTAGATTGTGGGCAATGTTAAGCACAGGTCGCTTGGAAATGAGCTGTGCTCTGAGCAAAAGGCCGCCAAAAGCCGTGAACCAGGTCAGCGGGAATGGCTGCACGGTTGGTTACCTTCGTCGGTGGCAGCGCCCCTTTGATAGCTAGTAACTTACCTAGACGCGAGATTGGTTCAAAAGAGGAAAAGCCTGTCGCAAAGAAAAAATCACGTGTCGTTTGGCAGTTGGTGTCAGTAACGCATAAGAGTGCAATTTTTGACCCTCTCCAATCGAAAGAAACGTAACTAGCTGACAATATGAGAAAAATTGCTACACTTTCGACCACCTAACCATATGTATACAGGCGAAACTCACAAGTTCGCAGAAATTCATGTGGGCCGAAAAGAAACACCCCTGAGCCGCAACTCAGTCACGGTGTGAATGTCATTCTTAGCCAACGTACGCTTGGCGAGGATTGAAAGAGATGTGCCTGAGATTCCTGCGTCGTCTGTCACGAATGGCCTTGCAAGAATTGGTCGCCAGCAAGCAGAAACTGCCTTCAAAGATTTCATACATGAGTTTTCGGGCAGCAGCGCGTACAGAGCTGCCATTCCAGTCCGATATTCAGCTGACGAACGGTTCAGAGTCCGGCAAGACACTTGATGCAAGAGTTGATAGCCGCTGCACCGTGAGCCGTTCCACCAAGCTTTTCGACTGGCCGTGCGCGTGGGAGCGCATCTTCGGGATTACTGCTAGAAGTGGCTTGGCCGGGTGAAATTGAGTAAGTTCCAAGGGCTTGGACTTCTTGCATGCAAGAGTCTACGACCGGCTCTTCCTGACTAGCTGAGAATGTTGGGTGTACGGTACAGCCAGTTTTGGTCAGAGCTGCAAATGATGCAACTAAAATGGTCTTTTTCATTTTTCACCTGAACTTATGCGATATCGTTTTCATCTAAGCGTGAAGTGTCTTGCGAAGTTGGCTGGCGTGAGGTCTTCGTGCGTTCACAAGGGAGCTTTGTTGGAACGTGGGATCTAGTCGGATCGATCCTTAACACCCCATTTCAGAATCTTTGAGAGATCGCGCTTGCCTCGATTGAATGAAGCACACAGCCCGAATGGCTGCCATTTCAGCCGCGTTGCAGATAAATTTGTTACCGCAGTGCAACAAGAATTCTTTTGCGAGTGCGTGCAGCAAGATTTGGACACTTCGCTATGGGTTCGGTGCGGACTTTAGCGATCATAGGCAGAAGCAGCACAACTCCACCGCCTAGTTGCTCCAGCAAACCCACTCATCTGCGCTTCCCGGCCACATGCATTGCTGCGGGAACAAGTGGGCGTGGTCCATGCCAACCAAAGCCTGCGCTTCGGCTTCGCTATCAGCACGCACGTATCCTTGCCGTTTGTTAGGTATTTGCGGATCTGGATAGATGCAGCCTTTCCAAACATTCATTTGGACATCTCGCTGACACCAGTGTTAACGCCAAGCTAAATGCTGGTGGGCCGGAGAAAGCGCCTTTTCGCTGCGCTTGCGTGTGAATGTCAGCTTCTAACACTAGCTAACTGTAAGCTCATCGATTGACGATGCCAGCTTCACTAGGTCGGCTTCATAAAAGCCGGCGGCATTGATGCAATTCGCTTCAAGCATCTTCAATCCATCCTCGGTGCGACAGATGTCGATAACATAGGCGGGCGCGTAACTTGGGTTGGCCTCCACCAATCGCTTGGCAAATTCTAAAGCGTCCTCATCAATTTCGTGTCGGTAAACGACGCGCGCGCCCACTTTATAGAGAGAGTACGTGACAATCTCATCTCTTATCGCCCAAAGTCGCCATTCTTTAAAGATGCGAACGGGTTTGGTGAACATCAATTCAGTATCGTGACGAAGTGAACCTTTAGGAATTTCGTGTTCTTCAAGCGCGAGCACCTTGTTAGCCAAATCAATGATTTCACCAGTAGACTTTACGTTTCCCGGCTCTTCTTTGCTGTCTTCTACTGGACGCAAGAACCAGTATGTCCCGTCATCGATAAGGCGCTCGGGAACATCTCGCAATGCTAAGAAAAGCGCATCCGCGCCGTTAAGAAGGAACGGGTGCCACGGTGCTTCATGAACAAAAGGCCTTATCTTGAAGACGCCGGGCTTCAGGCCATTGGCCTGTGCGTATCGCCATAGGGTATAGGAACCGAACATGACCACAGCGTCTGGGTCACTAACAATCGGAGCGGGTGTCAGTTCACCTACGAAAGGAACAACTTTGTGCCATGTGTACGGAATTTCGAGCCGATCAAGTGCGTTAGCCATCTTCCGGGTGTCCTCAAAGTCCTGAAGTACCCATTGCATGTATCTGTGCTCAATTCTGACAATCTTTCTGCGCACCTAGAGAACACCATTCGGGCAAATGCTCAACAGCAGATTTCCGAGCAGCGCATGATCTCGGTAGGTAAGGGCTCACCGCAGACATTGAGTCCCGATGTTTCATCTCCCGATGTCGGCAACGCAGGACGAAGCTGCCGTTAGCTAAAGCGCAGCATCTGACTAGCACGATGGCGGCGACGCGGAACAAACCTGACGTTCAGTTGGATGGATTTAACAACCGCTTTTGGATGTGCCAATCTTTACGGTGGTCACTCAGAAATCGCAGCCTTGGAACGAACCGACTTTTTCATGAAATCAATGAATGCCCTAACTTTGGCAGGTACATAGCTGCTAGGAACATACAACGCGTGAAGCGGAAAAGCGTCCAACTCGAATTCAGACAGCACCTGAACCAACGATCCATCGTTCAAACCGTCTTTGAACACCCAAGTGGGACCCAGATGCAAACCCTTGCCCGCACATACGAGCTTTCGGATCGCCGACACACTGTTCACCGTGAGGTTGCCTGACATCTGCATTGTGGCTTGTTTTCCGTTCTGGCGCATCTTGATGACGGTGTTGTTCTGTTCCGGTCGATAGATGATGAACGGGTGCGTTTGTGCCTGGTCCGGCGTTTCCGGCACGCCATGTCTTTTGACATAGTCTTTGGACGCAACGATAACTCTTGTTACCGATCCAAGCCGCCGGGCAATTAGGCTGGAATCCGGCAGGCGCCCGATACGGATGGCCACGTCGATGTTTTGTTCCACGAGGTCCGAAAACGTGCTGCCAAGCAGCAGTTCAATTTTCAGATCCGGGGCCTGCTCTTGTAGCTGGCTCAGAACGGGGGTGACGAACTCGGCCCCGAAATCGACAGGTGCGGTCACGCGCAGTTTTCCCGTGGGCGTATCAACCAAGCCCGCAACGCGCGCTTCGAGGGCGGATTGCTGTTCGATCAGCGCCCGTATCCCCTCATAATATCGCGCGCCCGCCTCGGTCGGTGTCGAGCGCTTGGTTGACCGATGCAGCAGTTTCACGCCCAGCCTGTCTTCAAGGGCGGCAATCTTGCGGCTCACCGCCGAGGGGTCGGCATGCACCTGTTCGGCAGCGGCCTTGAGGCTGCCTGCTTCCACGACACGCAGGAAAAGCTGTTCGTTCGTTTCGATCATTAATTGCGTTTTTCGCATGTAGTAAATGATTTTTATGTATCTACATGAATAAAACTCCCCGCGCCATCTTCTTCTTCAAGGCAGGAATGATCTTGCTTCTAACCAAATGAAGAAAGAAAATGACAACCGACACAACTACATCCCCGACCTATGGCCGCGACCTTGAAGGCAAGGTCGCCTTGATCACCGGATCCGCCCGCAATATGGGCCGCGCCTTTGCCGTTTCGCTCTCGCAGCGTGGCGCCGATGTAGTGGTTCACCACCATTCGGAAAGTTCGGCAAACGACGCGGAAGAAACGGCGCGTCTGGTGCAACAGGGTGGCGCGCGCGCCCTGATCACCAAGGGCGATCTGTCCGACCCGAAGGCCGTCGAAGCAATCTTTGCCGAGGCAAAGGACGCCTTTGGCCGGATCGATATCGTGATCAACAACGCAGGCGTGGTGATCAAGAAGCCGTTTGCCGAGATCAGCGAAGCGGATTTTGATCGTGCCTTCGGGATCAACACCAAAGCGGCCTTCTTTACGATACTGGAAGCCGCCAAGCACATCGAAGACGGTGGCCGGATCATCAACATGGGCACGACCCTCCTGGGGGCGACCACAGGCATGTATGGGGTCTATGCAGGCTCCAAGGCGCCGCTCGAAGACTTCACGCGGGCGCTCGCCAAGGAAATCGGCAGCCATGGTGTGACGGTCAACGTTGTGGCTCCGGGTCCGATCAATACCGCGTTCTTCCACGGCGAGGAAAACGAGCAATCGACGGCCTATCTCAGTAACATGAGTGTCGCCGGACGCCTGGGTGAGATCACGGACATCGTGCCCTTGATTGACTTCCTCGCCTCCAGCAGCAGCAAGTGGGTGACCGCGCAGACGCTGTTCATCAATGGCGGGTTCCTCGCGCGGTAAAGCGCAGCGGACAATCAGCCCGGCGCGGATGATCGCACCGGGCTGAAGACACATCCCTGAAGGAGATATAAAATGAAACGCATTGCCACACTCATAGCTGCAACGCTGCTGCCGACCCTTGTCGCTGCACAACATGCCGCCATCGTCGACCCAACCAGCTGCACCGACACCAAGTTGCAAGTTCTGCTGGACCGTGAAGAAATCCGTCAGGTCATCACCAACTACGGCCTCGCGTTTGACATGCAGGACTGGGAACTGCACCGCTCGGTCTTCACCGACGAAATCCAGATGGACTTCACCGCCTCGCTTGGCGGCGGACTGCAGACCATGGCGGCCGACGATTGGGTCGGCGCGGTTCGGCCCTTCTTTGCCAATCTGAATGGCACACAGCACATTGCGATGCCGCTGACGATCACGGTTGAGGGGGACAGCGCTTACGTCCTTTCAATGCTGCACGCCCAGCACCACTTGCCAAACGCAAGGGGCGGCCCGGTGCAGACCATGATCGGGTACTAAGACAATTGGCTTGTCCGCACGGATGATGGCTGGAAGATCACCAAGATAGTCCATACCATCACCTGGAACGAAGGCAACTGGTACATCGTCGAAAAGGCCGCAGGATTGAGCGAATGACCGTCGCGCGGGCGCGCGATTGTGACCCGGTGCTAGGTCCACTGCTGAGCGCGCGTCAACGGCTTCTCGCTATCCAATGCTTGTGCACGTCCAGAAAGGCCTTAACGGCCTTCGTTTTCCGGTCCGATCTCCACATTAATCCGATGGAGATCGGATCGAAGCCACTGACAGGTCGGCGCGTCAAGCCCGCTGGTACATCGGGCAAGACATAGGATGCATGCAGAAAACAGCCCAAGCCATCGCGCACATATTCCGGACCTGTTGACGGTTGGGAGACGTGATAGGCAATGTGCGCCTCTGGGTGTGCGGACTGCATCAGGCGTAGCACCTTGTCGTAGAGCGGTGGGTTGAGATGCCGGGCAAAGGTGATCACGCTGTCGCCGGCGAGCCGGTCCAGCGGAATCTCGTCGAACTGCGACAAGGCGTGGTCCTCCGGGATCGCCGCCATCCAGACGCCGCTCATGGTCTCACGCCCCGCAAGATCGGGATGGTCCGGGGGCAGGAAGCCGACACCAACCTCGATGTCCCGGGCAACAAGCGCATGCAGCACAGCGTCGGAATGCAGCTCTGACATTTGCACGTCGATGTCAGTGTGTTTCTGCATCAGATCACCCAGGATCTGGCTCAGATGCGGGACCTTCAGGTACTCAAGAAATGCGATCCGCAGCAGGTTGTCCTCCTGCGCCGACAGGCGCTTGATCTCAGCCTCTGCCGCCTGCAATTGCACCAATGCGTTTTTGGCGGCGGGCAACAGGGTTTTGCCTGCCTCTGTCAGGCTGACCTTGCGCCGGTCTCTTTCAAAAAGCTTCGCTCCGAGCGATTTTTCCAGGGCGGCGATCTGTTGACTGAGCGCGGGCTGCGTCATCGCGACCTGTTCGGCCGCTTTGCGAAAATGCAGCGTCTCGGCGACCGCCACAAAACACTCATATCGCCTGAGCCCTGACATGGTTCAACTCTGCCAAAACAGCAATTGATAAGCAACGCCTATCACAGATCGTCCCATTCGAATTGGCAATCAACGGTTCACGCAGCGATGTTTGTGAGGACCAAACCAACACACAAAACGGAGAACCCAACCATGAAACCGCTCAACAAAATCATCTACATCGAAGCCTCGCCGCGCAAGGAACGCTCGCATTCCATCGCGCTGGCGACGCAGTTTCTGGCCGACATCCAGACCGCAAATCCTGACGTCGAAATCGACCGGATGGACCTGTGGGCCAAGGACTTGCCTGCCTTCAACGGTGCGCTGATCGACGCCAAATATGCTCTGCTGAATGGTGAGGATCCGTCGTCTGATCAGGCGCGTGCCTGGAAAAGCGTGACGCAGGTCATCGATCGCATCGCCGATGCGGACCTGATCGTGATCTCGACCCCGATGTGGAACTTCGGCGTTCCTTATGTCCTCAAGCATCTGATCGATATCATCGCACAACCCGGCTACACCTATCAGCCCCGTGCGGATGCTCCCTATGAGAACTGGGGGCTGCTCAGCGGCAAATCCGCTGTGGTGATCACCGCACGCGGCGGCACCGTCGCCCCTGGAACCGGCGTCGAAGACTGGGATTTCCAAGCGCGCTATCTCGACTATGCGCTGAAATTCATCGGCATCCGGGACGTCACGCAGGTGGCCGTTGAACTGACCGCCGTCGACAAGGAGCACTTGCCGGACCGGCAGGCCGCCGCGGCGCAAACGCTTTCACAACTGGCCACACGACTGACCAAAGCGGTAGCTGCATCCGTGGCCGCCTGACACACATCGAAAGGAGCAAGACCATGACACAGTTTTTCAAAACCACCGCCCTGGCATCGGCCATCGCCCTCGGCATTTCTGGCTGGGGACAGGCGCAGGATGCCGCGGACGACGCGCAATTGCGCCAATTGACCGGCGCCTGGGTGACGGGCTGGAGCACCAGCCCCGACGCCCCGTTCTCGATCGACCAGATCGCCGATCTCTACGTCCAGGACGAACGCCTGTTTTCGTATGACTTCGGCCGCCCGCACAACGGTGTAGAAGGCTGGGAAGCCGCATCGCGCTACTATGAAGGCTTCATGGCGCTGCCTGCGGAATGGACGCTGGTCCCCGCGGACGACATGCGTGTCACGGTCAGGGGCGACATCGCCTGGACCACCGTATCGCTATCTGGATCGGGCGCGATGCCCAACGGGGATCCGATTGCCTTTCCGGAGGCCCGCGTGACCCTGATCTTTGAAAAACAGGAAGATGGGGCGTGGCGGATCATCCACGAGCACGGCTCGTCTGCTGTTCCGTTCCCAGACGCAGAGACAACCCGGTCGCTGATCAGCGATGATGGTCAATGAGGAGCAAGGCCATGACGACGCCAATCCTGATCAACAAATCAGCGCTCCGGCGCGCTGTCCTTCTATGGACAACCGTCTTCCCCCTCATCACCCTGGTGCTGGCCCTGACCGGGCCAGTCATCGGGGACTGGCCGCTGATCGCAAGAACGTTTGTTCTGACGTTGATCGTTGTCCCGCTTCTGAACTTTTGGATCATGCCACGCCTGCTGGCGCGTTTCGGCCGCTGGGTCGAAGCCGTCTGAGACAATGCACAATGGAAAGGACTGAAATCATGACACAGCGCGCGCAGATTACGGAAGGCATGAACACATGGTTCGCGGCCTGGAACATCGGCACAAACGCATTCGATGTCGACAAGCTGCGCGCGCTGTTCTCGACCGGCGAGATCCATGTCGTTGACAACTTCGACGATAAGGTCGTGGTGCTAAAAAGCTTTGACGCCTACGCCCGCACTTGGACCTTGTCGGGGTTCCGCAGCTGGTCCATCGCGCCCATCGGAGAGCCCCAGATCCGCATATCGGGCGACCTCGCCGTCGTGACATTCGCTTTTGCGGGTGAAGGTATCTCCACCAGCGGTGGCAAAATGTCGGCAGCACAGCACGGCACACATGTCTGGGTGCGCGAAGGCGACGGATGGCGGATCGTGCATGAGCATCTCACGACCGACAAAGTCGAGAGCGCTATGAGGTCGCTGAATTCTGCAGCCTAGGTGGCAAAATGAGTAATCGCGGAAGCTCAAAAGCGGATTTAGTTGCCTTTTGCCGGTGCAGCAAATGTTCACGCAGCATTGGCTAGCTGTTGCGGCAGGTTCGTCACTGAGTTGCAGCTTTTGTCGTCAATGAAGCCGTTTGAACTTACCTGTACCGGTGGATTTCAAACCGACCTTTCGCTCTAAGATATTTGAACAGACAAGACGCGCGACGATACGGACATTGGACGGGGCAGCGACAAAGACCACTTCAGAAAAATCAACGACTTTGGAGGCACAGGTCGTACGACCTAGCCTCACATCGTCGCACCACCGTTTACCAGCATGTGCTGGCCGGTGATCCATGCGCCGCCATCGCCCGCCAGAAACGAAACCACCTCAGCAGTATCTAGCGGTGCACCGAGGCGTCGAAGAGGCGAAGCCGCGGCGGCCACCTCGCGCAGATCCGGCGCAGCAAACTGAACATGCCCGGTATCGTCGGGCCGGGCGAGACGGTATTCACGGTGATTTGTCGCGACCCCAGTTCCTCTGCCAGCACCTTTGCCCAGGTACGGACGATGGCCTTGCTGCCAGCATAGGTCGCCATGCCAGTGCTGGGAAAATCGACAAGCGAGGATGAGATAGCAATGATCCTGCCGTGATCGGCAACTGTTTTTGCGGCCTGTCGCAAGACTTTGAATGTCGCCTTGACGTTGGTGCCGAGGGCCGCGTCCAAATCCTCGTCGGTGATGTCCTGGAAAGCGGCGGCGGGCGCTCCTGCGCCAGCATTCGCCACGACGACATCCAACTGACCAAAGCGGTTCAGCACGGTCTGGAACAGGACCTCCACCTGTTTGGTCCGGCGCAGGTCAGCCTGAACGGAAATCGCTGTCCCACCGCGCGTCTCGATGGCGGCGACACAGTCGTCGGCACCGGCTCGGTTCGTACTCCAATGGACAGCCACCACCATCCCATCCGCTGCGAGTTTCTGCACGATGGCGCCACTGGCGCCGGTCACGAGGGCGACACGCGTCACCCTCGTTTCTGCTTTTCTCGACTGTTCCATATCAGGAACCAGCCGGGATCGCGCCGACCTGCTGCATCAGGCCAAGAGCATCCACGAACACGTTGTCTTCGGCGATCTTGCCGTCGCGCAGCCGGTAGAGGTGCATGACGTTCCAGAACAGAGGCTTGTGGGTCGCCTCGAACGGTCCCAGCGGTCCCTCATGCCTTCCGCCAAAGCGATCATAGACCATCACGATGTCGCCTTCCGCGATCATGTCGAGCGTTTCCGCTTTGACGTCGGGGATGCCCTTGTAGAACCCCTCATAGACGGCGCGCATGCCCTCCGGGCCGTGGGCTTCTTCGGGTGGAAGCGCCGCCACCGGCTTCAATACGAAGTTCTGCGTCAGCACCTCGGGCAGAAGGTCGAGGTTGCGGCCATTGAACACCTCTTCCAGCAGGCGGGTGACGACGGCTTTGTTGGCTTCGAGTGTTGAGTTGGTCATTGGTCTTCTCCGTTTGCTGTGGTGTGAAGAAGATATGGACCATTTGACTAATTGTGATAATCTGGCATTCAAGCGAATGAATATCCAGAATTCTGTATAATGAGATTGCTCCGATATGAGTGACCTCCGTGACAGACGCGCCTTCTGCCGGGTGGCTGAGCTGACATCCTTCGCCGCCGCCGCTCGCGATCTCGGCCTGCCGACGGCGACGGTCTCCGCCGCAGTCAAGCGGCTTGAAGATACGCTTGGTGTTCGGCTGCTGGAACGCACCACACGCAAGGTCTCGGTTACTGAGGACGGACGGACCTATTATGACCAGATTGCTCCCTTGCTGGATGATATCACGGATGTCGAGGCGCGGGTACACAGCCGCGCCGATACCGTATCGGGCCGGGTCAGGATCGCAGCCCCCCGACATCTGGCCTGCGCGCTGCTGGTGCCAAACATCGCGACCCTTGTGCGCCAACACCCGGAAATCGAGTTGGATTTCACACTGGCCGACGCCGCAGTGGATTTGGTGGGCGAAGCCGTCGATATCGCCGCCCGCATCGGTCCGCTGCCGGATACCTCCGCGAGTGCAATCCGCATGGGTGCATTCGAACAGGTACTCTGCGCCGCCCCGTCATGGATCGAAACGCATAGCACCATCGCACATCCAGATGAGACACCTGATCCACTTCCAATAGCCTACAGGTTCCCGGGATCAGCGCGCGGCTACCCTTGGGTGTTTACCAAGAGCAACGAGGTGATGGAGATCAATCCCCAAGCCATCATCCGATTCGACGATCTTGACACCTATGTGGAAGCGGGGCGCGCCGGGCTTGCACCAATCTGCGTCCTGTCGTTCCAGGCAGCAAGCTATCTGGCCGGTGGAGAACTCATTAATGTGCTACCGGACTGGCGTGGGGCAACCATCGACGTCCATGCACTCACCCCAGAACGCCGCCACAGATCTCGACGCGTCGAAGTTGTGCTCGATTGGCTGAGGCAATGCGTTGCAATCTAAAACGGGTGCGAGGCGTGTCTTAATGGAGCCGACGTTCGAGGCAATGCAGAAAATCGGTGCGTTGGGCTCAATGCGGTCGTCCGACGTTTTCGGTCAAGTTTGCGGACTGTCTCCGCGAGGTCAACGGCGGTAGGCGGGACAAACCTGTCGTTTGTTGTTTGTTCTTCAAGGTCCGCTTTGCACGCTTCCTAACTGCGACAATCACTCCGTTCGGTGAGAACCCATTGCACACATGATTGGTCTGACCCTGCAGCTTCGGTTTAATCGCGCCGTTGCAGGGAGGTGCCCATTCCGAATTAAGTCAGCAATCGCGGCAAGTAGCCCTCTCTTTGGTCAAAATCCGAACGTCACGGGATCATGCCGAGCCTCCGGGCGTAATCGCATTAGCGCTTTCGGCAGTAGGATATCAAGGCGCTCTTCTATCAGATGCGCCCGCACCCCAGCATAGATCGCGGCCAGCCCACAAAGCGCGATGATCCCAGCGGCGACATAAAGGTTGTCCCAAGCCTGAAACCAGTCACCAAGGTAGATAGCGAGCGCTAGCATGCCACCTGACACGCCTCCAGGGCGGCGAATATACACAGAGAAGAGCATCATCATCAGGCCGGTGGGCAGCAATAACCACAGATGCGGCGTGGATCTCGGAAAAGAAAAACTGAACACCAACGTAAATACGAGAAATGCAAAAAGCCCTGCTTTGTTCACCCAAAAGCCGTGGTTCCGACGCGCATTGAGGTCAAGCCACCAGCCAAGCGCGCAGCAAAAGACTGTCGCGAACAACCACAGTGAATAATCAGCGTACAGATGGTCAAGCTGTTGGCCATAGAAAATGTCGGTGATGTACATACCAAGTACGCACAAAACCCCAAGCCACGCAGGCAGAAAACTGCGGGACCCGATCAGGATTGCCGAGACTACCAGAATCGGGAAAAGCGGTAAGTACATCGTCTGCAAAATAATCGGCACATCTTCCAGACTGTTCCATGCTTGCCCTGGCCCGTTTAGCCCCCAATTGGCATGTAAATACGCCGCGACGGCGAAGGCCAAGGTAACCCCCATTCCTGTGACCAATAGTGATGACAAAAGGCGTAGACCAAAGCGAGGCTGTACCACCCTGTCCAAAGCAAAAAGTCCCCCGCTGTATACCAGGCACACCCAAGTCAGACGCTCCATATCGCCTTGCGAAATCTCTGCAGCCAACAAAGTCAGGGCAAAAACGATCAAACTTACCCCGCAGAGCCAAAGCAAATGCACCATCGATAGGCGTAGGCCGGATTGCTGCGCATCCAGCTTTTCAATGGCTTTGCGTTGCGCTTCGGAAATGATACCGCTTTCGACCGCTATGCGTAATTGTTCCATTGCAAACTCCACTCCCCTAGCTTGAACTATGTTCATGAACATAGTTCAAATCAACCCGAAACGTTACGTCAAACCAATGAAGAGCGCCTGTGCCACTCTCACCCTTGGCAAAAAAACTACCTTTGGTTTGGGTGGCTTTTTTCGGCAACGACTTGAGAAACCGGACATTCGTGCAATCAGCAGCATAAAGTAGTTTGGATGGCAGCGCTTTCAGTTGGCCTTGGGACTGACGCTGCTTTGATCAGCGTAGCTACAGCGACACTTGGATGTGCTCTGATCGGGTTTCTCGTTTACGCGGCCTATTCGGCTGCCTTTCCGCTTTCGGTTCTCATGAATAGTTACTTGAGGTTCCGTCGTTGGATCGATGGAGTTGTTTCGGCTCTATTCGCCATTGCAGGGATCGCGCGCATCCGGTCAGCTTTTGCAAGAACATGACAATGCCCAGTGGTGGCATGCTGACTTGCGCGCACGCGAAAGCGCCCCATTGGGACTGAGTACTCAATTGGTCAGGTACGCGCTCGCAGCGGTCGTCGGACTTGGCGCAGCATCGCATCTAGGTCGGTTCCTACGAACATTGAGGACGGCCCAATCCAGACATTGAATGCTGCCTTCACTTTCTGCGGTCTCAGTCCGCCTTGCAGACCGTCGCTGCAAGCGCGATCCCTGGGGCAAGGCTAAGTTGCAGTTTGCTGACGAAACCGACCTTCGCAGCAAATGCGCCAATGGGCGGCGTTACTGGTCTGAAGTGAATGAAGAAACGTTCAGCCTAAGATTAACGTCTTTCGGAACGGCGAAGCGGTAAATTACGCGCTCGACCAAGCTGATGACAAAAGTGGGGCACCGATTGATTTCAACCCCCTCTTGTTTTGGGGGCATGTGTTTAGAATCGCCCTGAAGCACCGCCTCCACCAGAGCGGCCACCACCGAATCCGCCTGAGCTGCTGCTCTTTTGCGGGATGACAAAGACGTGCGTTTCGACATGGTCGCAATTTACGCAGCGCCTTGTGCGAACGCCGGAGCCGGACATCGTTCGGCTGGCTGGCATTGTTGTCTGGCGCGTTTGCCTTAGGCCGCGCTGGCCACAGCTAGGGCATTTTCGTACTCGGGCCAGTTGATCACCGATAAGGCCGCGCCCATAGCTTAGCACCGCGAAAGCACCAAAAAGAACCAGTGCCCAATTGTTGAGTCCGCCAGATCCGCTGCGCGGGTCTTGCCCGGCAAGGAAAGGCATGACGATTTCGTCAATCGTGGCCGTGGTACCTTCTTGTAGTCCGCGCACGTAATCGTCGTTCGAAAGAGCGGGTACGAAGCGATTGTCCACCACCCTTTTAGCGTCTCTGTCCCAATCGTTTGAGTAGGCCGCACCAAGTTCGATGCGCATTTCGCGGTCTTCGGTAAGGATAAGGATAAGAACACCGTTATTGCTGTCGCGGTCGCCTATGCCCCATTTGTCAAAGAGCCCCGTCGAGAACTCTTCGAGCGTTTGGTTTGGGGCATAGGGGCGTTTGCTTTCGAGGGTTAGCAACGACATTTCGACCCCGGTTTCGGCCTTTAGGGCGCGAAGCTGGGCCGCGATTCTCGCCTCGATGTCGGCTGGAAGAACTTGCGCGTAGTCGTTGACGGTTGTGCTTTGATAGATCGGATAGGATTGACCGAGGGCAGTGCTTGCCAAAAGACTAAGAACCAGAACAAAACTCCGCAATTGCTTACCTTTCATGATTTCAGCTGAACTATATGTATGTATTCATTAGAAAAATTCTATGTTCTTTAGCGGGTAATCGAAGGGCAAAATTCCCCTAGGTCAATTTGTGGGGCAAATTTCTTTTTGGGTTTTACTCCAAGTGTCTGACGCCGAATTGGTTCGGCCGCATATAAGGGTCAGCTACGGGTTCTTCGCTGTCATCCAATGCAGCGCAGCATCCGTAACCGAGTGGTACTGGGAGCATCGAACGGCCCTGAGCAGACAGTCGCCATGACATCTCAATGCCGCGGTCGCAGCCCGCATTGCCGCCATTCGCTGCGAGTGCAAAGTATCAACCTAGTCGCATTTACGAACTGCGGACAGAATGGACATTTGATCATGGCGCTCAATTGCCACTTGCTACACTCAATTTCGACTCGGATATGGACCAGCACGGCTTATCTGAACGTTGGGCGTGCGAGCTTGCCTATCTGCATCTGTCAGTCTTCCATGATCGGGGCGATGACGATTTGCGAAAGTGGCTGCAGGAATTGGCAAATGAACGACCTGAACGTATGACCTGTATGTTTCTGATTGGTAAGACGATGCAGGTATGCAACCGCCAAGACACTGGTGTCCCCCAGCTTCTTGATTTGTTTACGAACAGGCCCTATGCTTCCTTTGTCGCCTATGAGCGGGTGAGCCTGATTCGTCAGGCAATACGGTGACCATATCGCTTCGGCGGTTCTCTGTGAGACGCAAGATGGACTCGCGCACTTCTAGACTACGGACGTAGGCCCCATGTGGGCCTATTTTCGTTTAGGCCCTCTTGATCTTGGTTGCGGGACGCAATGGAAGAACCCGATCTTTTGCCCGTGCCATCACCATTCGAGGGAACTTAACCGGCGACGCCCAACTGGTCATGCCAGGCTTTGGGTAGGCAGAACTGACGTTGATCACAACATCAACACCATCCTGATTTGACTTATATGATCGAAAAAACACGACATACGGAACGGAACCTCCATCAGCAGCAGCGGTTCGGATGAAAAAGAAGCTTTCCTTTTGGGTGTGATACACCGTTTGGTTGCCTAAGGTTTGGAAATACTGCGGCAAGGCTGCCGAGAGAGCATGACGGTCCACGCAGAAGGCCCGAGTTTCCCCCGCAAAGGAGTATCTCACATCTACATGATGCGCGGCTGCGTCAAATTTTTCCGTAAAGCAATGACAGGAGAAATGGATCAGCGTCCGAAAGGTTTCACCTTCGAACTCAACATCGATGGTCAGCGCATCGAGATGCGTCATGTCATAGGTGACACCGTCGAGAACTTTTGAAGGAAACTTTGGCATGGGCTTGGATTAATCTGTCGTCTTGGGGACAACACGCAGCTTCGACTTGCCCTTCTTTGAAGCTTTTGCGTCCCGCGCGGCTTCGAGAGCCTTGCGCTCCTGGATTTTCTCGGCCGCAAATGGGGTCGCTTCTGTGATCAGCCCTGTGAATTCATAGAGGTTGGTCTTGCTGCCGACACCGGGCACGCGCCGCTCAATGCGCCGGATCAAACCACCGGCTTCCATTCGCGCGATGCGACGCTGAATCGTTCTGGGTTCCCGACCAATGGCATCTGCAATGCGTTTTTTGCCCGGGTGAGGCAGATCACCGGCCTTCCACCAGTACGAGGCAAGATGGAGCAGGATATTGATATCGATCGCATCAAGACCAAGCGCTTTTTGGCGCTCAAAGATAACGTTCGGGATCATGGTCCATCCCGCGTCTAGAAGTGGCTTTGTCCACTTCTTCTCGTTCTCACGCAAATGCTTCGTGTTTTGTTCGGTTTTCTGCTTCGCCATGTTGATCTCCAATTCGCCTGTTGAACTCGATATCGGGCATGCGCAGTTGGAAAGCAAATCGACTGGGGCGACATCAGTGTCTGGGTCCTGGTTTGTATTGGATGTTCATCACTTCGTCTACGTGGATGGAGTGTGGTTGAATGGATACAGCTTTGTAGGATACTCATGTCCCGCCTGGGGGCCACTCGTGTCTGGGAGTGGAGAGGCGTTGATGACCTGCTGGGTAGGCGTTGTTGCCTCCAGGGTCAGCGTGCTTTTCTGCTATTTTTGAACGCTGTTGTCCAAATCGCATCGGTCCAACACCCATATCATACCCCCGAACAAAACCCTTAACCACCACAAACTCGCGTGTACGCGTCTGACGAAGACCGCGGTGCCCGTAATCCACTTGCGTCACGGTCCAAGAAAGAACTGGGCGCAAATCGCGATCAAAAGGCAGGTGACGCGGCAGACAACCGCACTGTCAATACAGCCGGAGGCGGCGGTTTATTTCCCGCACAGGCAATCTGCATCTGGGATGATCTCGCAATGCTGTCAGGCCGTCGCGCAAGTCTTCAACCGGGCAAGCACCGCTGTTTTGCAGCTGATCAAACACCCAAAGTACCCCATACATCTCAACCCGTTGGCTTTGGGCTTCCATGCGTAATGCACCATCACCCGTCAAAAGCGTCCATCCTCGCTCGGCTGCGAGCGAAAATGCACACACATCCGGGATCGAAAGCACTGCCCTATTTCGACGCAGAAGAGCAGCGCGTTCAACTTCATGTGGTTCGAGTTCCACGATGCGTAGCCCCAGTGCGACCAGATCCGGACCGATCCAGTCCAGAAACTCTTCTTTGTAGAGAATATCCGGAACAACAAATTCAAAGGGAAGATCAAAGAGCCTCGTGGTCAAAGAGGCTCTTTCGACGTCAATCAGAACAGAGGTATCAGATACAAGGATTTTCACCCTGCCTTTATGTCACATGGTCCAACTGTTGTTCCAGCTTTCGCACCGGTATTTCCAAAAGTTCGGCTGCTCGCGACAAACCGATAAGGTCTTCCGACAGGGCGCGGAAACACAGGCGCTTGAACCGTTCAGGTTCTTCGACATCCCACTCCAGCGAATTTGGTTCTTCAAAGGGCTCGCTTCGCCATCCGCGTTCTTTATAGATACTGAACAGCCGTCCAAATGTGGCCTGAGAAATGATACCCAGATCCTTGCATCGGTATGTCAACGCCTGGATGCTGACCCCAAAGCGATCCTTGAGGCTTATTAATTCTCCCAAGCTGATTTCCTTGCGCTGCGCGCCGATCTCCTGCCGCAAAACCTCTGCTGGGATCAAAAAGGCTCCGGCAAACCGGTTGGCAGCGCGCTCAGCATCACAGTCTGGCATGACATTGAGCACGATATGACCAAGTTCATGTGCAAGGCTAAACCGCTTGCGTTCTGACCAGGTGTGTTTCCGGATCATGATGATACGGCCAGAATGCTTCCCTTTGCGCGAAACCTTTGCTGCGAGACCATCAACATTCTCAATATCGAGCGAAAACACCTTGATGCCATGCTCTTCCAAGAGCTCTGACAGCATCGGGATTGGATCCTTACCCAAAAGCCACGCATCCCGAAGGCTACGCGCCGCATCTTCAGCATCGCGCGGTTCCTCAACCCGGTACGGAGCACCTTGAGGCGTGTCCCAGTCTTGGCTCGACAGGTTCAGCAAAGATTCAACGGCCAGATATTTCTCCACACGGCTCAAGGCCTGCGCCTCGATCCTGGCGACCTCCTTGGCAGAAGAGCTTGCCGATTTTCGAAACTCAACGCCCTCAAGCTCCAACTCGTCGTCGCTCAATAAAAAATCCACGGAGACCTCAAGCGCGCGCGCTAACGCGATCAGCACGGATGACCCCGGCATATCTTCGTTGCGCTCATATTTGCCAATGGCTTGCGCTGAGACCTTGTTTTGCATGGCATCTGACAACGCACGCAACGACAGGCCCGACCCTGCCCTGGCACTCTTGAGGCGTTTACCGATCATGACTATCTCCCGCTAGTGGGTTTACATAACTAAAGATATTATTTATTTTGTAAACCGCAACACTCGAAAATGCGGCAAATTGTATCTATGTGCATAGCATAAACAGAATGTAGGTGCAATTTTGTAAACCGACTAAAATAGGCCGCGACCATGAGCAGTGACAAAAATGACAGGCAGATTCGCCGTATTCTCTCCATTGATGGAGGTGGGATCAAGGGCACCTTGCCGGCTGCGTTTCTTGCTGGTCTGGAGGAAGACCTAGGTGAGCCGATCGGACAATATTTCGATCTTATCGCAGGCACATCAACTGGCGGGATCATCGCACTGGGCCTTGGTTTGGGGCGCACAGCAAAAGAGCTTTTGGAGCTCTACGAAACCCGCGGCCCGGTCATCTTCGACCAGGAAGAGACTGCACAAGCACCGCCCGGTAGAGCCAGGCGCTTTATGCGCAAACTTCGCGCCGGTCGCCGCCACATCATGCAGCCAAAACATGATGCCTCAATCCTGGAGCGCGAGCTGAAAGCCGTTCTCAAAAATGATGTGATCGGCCAGTCGAGCACTCGGCTGATAGTCCCGGCCTGGGACGCTGATCAGCGCAGCCCATACATCTACAAAACTGCGCACCACCCTCGCCTTCAAACTGACTATCGCAAAACCGCACTGGATGCTGCTTTGGCGACAGTGGCTGCACCCACCTATTTTAGACGTCACCGCACGGTCGACGATATTGGACTGACAGATGGTGGCACATGAGCCAACAACCCCACGGCCATCGCGGTCCTAGAGGCGATAACCTTGCTGGGATGGCATCCCTCGGATTTGCGGGTTCTCAGCCTGGGCTGTTTGGATGAGGTCTACATGCTGCCCGAAGAGCCGGGCATCGCTGGATTGAACCTTAAAGTTCTCGATCTCTACGCCGATGGCCAGTCAAATGGGGCGCTTGGAATGGCGAAACTTTTGACCGGGCACCCCTATGACGGGGACCGCATATTCCGATACTCGCCCACGGTCCCAAGTGGCTTTTTCTCACTGGATGACACGTCGAAAATTGGACAGCTTAAGGGTCTTGGCATGTCTGCGGCACGCAACGCCAAGCCGCATTTGGGACCGATCTTTTTCCAAGACCCCGCCGCGCCATTTGAACCCGAATATCAGATTATGGAGGATGCGGCATGAACCAGGTGTTGCGACAGCCCCTGACCGACAGTGACATCCTCAGGCGTTCACAGGTCTTCTCAATCCTTGATGAGATTGGCGAAGCTTTGGACCTGACCGAAAGCCAGTTCGAAAAAGCACGGCAAAGCTACGGTGCAGTCGGTGACTGGATTTCGGGTTCAGATGACCAGTTGCTGGCCAGCGCTCATGTCTACCTTCAGGGATCGAGCGCCCTCGGTACGGCGGTGAAACCTATTCGTCGCAGGGAATTTGACGTCGACGTCATCTGTTTTTGTGCCGGGGTCGCCTCGGGCGTCTCCCCCGCTGTGCTGAAAGCCGCCGTTGGTAACCGGTTGAAAGAACATCGCACCTATGCGCGCGTCCTCGAAGAGAAAAAGCGATGCTGGCGGCTCGACTATGAGGGCGACTTTCATCTTGATCTGTCACCTACGATTTCCAACCGGTTTTGCGCCAACAATGGCGAGCTGGTCCCCGATAGGAGCTTGCAAGAATGGCACCCCACGAACCCGCGTGCCTATAAGGTGCTGTTCGACGAGCGAGCCGCGCTCAAACCCACACTTGTACGTACGCGCGTCGCCATGCAACGCGATGAGGCGACAGTTGAGCCCTTTCCTGTCCGTGAAACAGTGAAAGGCATCTTGCGGCGCACTGTCCAGTTGCTGAAGAGACATCGGGATACGTTCTACGAAAACAGCACTGAAGAGATCGCGCCAATTTCCGTGATCATCACCACGCTGGCGATGCGCGCCTACGCGTATTGCGTGCGGCGCCATGTGTTCGAGGACGAACTGGATGTGCTGGTCGAAACGATCCGTATGATGCCCCACTTCATCGAACGACCCATTCTTGACGGCCAACGCGCTTACGCCGTTTGGAACGAGACAACAAATGGTGAAAATTTTGCGGATAACTGGAATAAGGATGAGCGGCGGGCACCGACATTTTACACTTGGCACCGTAAAGCATTGTCGGATTTCGAGAGCCTGCGGGATGCAGTCGGCCAAGATCGTCTGTCTCTCAATATGGAACGCTCCTTTGGCAGCCGCGTTACCAATCAAGTTTTCGACACGCGCAGAGGAGTAATATCGACCGGCCGCAAAACCGGTGCCCTTGCAGTCGCACCACTCATCGGTCTCACCACCGAAAAAGCAACGGCTTCAACATCTGTGCCTCAAAACACGTTCTTCGGCGACCAATGATCGGACGTGGTGGAAAGCAAGATTTGACGCTGTCGCAGCAACTCCTGTTTCTACGCGCGAACCCCGCGACCGATGGCGACGGAGCGGTAAGGACCAATGCGCTTGCATGGCACATGTCAGTCCAGCCAACCCCATTGGCACGCACCTATCAGGCCTCAATCCAGTATGTGCCCGGCAAATGCCTACTGTCCGCGTCAACGAGCCCGATCTGGAACTCCTCGCCCAAGATCGCGACCTCCCACATGTGTACAACGATCCGCTGCGATTGTGCCTCTACCTGCCCGGAACCTGTGAGTGGGCTGCGACAAAGCGGATCGATCAAACGATCATCCCATGGACATATCTTTGGCTGTATTACTTTGAGGACTGGCTGGCGACAGATGATTGGAAAGGTGGCGGCCAGCATCCTGGCGATGAACCACATGATCCTTGCAACCGCGCGCTGCGGCGCGCGCTTGCAAGGTGAAAGACCAAGACATGGCCAGCCCGTTGATGATCAATTTTTTAAGGCCGCGGCGGCCGGGATGTGGGTGCTTGAACCTTATCGCCAGATCACCTACTCTGTTACCAGCTTACATAGGGGCTGGCGCGCTGTAATTTACAGGTTGGCGCAGCAGGTGAAAACCAACCCTGCGAACCTGATACGGGCCCAATGGATCCTGGTTTGCCTAGCCCACACACAAATTTCGGTTTGCTCTCTCATCTTGCGCATTTGCCGGATCCTACCAATGGGCCCATGGTTTAAACTGGATCTGCCAAGTGCTTTTGAGGAAAGAGCTGATGACAACACACTCCGACATGCCACATGGCGAAACGCTCGCTGTTAAGTTTGACCAACTCTCCAAAGGTATCGACCGCGTTTTGGACCGCTGGACGGGTGACAACCGTCCAACCAAACTCACGCTACTCAATGATTTGGCTGCCTCTATCCGCCCAGGAGCGAACTGGAGCGCTTTGAAAGCTGACGCAACTAAGGTCGCGGGTACCCCTCTTGCGACCTCTCACGCGTCTCTGATCCCAATGGTCAAGACGCCTGAGGCGGACTTTCCGGCGCGCCTTTGCCCTGTCAGATCAGGAGAACACGATCTTCCCCTCGCCGAGTTGATCGAAGAAGTGCAGCCATTGTTCTCACTCCATCATGACGGAGACCCAATCATCGGACTGGAGCTGAGCGTTACCGATGGCAACGGATATTGTGACGCATCGATTTACAACCGACTGATCGTGCTGAGGGATGGTGTGGCGCGGGTAGACGGCGTCCATGCCTATGACTTGTCCCCCGATGCCGCACGCCTGATCTACTGCGCCATTCAAAACCTGCAATCCACCGAGCTCTACCCGGTCTTCGCGCAATCTGCTTGTGGATCTCTACGGGTGTTGATCGGGCCCACCTCCTGCGCTGTTTCGCTCCCGGAAATCTACGCACGGGGAGCGCCTGCAAGTCTTCCATCTCAGGGGCTACGGGTGCTCTTTGATGAAGGTGATGTGCCCTCTGCGGGCAATGTCGATATTGCGTTGCGCCTGGCCTCAGCCGCCCTGCCCCATCTGGGTCTGGGGCAGTTTCCAGCTGACGCGCCGGTCCAGTTCAAACTGTCAGAACCTCTCACGGGTGTCTGGGCCTCAGTTCCATTCGATTTTTCAGACGCTCTCGATGACCGTCCGATGTTTCGCGAGCCCGGAACTCAGGATTGGACGCATAACGCGGATCTTCTCTATGACGCAGGAATCCAACCGCACGGAACGCTGGGGGAATCCTTGGATCTCGCCCTGGCTTTGATCGATGTGGATGATCCCTATATCTACCTGAAGGTATCGCTCATATCCGGCCCCAAAAACCCAAGAGGATCCTCTGGTCTGAAACCTGGCTGGCGCGGTGGTTTCCACCGCGCATGGGAGGTTTTGCGTCTTCGCCACGGCCATCCCGCTGAATGCTTGTCGCTTGACGCGGCAACCCGGCAGCGGTTTGAAACGGGCTTCAATGGTTGGGCACTCCGCGAAGGCTATAGTCTGACCGATGATCCGTCATTGGTGAAAGCCGAGGCGTTGATTGCCCGAGACAGCCGCCGCGCGTCACATCACTTAAAGCAGGTGGCTGCCATCATGGAGGGCGCTGACCCAACGGATGACGCTTTGATGAAATCGCTTGAAAGCTGACCCTTTCGGTGCTCCGCCGCGCGATGCGGGGCACCGCACGTTTCTCATCCGCCGCTGTGCCGCCGACAATACTCATTCCGGTGCATTTTTTTCCGCGTCGGCAGATCACATTGCGATGCAACCTGATTGCTGCACAGATTGCCGCCCTTCAGCGTCTCCATGCACAATGCGCGCCCGTCTGAGGCCTGCCAGTCTTCATATTCCGCCGGCTCAATGCCTTGTAGCCTGAGCACATAATCCAATCCCTCTTCAAGGTAGGTCACGACTTGCTCAGGTGTCAGGTTGACATGCGTTGGACGGCAGAAGCCGCCTCCAAATTGCACAGAGACCACCATCCCTGCCTCTTGCATTGCACGCACCGTCTCTATGTCGAATTTTGTCATTTCTTTTCTTTTGCTCCGAAAACAGAGGCGTGCGTGTCTCTTCGAGGATCAGATCTACACGACACATCCAATATGGAATTAGCATTTTGCCAGTTGGTATCTTGTAAGTCTATCTGAAGAGTTGGAGTAGGGGCTGGCCCCAGTACACGTGCAGCGCATCGCGCTCCAAAGCCAAGGGTCCGGAGTTTTTCTCTCCAACAAGGAAGGCATCCCTTCCTTGTTGGAATAATTTCGCTACCGAATGTCTGCTTTTCAGAGGAACTGGCTAAAGTGGTGCTGTTGCAGCGAACGTCTCCTATCCGCCTATTTTGTTGAAGAAGTCGCTTTGATTTGGGAGGATGGCCGCCTCGCTGCGTTGGTCGCGGGCTTATTGTTCCGCCC